>JBFWLP010000033.1:0-31578 GCA_050252075.1 Burkholderiaceae bacterium | reverse complement strand
GAGGGTCGGCCGGGATTCATACGAAATCCTCGAAAATCGCTTTTAACCGACGGATTTGATTTAGAAATTTTTGGCGTCAACTACTTCAACTGGTGGCGCCAGCCAGGCCTGTGGCTCAACAGCGGCGGATCAAATAACGTACCGCACACTACGTTGAACAATTGATTTGAGTTCATTAACCCACCACAGAATTCAGGCTCAGTCGCAATAGTCATTCCCGTCATTCGCGGGAAAATCCACGACATGAACGGACTTGTTGGATCAAGGCATGCCTGGATTTCATCTTGGCCGACCAGTTGAAGCTGGTCGCCTCCTCCGCATGAGTCCGGACTTTCGGTGAAGTAATCCAGATCGATATCGAGGATAGCCGAATCATATTTCAGCCCTGAAACCGCCTCTGTTAATTGCTCCACGGAGTCATAGCAGCAGACCAGGTGCTTCCGTCCGTCGACATCCACGAAGTCCTCCGGGCATTCATCACGCTGCTTCTGCACAACGTGAATGTCACCAATCAAGTTGAGGTAAGCCGCGGCCAGGATGTGACCATCGTTTAAGACATGTAGCTTATCCCAGCAAAAGTAACCGACAGCCTTATAATCATCTGCATCAAGTGCGCTGAGCCACTCGCATTCGAGGTCACAGGGCGGAACAAGATCTTGATGCCAATCCAAAGAAATCAAGGCTGGCGGATTGGGCTGATCAGCTTGTTTGTTTCGCCATTTGAGCCAATAGAAGAAAGCGAAGCGATGGTCCTGAACGATCGCCACCTCGATGGCACGCTTCCGATCGACCGGATGAGCGATGATGTCGTAGTAGGTTCCCGGCGGTCGAATGCACTCGTTGGAATCCATGCCACCCTCTGTAGTCCGCTTTACTTATGAGCATGGTATCGTTGAAAGCATGTGACGAGGTGCCAAACTGCTGCGCGACAACTGATCCTCCTATTACTTTTTCGGTTCAAAGAGCGATTCTTGGTTCTCTGCACTTCCCTTGCGCTGTCCGCTGCCTTTCGTTGCGGGGGGCTGGCTGGTAGTGATCCTTTGCAGGATTTGTTCTTGGCTGGCTAACACGGCTTTCGCTGCAGTCAGTTCAGCCTCCAGACGGAGTCCGGCTTGATGTGTATCCTGCAATTTCTCCGTGCAGCTTTGGTTGTCCGCTTTCAGTTGATCAAGGCGGGTAGTGCTCTGGGCCAAACGCTCTTCCAGCTGTTGATTCTTCAGTTCGAAGACCGCCAATTGTTCCCGGGCGGTACGTAGCGGTCGAATTTCGGTTTCCAGGCGATGCAACTCGCTACGAAGATGGGCCTGCTCGCTGGAAAGACGGGCATTGTCCTCGTGGCTGCGGATGAGCTCCTGCTGTTTCGCATTCACCGTTTCCTTGGCTCCACGCAGTTCCCCCTGCAAGAACTGAATCTGCTGTTCGAACTGCCGCTGATCCTGCTCACGTTGCTCCTTCGCCGCTGTGCGGAAATGCTCCAGCGCCTCCCGGGCATGCTGATGCTTTTCTTCCAGCGATATGCGGTGCATTTCTTCCTTTGCCAGTTGCCCCTCCATATCCTCGATACGCTGCGTCATTTGCGCCCGAACGATTCTCTCTTCCTGAAGCGTGCTCAGGGTTTCGCTGTGGGTGGTCTTCTCTGCCGACAACTCCAATACCTGACGCTCAGACTGGCTGCGGAAGGAATCGACTTCATTACGTAACGCGATGATGGTGTCGTTCAGCGCTGAAATTTCCGCCTTGTGCTTATCGGTCAGCGCCGCCATGCGCTGATCGGCTTCCAAATGCAGACGTTCGGCCAGCCTGGCTGACAGGTCTTGAATGGCATCACTGACCGCAACCTGGGTACCGGTATTCCCGCCTTCCTCTTCCTCGATCTCCTTGAGGTAGCGGTGAATCGTACCTTTGGAGCCCGTGTTGCCCAGTTCGCCACGGATGGCGTCAATCGATGGATAGCGCCCCATCGCCAGCAGGTTGTTACGCGCTCTGACAACTTCTGATTTGTAGATTCCGGCTCTGGCCATGGCATCCTCGAATTTCGTACCGTATTACGTAATACGATAGTACATACTGAATTGCGATAGCACAAGGTGAGAAATTGACAAAATATAAGAAGTGATAATGGTTTGTTATTTGGTGTGATCGTGTTTTTTAGGAAACCATGACTCGGAAACCGTACGAAGCAGAGGAAACAGTTGCTATTCAGCCCCCCTCGCTCTCGAGTGGCTTAGCTCAGGCTGTGCCTGCGTGAGTATTCTCACCAAACCTACCACCCAGTGACGCAACAAGGCAGCCACCCTGCCTACTCAGTGCTTTCCAGAGATATTTGGCACCTATCCAACAAGTACTTTCCAGGCCCCAATACCACTAAGTAACATGCCCGAGATAGACAGATGATGTCTTTCATTCTAGTATCGCCCCCGTCATTGGGGAGTAGCCTCCCTCCATCTATTGGAGGGGCCCGTATCAACAGACTCGGTCTTCTGGCCGTGGTGCGGGCGGTTCCTGAACTTGGCAAGACCTTTGACCACATCGACTCGGAATGGCCGGGAGCGGTGTGGTCATTGGTATTTGTCCGGCCAGGGAGTCATTTTGGAAGCATTCCTCGTCTCAACGGGCATCGTAGCCCTGGCCGAAATCGGCGACAAAACCCAACTTCTCGCATTTCTCCTGGCAGCCAAGTTCCGGCGGCCAATCCCTATCGTCCTGGGCATTCTGGCGGCAACCCTCGCCAATCATGCGTTTGCCGGCGCGGTTGGTACCTGGATTACCACTTTGATGCCCCCCCAAGCACTTCGCTGGGTGCTGGGAGTCTCGTTTATCGCTATGGCAATCTGGACCCTCATTCCGGACAAGCTGGATGAGGAAGAAACCCAACTGGCCAAGATGAGTGTCTTTGGCACTACCCTTGTCGCTTTCTTCTTAGCCGAAATGGGCGATAAAACCCAGATCGCTACGGTCGCTTTGGCTGCCCAGTTCCAGAGTCTCGCTCTCGTTGTGGCTGGAACGACCCTTGGGATGATGATAGCGAATGTGCCTGCAGTACTCCTGGGAGACCGTGTAGCTCATCGAATCCCTGTACGCCTGGTTCATGGCATTGCAGCAGTCATTTTTGCCATCTTGGGAGTGGCTACGTTGTTGGGTGCAGGAAACGCATTTGGGATTTAGTACATAGATGGTTTAGGGCAAGGCCTGGATTCATGGTCCGGACTTTTTCGCGATGTTCGAGATGGATATGTCGCACCTATCCTTAGTTTGTAATGCTCATTCTCTAGCTCGCTGGCAGTCTGATACGCCATTCAATGGCAATGTTGGGATGCGCCTTCTGGCGCCACTAGGAGGCAAGATTTATGCGAATACTCACTTGCGACTGCTTAAGGAGGTCAATAAGTCCTCGGGGCTGAACACAAAAAACCATCATAAGTACAGGAACCGCAAGTTTGTGGAGCGAGGTGCTCCACATGCACTCCGGCTCAGTGACGGTGTTCGTGGTGCATGTCAGGAAAATGCGGGTGGCTGTGCTGCAGTGTCCTGTGGACATGGCTGTGACGATGGCGGGTACCGGCCGCCACAGGCGGGTCATGGGGATGGTCGTGATGGGGATCGTCGCCATGGTAGTGGGTGTGCTCGTGGCTGCCAGACTTGTGCACATGGGGGTGCTCATGGCGCTCGGTCAGGTGCAGCCATACCCCCAGCAGCATCAGGGCACCGGCCAGGGCGAGTTGGGGAGTGACAGGCTCCTGCAGCAGGGCGATGGCCAGCAGCGTGCCGAGAAAGGGGGCTACCGAGAAGTAGGCACCAGTACGTGCCGTCCCCAGGTGGCGTAGGGCCACCACGAACAAGATGAGGCTGGCGCCGTAGCTGGCCAGTCCCAGGAACAGGGCTCCCGTAACAATGCCAGGAGCCGGCCACGGAGCATGGAGCGCCAGGGCTAGCGCTAGGTTGGTGGCACCTGCTGCCAGCCCCTTGGTCATGGCGATAAAGGAAGCATCGGCTAGGGACACCTTGCGCGTCAGGTTGTTGTCCACCGCCCAGGCCAGGCAGGCACTCAAGACCAGCAAGGCGGCCTGGCTGCCGGCGAAGCTGGCCTCCCCTGGCCAGGACAGGACCAGGGCGCCGGCAACGATGGTCACCATACCAAGGGCAACCCGACGGTCAAAGTTCTCATGGAAGACAAACCAGGCCAGGAAGGCGGTGAATACTCCCTCGGCATTGAGCAACAGGGAAGCACCGGAGGCCGGCATCCGCGCTAGGCCGAGTAGCAGCAAGACCGGGGCCACCACGCCGCCGGCCAGGATGGCTCCGGCTAGCCAGCCCCACTCGAGTCCTGGCAGGGACACCGCCGGCACCCGCCAGAAGCGGCGAAGCAGAAGGAGACCAAGACCTGAGCCTAGGTACAGCAGGGCCGCGAGTAGCCAGGGGTTGGTATGGACCAACAGCAGCTTGGCCAATGGGGGGCTGGCACCGAAAAGGAGCGCCGCGATCAGAGCTGTGGCGATACCCCCCATGTCGACCTGCTTCATCAGGATTGCTCCCGATCAGTGGTCTTCAGATGGCAGGTGCAGGTCCCTGATGAGTAGCCTATATCCGCCATCATTAACTGCGCCCCCAAAAAAAGTTCACCCGCTACTCTAAAATAGATTTTAAAACTAAAAAACGCATTTATTAATTTCAATTTTTATAACCGAAATAGCGAGTTAAAAAATTTGACAATGCGAATCCATCGCTCTTCCCGCCAAGTAGCAAAAATCAATAACAACAAAAATATGAGCAGTGCTAGAACCCCTACGACAATCAGCAAAAAACCATCATCCTGCCGCATATGGTTGAGCATGTGACAAATACTTCGATGCAATCGATTTACTCTCTTTCGCCAGAAATAAATTCACTAAATTACTATTTCAGATTCCTAAGCAACTCAGCCATATCCTTGAACTCACCTCCGACACGATCCAAAGTGAATTGGTACATAACAGCATTTTCAGCAAAGTGTTGTCGTTCAATATCCATTTCAACAGTATTGCCATCAGCACTGCTTTGATATGGAACGCGATATTTTAAATTAAAAGTATTAACCTTACTTAAGGTGACTCCTGACATGTGGCTAGCGCTTGATTTTGCTAACGCCATTGAATCGCGATTCATTACACCAATTGACTCATTAATTTCAATATCTTGAGCCTTATACCCAGGGGTATCGGAATTAGCAATGTTTGAAGCAATTAATTGTTGCCGATAGGCTCGTATACTCAGCATATTCTCCAGAAAGTCAGATTTTCCGCCACGTGCGTTATTATTGCTTAAAAGGCGCGTAGAATCAGGAGTGTTGTTTTTCAATTTTTGTGTATCACTAGGATTATTTATTAAGTGATAATGCTCTAATATTTTTGAAAAGCTTTGTTGAGTATTGTATTTCTCATTACTCCCCTCTTTGGTAGTTGTACCTCTAAGAGGGAGTGCAATAGAATTTAAATTTGGAATATCCGCCATATGCAATTATTTCTCCTAAATGTGGAATGTTCATAACAAGCCATCTTTGTTATGTCTCATTTTTACTGTTAGGATTTCTATGCTTCCTTGGATGCCTTTTCAATCGGTTAGGGAGGCTTTTTGCATATGACTTTCTTTTGTTTCTTTTCTCTAGATGCCTCTCTATTAAAAAACGACTGACAAAAAATAAAAGCACCAACGCCACAAAAATTAAAGGGCCGTCGTGGAATAATTCAGAATGGGAATTATGAAGCATCTTATGACTAGCCTAGCCCTATTCAAAAAAATGCCAAACGCTTTTTATAGTCATGCTTTAGCACTACGTCTTTGCAGATAAAGGTTGATTAGATGGAATAGTGTCCAGCTAGCCACATGACGAACTGGACACAGATTCCACTAAAATGAGTAGTTAATTTTTCGAACTGTCAGGAACAGATGCGAAGTCAATTTCTTCGGCATCTTTTCCATGGACAAGGCGATAGAGGAGAGGCAACACAAGAAGCGTCAAAGCAGTCGACGATAGAATTCCACCAATCACTACAGTCGCAAGCGGACGCTGGACCTCTGCACCAGTTCCTGTGGCAATTGCCATTGGAACAAAGCCAAGAGAGGCAACCAGGGCTGTCATCAACACAGGACGCAAGCGGGTCAATGCGCCTTCATGAATTGCTTCATCTAGAGTTCGCCCCTCCTCTCGCAGGTTTCGAATAAAGGAAATCATCACTAGGCCGTTCAATACCGCCACACCGGACAGCGCAATGAAGCCGATTCCTGCAGAGATTGAAAGCGGGATATCCCTCAACCACAGCGCCACAACCCCGCCAGTTAGCGCGAATGGAATGCCGGTAAACACCAGTAGTCCATCCTTCACATTGCCAAACATGGCGAACAACAGTGTGAAAACCAGCAGCAATGCGACAGGGACCACAATTTTTAGGCGTTGGGAGGCCGATTCCAGTTGCTCGAAGGTTCCACCCCAAACGGTCCAATAGCCAGCCGGTATTTTTACCTCGGACAAACGGCTTTGTGCCTCGGAAACAAATGAGCCGATATCTCGCCCGCGAACGTTGGCGCTGACGACCACACGGCGCTTGCCATTCTCGCGACTAACCTGATTGGGGCCCGGTGCTAAATCTAAGCTAGCCACCTCCCCCAAGGGGATGTACGTCGTACGCCCTTCCATTCCACTTACACCGGCACTCACTCTCGGTAGGGCAATTGGAAGACGTTTCAACGACTCGAGGTCTGATCGCAGCGTGTCAGGCAAACGAACAACAATGTCGAAGCGACGATCTCCTTCAAACATCGTTCCGGCTTCTCGACCACCTATGGCAGTAGAAATCGCATCTTGGACATCACCGATGTTGAGTCCATAGCGAGCGGTCTTGTCCCGATCAATATTCACCGTCAGCATGGGCAAACCCGTGGTCTGCTCAACCTTGACTTCGGAGGCACCGGGAAGCTTTTCGAGGATGGCGGCAATTTTTCCTGCCGTATCGTTCATGACCTCCATATCGTCACCAAAGACCTTGATGGCAACGTCACTGCGGACCCCTGAGATTAATTCGTTAAAACGCAACTGGATGGGTTGAGAAAACTCATAGGTATTGCCTGGTAACTGGCCTACGCTCTTTTGAATGGCGGCCAGCAGTTCATCTCTGGTTTTTTTAGGTTCTGGCCACTGAGCTTCAGGCTTTAACATGATGTAGCCATCTGAGATATTAGGTGGCATTGGGTCAGAGGCAATTTCAGCCGTCCCGGATCGAGCAAATACACGCTCGATTTCCGGGAAGTCTGTCTTTAGCTGCTTTTCCAGTTGCTGCTGCATTGCAACTGATTGAGATAGGCTGGTTCCCGGGATGCGTAGTGCCTGGATTGCGAAGTCGCCTTCATTAAGGCTGGGAACAAATTCACTCCCCATGCGGGTTGCAAGCAGACTGGAGAGAATCACCATTACGGTGGTAAAGACCAAAACGACCGGCTTGTTTTCCATGACATAGGCCAGAGCAGGCTCATACCAACGCTTGGCCATCCGCATCAGGATGTTCTCCTTCTCCGCGACCTTCGTGCCGATGAACAATGCAACCGCTGCCGGAATGAATGTGACGGATAGGATCATGGCGCCAACCAGAGCAGTCACTACGGTGAACGCCATAGGATGGAACATCTTTCCTTCGACACCGGTGAGGGCAAATATCGGCAGATATACGATCATGATGATGAGCTGGCCAAATAACAGCGCTCGGCGTGCTTCCTGAGATGCGGCAAAGACCTCATGGAAGCGCTCCGTCCGAGTTAGCGGCCGCCCGTGACGTTCCTGTGCATGAGCTAGGCGACGAACGGAGTTTTCCACGATCACAACTGCGCCATCGATGATGATCCCGAAGTCGAGAGCCCCTAGGCTCATCAGATTGGCACTGACGTGGTAGGACACCATGCCTGAAAAGGTGAACAGCATGGAGAGCGGAATCACCATTGCTGTGATCACTGCCGCCCTAATGTTCCCCAAGAACAGGAACAGGATGGCGATAACCAGGATTGCTCCCTCCAGAAGGTTCTTCTTGACGGTATTAATCGCTTTGTCTACCAGAACAGTCCGGTCATAGACGGTTACTGCATGGACACCTTCAGGCAAGCTGCGGTTGATTTCAGCCATCTTCTGATCGACAGCTCGTGATACCGTCCGGCTGTTCTCACCAATCAGCATGAATACGGTGCCAAGTACAATTTCCCGGCCGTTATCCGTTGCAGCACCTGTACGGAGCTCTCGGCCGATACCGACTTCCGCTACATCACGAATGCGGATCGGGACTCCCTGAACATTGCCGAGAATGACGTTCCGGATATCCTCAATGGTTCGTACTTGTCCTGGTGCTCGAATCAAGTATTGCTCACCACGCTTCTCTATATAGCCAGCCCCGACGTTGCCGTTGTTGCGGTCAAGAGCTGTAACTACGTCTTGAAACGTCAGCCCATAGGAAGCCAGCTTCTCTGGGCTGGGGGCAACCTGGTATTCCTTGGCAAAACCGCCAATCGAGTTGATTTCGGTAACCCCTGGAACATTGCGCAATTGCGGCTTGATGATCCAGTCTTGGATTTCGCGCAAATCAGTCGGCGTATAAGGCGTGCCATCTGCTTTCTTTGCAGCATCTTCGGCTTCAACAGTCCAAAGATAGATTTCCCCAAGGCCAGTTGAGATGGGCCCCATGGCTGGAGCAATTCCAGCCGGCAACTTCTCCTTGGCCTCTTGAATGCGCTGATTGACCAGTTGGCGGGCAAAATAGATATCCGTCCCATCTTTAAAGATCACGGTTACTTGAGACAATCCATAACGTGACATGGAACGGGTCTGCTCCAGATGAGGCAACCCGGCCATGACGGTCTCGACCGGGTAGGTCACCCGTTGTTCCACCTCTAGCGGCGAATAGCCGGGAGCAGAAGTGTTGATCTGAACCTGGACATTGGTGATGTCAGGTACAGCATCGATTGGGAGGCGTTGATAGTTGTAGATTCCAAGTCCAGCTATCCCAAGCACAGCTAAGAGGACCAGCCACCGGTTCTCGATGGCCAGTCGAATGATTCGTTCAAACATATCGTCTTCTCCCGGCTCAGTGGCTATGTTCGGCACTGCCCTTGCCGAGTTCAGACTTCAATACAAAGCTACCGGATCCCGCATATGGGGTCCCCGCCTTTAGGCCACGAAGCACCTCCACCAACTTGCCGTCAGAGCGCCCCAAAGTAATCGGTTGTGCAACAAAGCCATCCGCAACTCTGGTGAAGATGATGGATTTGTCTCCGATCATCTGAACTGCATCAGCCAGAACACTCACCGGAACATCCGCCTCACCTGAAACGACTTCCACATTGACAAATAGGCCTGGGCGCCACGCCATATTTGGATTGGACAGGGTCACACGCGCCTTGGCTGTACGGGTATCCTGCCCAAGTAGAGCTCCCACATAGGAGATGCTGCCTTCGGCTTTTGAGTCGAAGGCAGTGGCCTTGACTATGACCTTTTCACCAACACGAACTATGTTCAGATCCTTGGCCGGAACCACGATTTCTGCCCAGACGGAAGATAGGTCAGAGACCGTAAAAATACTGGCATCTTCCTTGACGGCCTCGCCGAGTGCGATGTGCTTCTCGACGACCATGCCATCAAAAGGAGCCCGGATTTCATAGCGATTGAGGCTCCCCGATACGCTTGAGCCGGCTCCCAGGGCAACCAGCTTCTGCTGGCTGTTCGCTACGGAAATTTCAGCTTCCCGCAGTACTTGCTGTGCTTGAAGGTAGTCTTGCTCCGCCGAAATCTTTTCCTCCCAGAGCTTCTTTTCCCGCTCATAGGTGGACTTAGCCAGAGTTAGGCGTTTCTGAGCAGCTAACAACTCGCTACGTTGCTCGGAGAGTCCCGTGCTCGCGATTACGGCTAGCACTTGTCCACGCTTGACTGGTTGCCCAAGATTGGCAGGAACGCTCTCTACAACACCGGCTAACCGCGGTACGACGTGCGCAGTCCTATCTTCATTGAAGCGAATCTCTCCCGGCAATTTCGCAGAGGTTCTAATTTTTGCAGGGGCTGCCTTCTGAATAGAAATACCGGCAGATCTAACCTGCTCTTCCGTCAGTTCGATTTTTCCTTCTTCCTGTGTATACATAAACCGGAACGGAGCATTTCCTAGCCTAGCAACAATTGCTGCCTCAAATACATGAGGTTCTGCGATCGGGCTTGTGCTTTTCAGGTAGTCCTTTTCTGACTGGAAAGTGATCTCCTGCTTTTCCCCATCTGGCCGTGTCAGAGTCACTGAAACGTTAGTGGCAGTTGGTACCAACGGCTTGTCTTGTTTGAACAGCCAAACCCGGAAATGCGGCTCTCCCCCCTCTTCAGCCAATAGCAATTCCAAACCGAATCCATCCTCGGTAAACAACTTACCCCCATGGACTCCAGTTTTTGGGCTGCCTTCATGATGTTCTGCATCGCCGTGCTCCTTGGCGTGGTCATGGCTATCGCCAGCCTTTTCACCATGGTGCTCGGCATCGGCATGCCCCTTGGATTCCTCATGGTTGTTATGCTCATGCTGTTCTCCGGCCGGCTTGGACGGACCGGATACCAGGATCCATCCACCGGTAATCAAGCCCAGGGCCACAATCACAGCAATGGTGACACCCTGCTTTTTAGGGATATTCAACGCGTTCTTTTTAAAATTGATCTTCACAACTGGCTCCTACGGACGGCTAGGTACGACGGGCGATATTGAATTGGTGGAACCAAGGACACGCTCCAGCTCTGCGGCAGTCCGGTGGGCCTCGGATAAGCTTCTCAGGTACTGAGCTCTCGCCTGGAAAAAGGTCCGTTGAGCATCCAGGACTTCCAGAAAGCTAAATTTCCCAAGCTCGAAACCCTTGCTGGCAGCCTCATAAGCACTGCGAGCACCAGGTAGGATTTCGCTTTGCAGGGTTTGCGCTTCGACGACGAGCGCCTTTAGACGCTCCTGGTTTTGCGCAATAGCGGTTCTTAAGCGGATTTCTGTAGCACTGAGGTCGTCTCGCGCCTTGTCGGCTCGCCGAAGTGCTTCGAGCAGGTTGCCCTGATTGCGATCGAATATTGGGAATGGGATTGAAACGCCGACAATAGTCTGATCACGCCCAAGATCTTCAGCTCGCTTTGAGCCCACGCTAATAGTGACATTGGGTATCTGGCGGGATCGCTCAACGTCGGCAAGTGCCGCGAAGCGATCAGCCTCATGGCGGGCTCTGACAAGTACGGGAGAATTATTCAGACGCTGCCCGATCTCTTCGGCTGGAAATACTTCCGGCAAGATGTCAGTTTTCCCTTCAGCCTGCTCAAAGCGCGGTGCTGTGCTTCCCCATGTTGCTGCTAAGCGGTTGCGCGCAGTGATCAGGTCACCTTTGGCTTGATTCATCTCAACCCGAGCGGCTGCCTCTGCAACACGGGCCTTGGTTTCTTCTACCGGAGAGATTTTCCCAGCGATAACCCGCCGTGAGGCAGCCTGAGTAGCTCGCTGAGCGAGATTGAGCAAATCCTCAACTTGTCGGACTCGCTCTTGTGCGACCAAAACGTCAAAGAATGATCCAACCACGGTCGCTCTGACATCCAAGCGCTTGGCAGCTAAGTCAGCTGTCGCCACATCCCTTCCCCGTTCAGCAGAGGCAATTCGAGCTGCACGCTTGCCACCTAATTCAATCAATTGATTGATCTGAACAGTAGTGGTACGGGTTGTCTTGTTTTGGGTATCTTCAACTAAGGTTGAAATATCTGGGTTTGGCAGTATGCCGGCTTGAACCACAGTCCCTTCTACGGCACGCAATTCGTTGGCCGCGGCAGATAATTCGGGATTGAATGCCAGGGCAAGATTAATTGCAGCAGCGAGATTCAAGGTACCTGTTGGTTCCTTGAGAGGAGTTGGCGCGGCGGCACTCAATGACGGTGATTTCTCCGTCTGCGCCCAGAGATGGGTGCTAGTAAGCACCATAACTCCGAACAGGCCTCGGACCAGTAATGCGGTAATTGTGACTCTTGGGTACATCCGATTCTCCAGTGACGAAAGACACATAGGGAATCGGCGGGGCGCCATCCGGTAAGCGGCATGGCGAAAGTAGCAGCTGATGCTGCTACAGACAGGTGGGCAACAACAACCCAGCCCCGCCGATTAGGCGGGGAAGAACCAGTTGGGACGTTCAGGTTGGTCGCCGTATAGCGACACCTGGTAATGAAGGTGCTGCAGGTGTTCTGTCACAATCTCAGCTATCGGTACGACCGTGGTCGTACTTGTCATAGCCGCAAGACAACCTGCATGGCACACCGCACAATCATTGTCGGCGTTGACAAGCGATCCCTTGGCATCTTTGGCAACATCATTGGCCTGATGCTTGTGCTCATGGTGACCAAAATGCTGAGCGGTCTGATCGGTTTCATGCAGACAATAGGAAGCCGCCATCGTCCAACTGAATTGGAGCGGTAGGAACACCAGGAGAAAGATGGAGAACCAGCGGCGCATGGAAGAAATCTTAACAGAACCGGGAGTACCCCAGAAGCGAAGTATCGAAGAGAGTTTGATGGCCAGCCCGAGCGCAGAGGGCGCTATTAAAAAAGTTGATGGCCAAGATAAGATTGCCTCTTGGCCATCACTTGAGCACAGCCCTGAATCTTAAGAGCGATACAATTCGTCACGCTGCTTCCGCTCTTCCGGGCTCATCTCCAGAGAGGGTTTCGGCGTCTTGTGGTCGAATTTATCAACATCTTGCCATTTACCATCACGATAGGCATATTCGTGCTGAATAAGCACCCACCCCAGTTCACCACCCACATAGCGATATTGACCATCAGCACTGACAGGATTGCGTTTGAACTCATCCAGTTCCTTCTGGACTTGTTGAGTCGCTTGGCCACCAGCACTGTGCGACGGGTAGAACGCAGTAGAACCACCAGCACCACTGTGGATCACGGACTCCGCAGATGCCATTCCCGATGCGCCAAAGCCGGCGCAAAGAATGGTGATGGAAAGTACTTGTTTGGTTTTCATGTCAGGTCTCCTTTTACCAAATGTCGTTTCAATAGATTTTTGCCATGCCAGTCAGTTAGCTGGCATGGCTCAACTATATGAAATGACCTCTGACAGAAGCCCAACAGGAAGTTTACAAAATTGACATCATTCGATTCGTGAAGAAATGAAACTACTGGTTATCGAAGATGAGAAAAAGCTTGCCCAGTATCTGCAGAAGGGATTGAGTACCGCCGGCTTCGTCGTGGACCTTGCTCACGATGGCATTACTGGGCTTCACATGAGTCTAGAGTTCGATTACGCGGCCATCATCCTCGACTCCATGCTACCCGGCATGGATGGGCTTTCAATATTGGCCGCTTTACGCACCAAGAAACAAACACCGGTCTTGATGCTGACCGCGCTGGGTAAAGTGGAAGACCGGGTTACCGGTTTGCAGGCCGGTGCCGATGATTATCTGGTTAAGCCATTTGCCTTTTCTGAGCTGATTGCCCGAATCCAGGGGCTGCTACGCCGGTCTGCGCCGCAGCAGCCGGACGCCCAGTCGAACCGTCTGATATTGCACGATCTTGAAATGGACCTGGTTCGTCGTAAGGTTCTCAGGAACGGTCAGCGTATCGACCTGAGCGCCAAGGAGTTTCTGCTGCTTTCTCTATTTCTCAGGAAACAAGGCGAGGTGCTGTCGCGAACCGAGATTGCCGAGCAGGTTTGGGATATGAATTTTGACAGCAACACCAACGTAGTCGAAGTTTCAATCAAGCGACTTCGCGCCAAAATGGATACACCTTTCGAGACGCCGTTGCTGCACACCGTACGCGGCATGGGTTACATCCTCGAACTACGCGAATGAGACTAAAAGGATGAGCAACCCAACGCTGAGTGGTCGCCTCATACGCTGGCTCGCTTCGCTGAGTTTGGGGGTCCTGGGATGTTTGTGCCTCGGCGTTTATTTCTCGGTCAAAGCCAACCTTGAAGCACAACAGGATCTGCGTCTTGAAAAGCTAAGTACGGCGATTCATCACCTGTTTGAAGAAACACCGGCACACCGGCAACCAGGGGCGCTTGAGCACGGCCTAGAAGACCTTCTGAAAATCAATCGGGACTCCCATCTCAAGTTAATCGATCGGCAGGGTGGGGCCCGCTTCATTTCGATGCCGAGTGCATGGCCATCAAAAGCTCGTTTTTATTCGCTTGCGCTCCCCGACAAAGCCCAGAGGACAAATTTCTCTGTTGCCGAGTTGGCGCTCGATATCGCACCCGATGAGGCGATTCTGGATCGCCTCGCAGCCATCCTCTGGGGTGCTGCATTAATCGGAAGTACCGCAATCACACTAGGTGGCTACCTGATCGTTTATTTGGGACTGGCCCCCATTCGGACGCTGGCTGAGCAAACGCACAGCCTCGCGGTCCTTTCCCTCGACAAGCGGCTAGAGACAGAAGGGATTCCTGCCGAGCTACAAATCCTCGTCGATCAATTCAACGATTTGCTGAACCGATTGGAAAAAGCTTATCAACAGCTTGAAGGGTTCAATGCCGATGTGGCGCACGAATTGAGAACCCCATTGGCGAACATCATCGCCAGTAGCGAGTTGGCCTTGCGTGGCAACGACAAGGACGAGCACCTGCGCGATTGCATCGGTTCGAATCTCGAAGAAATGCACAGGCTGTCGGGCATCGTAAATGACATGCTATTCCTGTCACATGCCGACCGGGGTGCCAAAGCCCGGCGGGTTCCTGTTCCAAGCCTTGCCCAACTCTGCACCGAAGTAGCTGACTACTACGAAGCCGTACTGCTCGATTCCGACCTCAAATGGTCTATCGAAGGTGATGCATCAGGACAGTACGACACGGCACTGCTGCGGCGAGTTGTATCCAATCTTCTGAATAATGCGGCCCGGCATGCCGATCACGGAAGTTCAATCGTGATTCGTATTGCTATGGAAAATAACGGACAGGTCAAGCTCTCGGTGATCAACCGAGGTGAGCCAATTCCAGCTATGAGCCTGGCTCATATCTTTGATCGTTTTTTCCGCGTAGATGCATCGCGTAGCCAAGGCCATCAGAATCATGGACTGGGCCTCTCCATCGTTAGCGCAATTGCCCGGATGCATGATGGGAAGGCTTTTGCAGAATCCTCCCACGGCAAGACTGAAATAGGCGTACGGCTGGCCTGCTAATGGGATCCCGCTGTCGACCACCAAAGGGGCTTTAGTCTTTGGTTTGCGGCACTGAGGTTCGTAACATACGTAAACCGTTCGCAACGACCAGTAGGCTGGCTCCCATGTCGGCAAACACAGCCATCCACATGGTTGCACTTCCAAAGAGTGCCAATCCCAGAAATACAACCTTGATTCCTAACGCCAAGGAGATGTTCTGCCAGAGTACGGCATGCGTACGTCGCGACAACCGAATCGTTTCCGGAATCCGCCGCAAATCGTCATTCATGATCACCACGTCGGCAGCTTCCATGGCCGTATCCGTTCCGGCGGCCCCCATGGCAACACCGATATCGGCTCGAGCCAAGGCGGGCGCATCGTTGATACCGTCGCCGGTCATCGCAGTCGGCCCAAGGCGGACCTGCAGTTCCTCAATCGCGGCCAGCTTGTCTTCCGGAAGCAGATTTCCTCGTGCATCATCGATGCCAGCCTGGCGGGCAATACTGGCCGCAGTCGCCACGTTGTCGCCGGTGAGCATGACCGATGTGACACCAAGGCGATGCAGATCAGTGATCGCTTCCCGAGAACTCTCCTTGATGGTGTCGGCTACCGCAAAGATGGCCAGGACCCGATCCTCGGTAGCCAGCAGGGTAGCCGTTCGCCCTTGGTTTTCATGAACGGCTAGACGCGCCTCAATCTCCGGGCTGCACAACCCGCGATCCTCGATAAGACGGTGGTTGCCCAGTATCAAGGTATATCCATCCAGGCGGGCTTCTATGCCGCGCCCGGGAAGAGCTGTGAAGTCAGTAAGGCCATTTTCGGGCAGCTTTAGGCCGGCAGCGATAGCCTTTGACACAGGATGATCCGAATGACCAGCCAAGCTGGCGGCCCAGGAAAGAACCTTCATCTCCGGTTCAGAGGAGGTCAGCACCTCCTTAGCCACTAGCCGAGGCTTGCCTTCAGTGATAGTGCCTGTCTTGTCGAGAGCGATTGCACGCAGTTTGCGGGCCTCTTCCAGATAGACGCCACCTTTGATCAGGATACCGCGCTGAGCGGCTGCGGCTAGTCCGCCGACAACTGTAACCGGCGTAGCGATGACCAGCGCACAGGGACAGGCAATCACCAGGAGAACCAGCGCTTTGTAGAGCGCCTGTGTCCACGTCCAGTCGAGCAGCCAGGGACCTCCGGTGGCCACTGCTACGGCTATCACAAAGATTGTCGGCGTATAGATGGCGGCAAAGCGATCAACAAATCTCTGGGTGGGGGCCCGCGTGCCCTGAGCTGCCTCCACGGCATGGATGATGCGTGCCAATGTTGTGTTATTGGCGGCAGCCGTCACCTCAAATTCCAGCGTGCCGGTCTCGTTGATGGTGCCGGCAAAAACAGAATCGCCGGTGGATTTGTCTACCGGAATGCTTTCGCCGGTAACCGGCGCCTGATTGACTGCGCTACTGCCTCCCGTTACCCGTCCATCCAGCGGAATGCGGGCACCAGGCTTTACCCGCGCCTGCGCTCCGATGACAACCTTGTCGGCCAGAGTTTCCAGCCAGGAGCCGTCGCTCTGGCGAATCTCAGCGGTTTCCGGGGTCAAGGCGAGCAACCCTGTGATGGCGTTGCGTGCCCGATCAACGGAACGGGCCTCAATTAATTCGGCGATAGAGTAGAGCGCCATGACCATGGCAGCCTCCGGCCATTGACCGATTAGGAATGCACCGGTCACAGCGACACCCATTAGGGCGTTCATGTTCAATTGCCCCCGGCGCAATGCGGCCAGTCCTTTGCGATAGGTGGAAAATCCGGAGAAAGCTATGGCAGCCGCGGCCAACGCCATCCCCAGTCCTTTGAACGGCAGGGTATCGGGTGCGAAGAAATCCAACGCCTCGGCACCGATAGCCAATACCAAGGCGATGAGCGCCTTACCGATCTCGCCGAGGCCCGTTGGTGTTTCGGTCTTCTGCTCCATTCCGATGGGCTGCACTTCGAAACCAAGCTGGCGGATAGCCTGTAGGGCGCTTTCCAGGGGAGGCTGCTCTCCGTCGATGGTCAGGGTCCGGGCCTCCAGTTCGAAGCGTAGTGACCGAATCCCCTCGATTCCTGCTAATACCTTGCGGATATCGTTTTCTTCATTCGGGCAGTCCATGGCGGGAATCCGAAAAACTCGCGTATTCCCCAAAGAGGTGGATATGGCGACATCCGACATATCCTGAATAGAGGTCGTGCCGGCTGCACAGTTACCTGAACATGCGCAACGTTCAGATTCATTGGATCGGTGTTTTTCGGCATGGGTGAGCATGACAATCTCCTAGTTGTTGATGCCATTAAAAACCCTTGAGTCACTACAAGGTCAAGCGGCTACAATAAAAAGGGCCAAGGAGAAGGGCATGTTGGAGTTCCTGAAGATATTAAGTCTTTTCATCGTCACCGCGCTGGCTGAAATCGTCGGTGGCTATCATCGCGCTACAGCCGAGCAGGGCTTGATAGGCGAACTAGGGAGGCTGCAATGAAAATTGGCGAACTGGCGCGTTTGGCGAGAAGTAATGTGGACACAATCCGCTACTATGAGCGCGAAGGATTGCTAGCAGAGCCTGGGCGGAGCGAGGGGAATTACCGTATCTATGGGTCAATGCACCTGGAGCGACTGACGTTCATTCGGCATTGTCGTGGCTTGGACATGACACTTGATGAGATTCGAACACTGCTGCACTTCAAGGAATCGCCAGAAGAAAACTGTGGTGAGGTAAACCGCTTACTGGATGAGCATATCGGGCATGTCGTCCGTCGAATTGGTGAACTCCAAGTGCTGGAAAAGCAGCTTCTTGAGCTGCGCAGCCGTTGTCCCGACGACCATCGCCCCTCAACTTGCGGGATTCTTGAAGGACTGTCTCAATCAGGAATCGGCGTGGAGCCGACGGGAAATCACATTTCCGGCGTACACGGCACCGCATTAAAGTCCCCCAAGGTATAGAGGGATGAGTCAGGTCGATCTCTACCTTGGCGCGGCCGAACGGGCCAATACCCGGCGCAGCTATGCATCAGCCATCCAGCACTTCGAGATTGAGTGGGGAGGCTTGTTACCGGCAACTATCGACTCGATTGCCCGCTACCTGGCTGCGTATGCCGAATCACTGTCACTGAACACACTGAAGCACCGCCTTGCGGCGCTGTCCCGCTGGCACCAGGATCATGGCTTTCCGGACCCGACCAAGGCTCCGAAGATTCGGCAACTCTTGAAGGGCATTCGGACCCTGCATCCGGCCCAGGAAAAGCGGGCCAAGCCGCTGGAACTGGAAATCCTCCACGGTGTTACCGACTGGCTGACGACGGCCACGGCTGCAGCTGTCCGCCAAGGAGATACTGCCGGCACCCTGCGACTTAAGCGGGATCGGGCCCTGGTTCTCCTCGGGTTCTGGCGCGGGTTCCGCTCTGATGAACTGGCCAACCTTCGCATTGAATTCATCGAAATCAAACCCGGTGAGGGGCTGACCTGCTTTTTGCCCCGCAGCAAGGGGGATCGCAACCTGGAAGGCCGGAGCTACTCTTGCCCAGCCTTGTCCCGGCTGTGTCCAGTCGAGGCGGTCGAAGACTGGCTGGCCTTGTCCCAACTGACAGCAGGGCCGCTATTCCGCAAGATTGATCGCTGGGGGCACCTATCCGAGGCCGAACTGACCCCGAGCAGCATCATTCCTATACTTCGAAGGTTATTGAGCCAGGCAGGTGTGGCCGATGCCGACGCCTTCAGCAGCCACTCGCTGCGCCGTGGCTTCGCCCAGTGGGCGGGCATGAGCGGCTGGGACCTCCGGGAGCTGATGAATTACGTGGGCTGGCGTGATGTGAAGGCTGCCATGCGCTATCTGGATGGGGTCAGCACCGATCAGAAGGCGCGTTTCGAGCAGGGCTTGGATCGGGTGCTCCCAGAAAAGCAGCCTGTTTTGCCCCCGCAACTGCCAAGCCTGCCCAAGGTCGCCCTCACAACGATCGAGGTTTCCATCGATCTGTCCGCCTTCAACGGCGGTCGACGCGGTGTCGCCAATGCCTTACGGGACATGGCGAGTACCTGCCTTGCCCGATTTCAGGCGCAACCGCTGGACCAGGATGGTCGTCGATATCAAATCTCCGTCCCGACCCCATCGACAGATGTCCTGGACGATCATCTCTACGCATTGCTCGATGAACTCCATCGTATTGCCGACACCCGTGAGTGCTTTCTGGAGGTAGTCTGCCGAGATCCGGCCACTGGCAGGCACTGGGATTGATGCTACATGACCCAGCTTCACGAGACCGCATATCCCCGCTTGAAAGCTGATCCATCGGCACAGGATCTCGCCGAGATTTATACCCTGACGCCCGATGAAATCGCTTTCATCGACAAGACCGTAAAGCGGCCCGTTGCCCGCGCAGCAGTCTTCATCTACCTGAAACTGTTTCAGCGCCTTGGGTACTTTGTCCATATCAAGGATGTGCCGGCGGCGATTCGCCAGCATATTGTGGCCCAAACGGGGCACCGACCAGCAAGGTTTGACGAACTCCGACAGTTCGACCGTACGACAACGCGCACGGCATTGATCGCAGCACTTCGACGCTACCTGAATGTTCGTCCTCTGGACGACCAAGGGCGTGCCTGGTTGCGGCATATCGCTGAAACAGCAGCAGACAGCCGGCATGTTGTAGCAGACATCGTCAACGTAATGCTTGAAGAACTGGTTCATCATCGCTACGAATTACCTGGTTTCTCCACGCTTGATCGGCTAGCCATCCAGGCCCGGGAGAAAATCC
Organism: Burkholderiaceae bacterium; assembly: GCA_050252075.1. Classification (GTDB taxonomy): domain Bacteria; phylum Pseudomonadota; class Gammaproteobacteria; order Burkholderiales; family Burkholderiaceae_B; genus JAAYGT01. The sequence goes on along the minus strand of JBFWLP010000033.1, from coordinate 11,642 downwards.
ACGATGTCCATTTTGCGAGTATTACCGATCAACTTGATGCCAAGGTAAAAGCCTTGATCGACAGCCTGTTCAAGGTCAAGTCGGGCGATACCAGCAGCACCTGGAACCTACTCAAGCGAGAACCGAAGAAACCGACCAATAAGGAAACCCGCTCCTACCTTCAGCATATCCGTCGGCTCCAGCTACTGGTCGACCAACTGCCAAAACCGGATATCCCCGTCCCAAAGCTCAAGCAGTATCGCTATATCGCCCGGTCGTTGGATGCGACGGAAATGGCGGAACTGAGGCCACAGAAACGCTACGCACTGGCCGTCATCTATATCCGTTCGCAATTTGCCCAGACGCTCGACGATGCTGCCGACCTATTCGTCCGTATGCTTCAGAACCTGGATAACCAGGCACGCAACAAGCTAGGCGAATACCAGCAGGAACACCAGCAGCGGACCGACCGCCTGATCGGGCAATTGAAAGAGATGTTGCTGGCCTATCGGATCGACGGTACGGATCATCAACGCGTGGAGGCCATCGGTGGCAGCCTGATAGCCAATGTCGATGACCTGGTAGCCATCTGTGATGAGCACATGGCTTATGCGGGGCGTAATCATCTGCCGTTCCTCGTCCAACCCTATAAGGTTGTTCGTGCCCAGTTGCTGAACTGCATCGAAATCGTCAATCCCCAGAGCAGCAGCGAGGATGACACCTTAATCCGGATGATGGCAGCGTTGCAGGCGCTGCGTGGCACCCGCCATGAAGTCGTCCCACTGTCCTTGGTTGGGCTGAATGCTGAGGAAGATTTCCTATGGCTACCCACGGCTTGGCGAAAACTGGTCGTCTCTGAACGTGCCGATGGGCAGATCGTTGCCCTCAACCGCCGCTACTTTGAGCTGGCGGTCCTGTATGCGATCCGTGATGAATTGAAATCGGGTGATCTGTTCATCCAGCATGGCGAGCGCTACGACGACTACCGGGAGCAGCTGGTTGACGACGATACTCTGAATTCTGAGTTGGCCCAGTACGGCGAAGTGACCGGTGTCGAAACCGACCCCAGAGCCTTTACGGAGACCTTGAAGGCGGCTTTGTTGGAGACCGCCGAAGCCGTCGATGCAGAGTTTCCGGACAACGCCTATGCCGAAATCGTCGATGGCCGGCTAATCCTGAAGAAGCCACCAGCCAGCGAACTACCGCCTGGCATCAGGACAATCGACCTGCTGATCACTGAGCATCTGGAGAACATCAGCATTGTTGACGTACTGATCGACACGGAGCGCTGGCTGCAACTGCACAAGCTATTCCGTCCCTTGATGGGAACAGAGAGTCGGATCGAGGAATTGCGTCCAAGAGTAATCAGTACCTTGTTCTGTTATGGCTGTAACCTTGGGCCCACTCAGACGGCACGTTCAATTCGAGGGATGAGCCGCAAGCAGATTGCCTGGCTCAACATCAAGTACATCACGGAAGAGGTACTGGAAAAGGCCATCGTCAAGGTTATCAACGCCTATAACAAGTTCGAATTGCCCAGCTACTGGGGTTCAGGCAAGCATGCCTCGGCCGACGGCACGAAATGGAACCTCTACGAGCAGAACCTGATTTCCGAGCACCACATCCGCTACGGCGGCTATGGCGGCATCGGCTACTACCATGTCTCCGACAAGTTCATCGCGCTGTTCAGTCACTTCATTTCCTGCGGCACCTACGAGGGTACGCACATCCTCGATGGGTTGATGACCAACACCTCGGATGTCCGGCCGGATACCATCCATGGCGACACCCAGGCCCAGAGCTACACGGTGTTTGCGCTTTCCCATCTCTTAGGCATTAAGCTGATGCCGCGCATCCGTGGCATCAAGGATCTGGTGTTTCATCGGCCCGATGAGTAACAAGAGGTTCGTCCATATCGATCGTCTTTTCAGCGACGACATCAACTGGCAGATGATCGAAACCCATTTGCCAGACATGCTGCGCGTGGCTGTCTCGATCAAGCTTGGAAAGATTTCAGCATCGGCTATCCTGCGCCGCCTCGGTACTTACAGCCGAAAGAACAAGCTGTATTTCGCCTTTAAGGAACTCGGCAAGGTAGTCCGAACCATGTTCCTGCTGAAATATGTTGGTGACGTTGAACTGCGCCGGCTCATCCACGCAGAAACCAACAAGTCGGAGCAATTCAATGGCTTTGCGAAAAAACTCTTCTTCGGTGGAGAAGGGGAGATCGCCGAAAACCTGCGCCACGAACAGCGCAAGGTCATTAAATACAACCATCTGATCGCCAACATGGTCATTTTGCACAATGTGGTGGGGATGAGTCGGGTCCTAAAGCAACTACGAGCCGAAGGTTCTCTGATCAACCAGGAAGTATTGGCTGGCCTGGCGCCATACCGGCTGGAGCACATCAATCGTTTTGGTGACTATGTGCTGGACTTCCGACGTAAGGCCGCGGTACTAGATGACGGGTTCCGGATTTTGGAGGCTGAATCAGCAAACCAAGGTCAATGACTATTGATTTCTTCAGGAAAAATCCCAATATCATGAATTGCCATGCACGTGCGTGGTTACTTTTGGGAGATGCTCATGAGCAAGACACTGACCACCAATGGTTCCGTTACGATGAAGAATCTTAATGGGACCTCGGACAAGGACTGTAAGTGCGGATCTTGGTTGGACCACTGGAAGGTCTTCACCAAGGTTTCCTCAACGCCAACATGTCATGTAGCGGGGTGCAATTCACTGGCGGAGGTAGGGGCGCACGTGATACTGCCGAAGCTTGATAATGAAGCACTTCGAAAACTCAACTACATTGCACCGATGTGCAAGTCGCACAACGGCCAGCCAGACACAGAGTTCAGATCCAAGCCCGACAGCGTTTTCGTCAGCGCAAATAAGGCGCTGACCTGCGGAACCTAAGCCTCAATTGATGAGAAGAGGGTAAGGCCAGTGAAAACTGGCCTTACCCTAAACCAAGTTATTTTCCCTTCACGAACAATAAGTTAAGTTGTTTTTTTGAGGATTTCGCACGATTCCCGGCCAACCCTCTGGAAGGTCCGGCGAAAGGCCGGGACCTGACTCCTTTGGAAGCCCAGGACCTTTATCGCTCCATGTTGGCGAGTCTGCCGAAGGACAAGTTCATCACCTTGTTTCCGGACAATAGTTTCTTGAAATGAAATGGAGAATCTTGAAACTAAATAAAAACAAGGAGATAGCCGTTTTGCTGCAAAAATGAGCTGATGGTAGTAAATAAAGTCGGCCGGACAACAATGGAAAAGAGGCCCCGCAATTGCGTGGCCTCTTTTTCATTTGGTTGCCATAGCTCAATCGATATCGCCCCGAGTGAAAGGCTTCAATGTGGCTACTATGGTTGCGTTACTTCACTAGCTCCGGCTGCTTTATGTGTGATGAGTGCATTATTGCTTCGATGATGTGGCTACAAAGCCGGAAGGGGTCATGTGGCAGTTATGTCGAGAGATCGTTCGCTTACTGGCACGTATGCCCGATGACCACGATGTGGAATGTTGGGGGCTAGACTGCACTTGGTCAGGCGTATCCGGATTCCCCACTGGACGGCTCAAACGCAACAGCGGCAGGCCAACTTGTCTAGGATATGATGGTTATCGCCAAGTTTGCAGAGGGACTCAAAATGCCGATCGAGCTCTTCAAAAAGGATGTATCCCAAGGAAAACTCATCAGGTCGCTGGAACATCGGGCGTTTCAGTTGATCAACAATCTCCCGCTCGCGGGCCGCTGGCGCCACTAGATAAAGATGTTCCTCCTTTCCCGGAATGGAAAGGGCCATATCGGTGAGGCGCAATATTCCGGAATAGATGGAGGTACTTTTTTCAACCTCAAAGGCGGCGGCAATCTGCGCCTTCCCCTTGTACAGCCAAAGGACATCGATCAGTTCCGCCGTAGCGTGCACCTCCGGAGACAATCCCAAGTCTGGAAGGTGCTCTAGGCAGTGGAATCCCAGCGGGCGGCCTTGGTATTGCGCACTACGGTCATTGCGTGCGACCAAGACGTCATATCCCAGGGTACGCCCTAGTTCAGAAAGTTGGTGCTGAACCTTGGTGTGCAGCCGTTCCTCCACAACATCCTGTTCAACCTGTGCGTGCCGTTTGCGGCGACTTTTCTCCAGTTTTTCCTGCTCCGCAGCCAAAGTCTGCTGGCCATTAGAATCGGGGGCCAAGCGTCCTACCCCGATCTCAAACAACATGCCACTGAACGCGCCAAGATCCTTGGAAAGTGTTCCAAGCGTCGAATTGGCTTCGATGATCGTCTCGCGCATTTCCAGGTAGCTGTCCCAAGACCCTAACTTCTTCTTGGCCTGAAAGAGGGCATTGAAACCGTTGAGCATCGCCGTATTAAATGGCGGAAACAGTGTGGGATGAAGAAAGTAGAGGATATTGGCGACCGCTGGCCCCAGGCCCTTGATGCTGCGGCCGGCAAGCTTCAAAACTTCCCTTTCCAGAATCCGGATGTCGGCGGTTTCCAGGCAGGCGAAGAGAAATTCCCCGAACGCCCCCTTATTTTCATCGTTCTCGTAGATATCCGGGATGCGAAGCTTAGGCTTCCAATAGAAGGGATGGGCCGCCCCTTCAAACACCTGCTTTTGCTCAGCAATACAGCTCAGCACAAATTCCAGCGATGATCCTTTGAAGTCGTTGGGGAAACGCTTCTGCTTGATGTCTTCGACAACCGTACCAACACCGCGCCGGATGCTTCGAAACGCTTTGAGGCGATCTTCACTACTAACAAACCAAGTGTTGTAAACAGACTCGGGGTCAGCCTTATAGGCTTGCGCTATGGGCAGGAGAAGTTGCTTCATGACGAAGCATTATGAAAGGGCGGAATTACTTTTGCTAGTACAAAAGGCAATCAGAACGCCTCATTCCCCTAATTACCTAGGCGTAGTTCCATGCATTTGACCAATTCCTTGGCTCAGCGCATTTCCCTCAATCGTTCTGAAGCTACGGCGATAGACTAAGACCCGTCATGGAAAGATGGTTACTATCGCCAGCCAGTTCTTCCAGGATGGGGCAATCGGGCCGGTGATTTCCTTGGCAACAACTGACTAGATGCTGGAGCGCCTTTTTCATTGCAAGAAGCTCTTGGAGCTTATTTTCGAGCTCGTCTAGATGCTCCTTGGCCAGGGCTTTTACCTCGCGGCTGGTACGGTCTCGGTTCTGCCAAAGACTTAGCAAATTCCGAATTTCATCAATGGAGAATCCGAGATCTCGAGATCGACGAATAAACTGCAGGGTCCGGATGTCAGCTAATCCGTATTGGCGGTAGCCCGCCGCAGTCCTACTGGCCGGTGGCAACAACCCTACACTCTCATAATGACGAATCATCTTGGTCGAGATGCCGGCGGCCTTTGCTACCTCTCCAATATTCATTTTAGCTCCCTGGCTAGATTCAATCAGGATGTCTGATATCACTGGCGCTACGCCAGCGGCGAAGTAATAGCGCATTCATTACTACGCTAACACTACTGAATGCCATCGCTGCCCCTGCAACAACAGGACTTAGCATTCCGGCAGCTGCGAGGGGAATACCGAGGATGTTGTAAGCAAAAGCCCAAAAAAGACCCTGTTTGATTTTTCCGTAAGTGCGGCGAGAAACATCGAGAGAATCGGCAACCAGGCGGGGGTCTCCTCGCATTAAGGTGATTCCGGCTGCCTGCATCGCCACATCGGTCCCAGTGGACATGCTGAGCCCAACATCAGCGGCGACCAAACTGGGAGCATCGTTCAGTCCATCTCCAACCATTGCCACAACGTATCCACGGTCACGGAGGTCCTGAATGATTGAGGCCTTATCCTCTGGCAACAATCCAGCCCAGACTTCATCAATACCCAGATTCTCGGCAACGGCGTTGGCGCTTCCCTGATTATCCCCAGTCAACATCACTGTTTTGATGCCTAGCTTATGCAAGTTGGCCACCGCTTGGTAAGAAGCACCTTTCACAGCATCACCAAAAGCTAGAAGGCCCAATGTCTCTGTTTCATTTCCGCGGCTACGAAGTAGCCAGGAGATAGTTCGCCCTTGCTTTTCAAGGGCAGCCGCACGTTCCAGTAGTCGAGCGGGGGCTGTTCCAGACTCCAACATTAGTCGGGTGCTACCCAGCATCAGGATTTCCCCACCAACTACTCCTTGCACTCCACGTCCAGGAAGGGCTTTGGCATTCACCGTGTCGGGTACTGCTAGTCGTTGTGATTTGGCCATTTCCAGGACAGCATGGGCCAAGGGGTGGTCACTGGTCTTTTGCAGCGCAGCCGACAACTGAAGGATGTTGTTCTTGTCCATGCCTTCAACAGCCTCGACAGCGACCAGCATTGGCTTTCCCTCCGTCAATGTTCCCGTCTTATCAAAAGCAACGGCTGTCACCGAGTGGGCAATTTCGAGTGCTTCAGCGTCTTTGATCAGGATGCCATGTCGGGCCGCCACACCGGTACCCGCCATTATTGAGGTAGGGGTGGCAAGGCCAAGGGCGCATGGACAGGCAATCACTAAGACTGTTACCGCATTGATCAATGCGACCTCCCAGTCCGCCAGGAGTAGCACCCAAACGATAAATGTCAGTATGGCGATGGAAAGGACTACTGGTACGAAGACAGCGCTGATTCGATCAACGATACGCTGAATCGGAGCTTTGGCTGCTTGCGCAGATTCCACCATCCGGATGATGCGGGCTAGAGTGGTTTCTGTACCGATGGCGATGGTTCGCAGAACCATTAATCCTTCACCATTCACCGATCCGCCTGTCACCTGATCACCAGGAGCCTTCGCGTTAGGGAGGCTTTCTCCGGTAATCAGAGCTTCATCGACGTGGCTTTGTCCATTGATGACAGTCCCATCCACTGGGATCCGCTCTCCTGGCCGTACCACCACCTTGTCTCCGATTGCAACTTGCTGGACAGGAATAGAGACTTCCTGCCCTTCTATCAGGACGCGAGCCACCGTTGGGCGAAGTGCGTTAAGGGACCTTATAGCGTCGGTAGTTTGTCGCTTGGCTCGTGCTTCCAGCCATTTCCCCAGAAGCACCAAAGTGATGACAGCCGCAGATGCCTCAAAATAAAGATGGGGCATTCTGGTATCTGCATTTCTCCAAAGCAGATACACCGATAAGCCATAGGCAGCAGAAGTTCCCAGGGCCACCAATAGGTCCATATTGCCGGCACGGGCCCGAACTGCCTTCCACCCGGCCCGGTAAAACCGTAAGCCCAGCCAGAACTGAACGGGGGTTGCCAAGGCAAGTTGCCACCAGCCATCCAACATCCATTCCTTCCCCAGGAGCTCAAGCAGCATCGGTGCAAGTAGCGGAAGTGTAAGGACGATACTAACTGCGACCGGCCACCATTCCGGAAAACGTCGCTTCACAGCGGGAACTTCTCCAGCTGTCTCGGGGCTGGCGGCATACCCGGCTTTCCCAATGGCTGCGGCAAGCGTGGCAAACGATACGTCGGGCAACGTGATCACCGTCGCCTTTTCAGAGGCCAAATTTATTGAAGCCTCTTGCACTCCAGGCACCTTTAAAAGGGCTTTCTCCACCCGGGCGACACAGGAGGCACAACTCATCCCGTCGACTAAAAGGGTGTGGTTCGTAGTGCGAATAGTTGAAGTAAAGGCAGACATGGAACTCTCCAGAAGCGTTATAGCGCCTATGCTGAAGATTTCCATGGTGGGAAGGTCAACGGTTCAAACTAAAAAAAATCGACTTCATCCAAATAGCGACATCACGGTGTTGACCTTCCCCCTGTAGGAAGGAAGAAAGTGGTCAGGGTAACTTCCCAAAAAATGAAAGGAGAAAACCGTGATTACCTTCAAAGTTGATGACATGACCTGTGGCCATTGCGTCAGTAAGCTCACCCAGGCGCTTCGGGATCTGGACAAACATGCCAAGATCACAATCACTCTGGAACAGCATCTGATATCTATTGAATCAGTAAGCGTTAGTGTTGAAGAGGTGGAAGGTGCAATTTCTGAAGCTGGCTATATGCCCCTCAGGGTCGAGAATGCTTAAGTAGTGGCAGGCTGCTTACTGCTGAATAGACGGCAGCCGTAGTTCAAAGGTTGTCAATCCATCCTCAGAGCGCACCGTCGCATTGCCTCCGTGGGCGCGCAGGATAGATCGCGTAATAGCGAGGCCTAAGCCGGCTCCTTCGGAGTCCCGTTGCCTTGACGGATCGGCCCGATAAAAGCGGTCAAATAACCGAGGAAGATGCTCCGGAGAGATAGTTTGGCCTGTATTGCTAATGCTGATAGTTGCCATTCCATCGACGTTTGTTAGCAACACGGCAATGACGCCACTCCTAGGGGTGTGTCGGAAAGCATTGGATAGCAAGTTGCCAATAGCTCGCCGGAGCATCAACCTATCACCTGCTACGGAAGCCTCTCCTTTGATGGATAGGGTTACGCCCCTTTCATCTGCCAGAGCTTCATAAAACTCCAGTAAGTCATCGGTTTCCTCACGCAAGTTCAGCAGCCCAAGTTCCGGCACGACTAGATCGTTTTCAGCTTTAGCCAGAAACAACATATCTGCGATGGTTCGGGAAAGCCGCTCGAATTCTTCGGAGTTCGATACCAATACCTCTCGATATTCCTCGGCAGTGCGAGTTTTCGATAGTGTGACTTGTGTCTGGGTAAGGAGGTTACTAACTGGTGTGCGCAACTCGTGTGCAAGGTCAGAGGAAAATTCGGAGAGTCGACGGAAGGACGCCTCAAGGCGACCGAGCATTTCATTTAGCGTCCTAGCTACTTCCGCAAGTTCGATGGGGAAGTCTTCTGCAGTCAGCCGGCGGTCTAAGTGGTCGGCCGTAATCCCCGCAGTATCGCGGCATATTTCCCGTAAGGGGGAAAGCCCCCCTCTGGCAGCCAGCCAGCCGAATAGACCACTAGCTATCGCGGCCAAGGCGACTAAGCCCCAGAACGTCTTATTGAAAGAGTGCATGAAATGTTCATGGACTTGCAATTCAGTGGAGACTGCAACGATGGCACCTCCGGTAACAGTGCCGGATATGCCTCGGAAAAGCTGCCCATCTTCATTTCGCCAGAGCTTAGGGTGAGTTCTAAGGTCAGTGCCTGGCGCCTTCATGATCGATGGGAAATCAACACTGCCATGGGAATAAATCGGCTTGCCGGAAGCATCCCAGATAGCTACTGCCAGTCCGTGATGTCCAACCAGTGCTGCGTCCAGTCGGTCACTCAAGGCACTCTGACTGTGTTCCCATAGAGCATGGCTGACGAGCTCGAACTTCCCCACCAAAAGTTCTGTGTCCATTTCTTCAAAGTGGCGCTCAACCAGAGCACCTACCGCTAGCCCAAGTGTAGTCAGCACCAGGGCGGAAACAACAGTAAAAAGCAGTGTTAGCCGAAGCGTTATAGACTTCTTGCCTAAGGGCTTCATTCCCCATCCTCCAGCACATACCCCATGCCTCGTGCTGTCCGGATCAGCTTTAGCTCGAATCCGTCGTCCACTTTGGACCGCAAGCGACGAATGGCGACCTCAATAATATTGGTGTCGCTGTCGAAATTCATATCCCAGACCTGGGATGCGATGAGGGATCGGGGCAGCACCTCGCCACGTCGGCGTAGCAAAAGTTCCAGTAAGGAAAATTCCTTGGATGTCAGGTCGATCTTTCTCCCTCCACGAGTGACCCGACGCCGGCGAAGATCCAGTTCCAGATCTGCAATTCGCAAAACATCATCCTCGCGGGCCTTTGTACCACGGCGCAAAAGCGTTCTAACTCTAGCGAGCAGTTCTGCAAAAGCGAAGGGTTTTACGAGGTAATCATCCGCCCCCAGTTCTAGGCCTTTGACCCGGTCATCCACCGAGTCGCGAGCAGTAAGGAAAAGTACGGGGATTTCCTTGCCGGCCTTACGGATTCCTTGCAATACCTGCCATCCATCAATACCGGGAAGCATTACGTCGAGAATGGCCAAGTCATAGGCTTCAGTTAGGGCCAGATGTAGTCCATCGAACCCATCCCGAGCTAGGTCAACTACAAACCCGGCTTCTGAGAGCCCCTTATGCAGATAGTCACCTGTTTTGGGTTCGTCTTCTACGACCAGTATCTTCACATCACTCTCCTGAAGGTCGAATAGGCGCATTGTGAGGCTGAAATCACCCAGAAAGCATCCGCATTACATAAATGTAATGTTGATGTCAGTCCCTCGTTATGCGGCATCTACCAGAATCCTGGCTACTCCTAAATAACTGCATTCCAATGCAAAAGCCCTTTCTTACCGTCGTAGGCGTAGCTGCAGTATTTGTAAGCGTGGTCGGAGCATCCATCAGCATGGGGTTTCCCTCCTTTGCCGCGGATGAGCCCCATTCTGAGTTAGTGACATCTCTCATCACTTATGCAAGAGAGCGTTCCATTAGCCGAGAGGTTAAAGGAGTAGATGTTCCTGCGGATCTAGGCTCTCCTGAACGAGTCCGCCGTGGTGCAGGGAATTACGAGGCCATGTGCGTCGACTGCCATCTATCCCCCAGTGCTGGAAATAGCGAAATCCGCCAAGGGCTATATCCCACTCCGCCCAATCTATCGGTAGTGCGAGAAAACGCCCATGACCCGAGTTCTGACGCCCGGGACTTCTGGATCATCAAACATGGCATCAAGGCCTCCGGCATGCCTGCCTGGGCAAAAGGAGGGATGGATGATGCAGCTATTTGGGATTTGGTTGCTTTCCTGAATGTCCTCCCCACGCAATCTACCGATAGTTACCAGCAACTGGTGAGTGCCAGCAACGGCCATTCTCATTCTGGAATTCCGGATGCCCATGGTGCCAGTAGTGGTCCCAGCCACCATTCGGTAAATGAACACAGTCCAGGCCACGTACATAACCATTGATTACAAAAATGTAATCTGCGAGTCAGCAAACTGTAGGGGACGAGTCCTCAAACTGGGGACTTACAACGCAGGAGCTAGACAGTTATGACCCTACAAATGACATTTCGGCAGTTGCTAATGGTCGCCGCTGTAGCGGCTTCCGGTGCTGCTTACGCGCAAGCCGCTACTCATGTTGAAGTCTTCAAGAGTCCTTACTGCGGTTGCTGCAAGGAGTGGGTTGAACACATGCGTAAGGCAGGTTTCGATGTAACAACCCAGAATGTGACCGACGTTCCTGCTGCACGCAAGGCAACCGGAATGCCCGAAAAATTTGGCTCCTGTCATACCGCCAAAGTTGGCGGCTATGCCATTGAGGGCCATGTTCCTGCTGCAGATGTTCAGCGCCTTCTTAAAGAAAAGCCAAAAGCCATCGGCCTTGCTGTCCCCGGGATGCCCCAAGGCTCTCCGGGTATGGAGACTAATCACCCGCAGCCGTATGACACCCTACTCGTCATGCCTGACGGTAGCTACAAGGTTTTTGCCAAGCACTGAGTTCATAATTAGGAGATTGACATGAAAAAGATGATTGTTCCGTTTGTTGCCGTTGCTCTGCTGGGGCCCGCTATTGGTATGGCAGCATCTGGCCATGATGATCATGGCAGCCACGGTGGAATGCACATGGACGCCACTCAATCTGCCCTGATTGATGGCATCGTCAAAAAGGTGGATAAGGCAGGTGGAAAACTGACGGTATCGCATGGTGCTTTGCCGAATGGAATACCTCCTATGACTATGGCGTTCCTGGTCAAAGATGCATCTTGG
>JBFWLP010000032.1:0-31715 GCA_050252075.1 Burkholderiaceae bacterium | reverse complement strand
AGCTTGGCGACAAACTGCTTGTGGGTGGGCGAGAACTCGGCCCAGCCATTGTTTTCGCAGACAAACAGCAGGGGCAGCTTCCACAGCGACGCCATATTCAAGGACTCGTGCAGTGCCCCTTCGGCCATGGCACCGTCGCCGAAAAATGCCACCGCCACAGCATCGGTCTTGCGGTTCTGATGGGCGATCGCACTGCCCAGCGCGATGGGCACACTGGCCCCCACGATGGCATTGGCGCCCAGCATGCCGATCGACAGGTTGGCGACGTGCATGGAACCGCCCCGCCCTTTGCAAATGCCTTCTTCTCGCGCCATGAGCTCGTAGAAGAAATCATCCAGCGCAATACCTTTGGCCAGTGCATGCCCGTGCCCGCGGTGCGTGGACGCCACGGTGTCAGTGCTGTTGAGCAGCCCCCCCATGGCGGCGGCTACCGCTTCCTGGCCGATGCTCAAGTGAATGAAACCGGGCACCTCGCCATCGGCGAACAGCCGCCCGAGCCGAAGCTCGACCAACCGGATAGTTGCCATACGACGGTAGATGGCCAGCAAGTCTGCTGCTGAATGGGCAAGCGCTGTGCTTGCCCTTTTCCTGGGCTGTTTTGCCACGGGATGCTCCTTCGCGTCCTGAATCTACTTTTAAGTTAATTAACCGACGGGTTAGTAAAATGAATACTAAGTAGAAATGTAGATGACTGTCAACTGCTTTTGCGTGAGTTACAGCGCTGCCTGGAGTATTTCCTTGATGTCTTCCGGACCGCGTATCGGCCGCGGATTCGTGCGAACCATCATGTTTTCCATGCCGCCGCGCGCGATGGCATCGAAATGCTCGGGCGTGACACCCACATCGGACAATCGGGTGGGCATACCCAGGTCGCGCACCAGCGATTCGATGAGATCGGCCGCATCGTCGTTGGGGCGCCCCAGTGCTTCGCTGATCAGCGCCTGACGGTCGGCATTGACGCTGCGGTTGTAACGCATGACGTTGTGAAGCATGACGCACGACGTATGGCCATGCGGCACATCGGCCACAGCACCCAGCTGATGCCCGATGCCATGGCTGGCGCCCCACTCGATACGCCCCAGGCCGGTGGAGGCCAGCCACACGCCGACCTGGCTGTCCAGCCGGGCCTGCAGGTTCGACGGATCGGCCTTGGTGGCACGCAACGAGGCGTCGAGCATTTTCAGGCCATGCAGGCAGGTAGCGTCGGTAAACGGCTGGGGCTTGCGCGAGCAGACGGTTTCCACGGCATGATCCACCGCACGCACGCCTGTCGAAAGCCATAGCCATTCGGGGGTGTGAACCGTGACGGCCGGATCCAGAATGACCGCCTTGGCACCGATATCGGGACTGGTGTAAATGTCTTTCACCTGACGCTCCATGTCGGAGCACCCGCCCAGACAACTGAACTCGGCGCCGGACAGCGTGGTGGGGACCACAATTTGACGCACGGGCGAAGGCGCGATCTTGGGAATATGCCGCGTGCCGTCTTCGAGCACACGGATACGGTACTCGCCCAGCTCCTGTTCGGTTTTCACGTTCTGGGCCAGGCAGATCTGCAGCACTTTGGCCGTATCGATCGGGGTGCCGCCCCCCACCGTGACGATCAGGTCGGGATTGGCCTGACGAACGGCTTGCGCCGCACGCAGCACGCTTTCACGGGGCACATGGGCCACACATTCGTCGAAAATGCCCGCATACCGGCTACCCAATGCCTGACGGATACGATCGATTTCATCCGTTTTGCGGCTGAGCGTTTTGCTGGTGAGCAAAAACACGCGCTGTGCGCCCGACTTTTCCACTACATCGACGACCGCCTGGGCTGCCGGCGTGCCGAAAATAATGCTGTCCTGATCGAGAAAATCGTAGCGACCTTGGGTAACCATGGCGAGTCTCCTGTTGAATTTTTCAAGTGCGCCGCCCGCATGGGCCGGGACGGCGCTGATTGTGATTGACACTTTCTTTTTATCACTCTAGCATAAAAATGAATCATGCTTCATCATTCGTAATTTAAAAATCCCTCCGTTTTTTCCCTTAAAAATCAGTTTTCTACCCAGGGAAAACTGCGAAGGAACGCCCTGATACAAGGAGACAACAATGGGTTTGAGCAGGTCAATGGCCGAGTTTGTTCACGGGTTAACCACCACCTCGATTCCCCCGCATGTGCTTGAAAAGGCCAAGGCGTGCCTGCTCAACGGGTACGGCATCGGTCTGGGCTGCCACAACACGCCCTATGCCCCCGTGGCAAGGGAAGCGGCATTGGCCATGAACGGCGAATGGTCTGCGGGCGGCGCCACCCTGCTGGGCGACGGCCGGCGCACATCGGTTGCGGGAGCCGCCATTGCCAATGGCGCGTTGTTCCACGGGCGCGCCCAGGAAGACACCTGCGGCGCCGCGCACCTGGGCGCGATCATGATCCCGCTGCTCACGGCCATGTGCGAGGCCGATAACTACCCGCTCGACCGGCTTCTGCCCGCCCTGGTGGCCGGCTACGAAATCGGCGGCCTGCTTGAACAGGCCTACTCCGGTTACACCACGCCGGCAGGCCTGCGATCATCGACGGTATACGGCACCATCGCGGCCGCCGCCGCCTCGGCCCGGCTGATGAACCTGCCGGTTGAACAGATTGAAGCCGCACTGTCCAATGCCGCCTCATTCTCGGGCGGCTTGCTGCAGTCTTTCGCCGACGGCACCGATGAGTGGCGCTACCAGGTGGGGGTTGTGGCACAAACCGGTTATACCGCCGCCCAACTTGCCCGCGCCGGATCGGTATCGGCACCGCACGCCTTCGAAGGAAGTGCCGGTTTTGTCAAAGCGTTTGCGCGCACCTCGTGCGACGCACCGGCACTGGCCGGCCGGCTGGGCAACGACTGGGCCGTGCTGCGCGTTACATTCAAACCCTTTCCGGTGTGCGCCTTCAATCAAACCCCTGTCACGGCCGGCCTTCAGCTGCGCAACACACTGCAGGAGCAGAACATTTCGCCCGACTCCATCCGGCGGGTGCAGGTACACATGAACCCCTACGAAACCGGCTATGCCGGCATGGACGCCCGCGGCCCATTCAGCACCATTTCGGGCACGCTGATGAGCATTCCGTTCTGCATCGCCAACACCCTGCTATATGGCGCACCCGACATGCATCGCATGACCTCGTACGACGATAACAATGTCACCCGGTTGATGGAACGCATCGACCTGGTGCCTGATGAAGGCGTCAACAAGCTGTGCTGCGTCATTCACATTGACATCGATGGCCGTGAACCTTTGACTCATGAGCAGATCATGACGTTCGACGACTACTCCTATGATCGGGCGGGAGTATCCGAACTGATCCAGCGCGTCGGCAGTGAATCCGGGTTGCCGCAAGCGCTTTATCAGAGACTGGAAGCCTTTGTCGACGCCCCCGAAAAGCATTCGATTCAGGATGTCATTGCCTGCTTTGCCCAGTTGCCCGGCACCGTGAAGTAAAATCGGCCTCTTCTGAAGCAAGAGCCATGCACGCAAAAGTAAAGCCCAGTCCGTCCCGTTCTCCCCGACCTCGCCCGGCCGCCAAACCCCGGGCACCCAACCAATGGAAAACGGGACGCAACCGCAAAGAAAAGTCCGAGCTGGTCCGGAACAATCTGCTCTGGGCCGCGGCGCAAGTGGTCGGCGAGGTCGGCTACGCCGCCGCGTCGATTGCTCGCATCACCGAACTGGCCAGCGTGGCGCAGGGAACGTTCTACAACTATTTTGAATCGCGCCAGGACATTCTGGACACCCTGCTGCCCAGCCTGGGCAAGAAAATGCTGGAGCACATTCGGGAAAAATCACTGGGCGGGCGCAATTTTTCTGAACTTGAAGAGCGCAGCTTTCTGGCCTTCTTCGAGTTCATTGACAATGAGCCCCACTTTTTCCGCATTCTGAACGAAGCCGAAAGCTTCGCTCCGAATGCCCACCGCATGCATTTCGATGCGGTGTCGGAACGCTATATGCGGTTCCTGAAACGTTCCTATGAAAACGGGGAGTTTCCCGCCTACGAACCCGAAGAGCTGGAAGCCATTGCCTTCATGCTCATGGCCACCCGCAGCTATCTGGCCATTCGCTATGTGTACGGCGACGGCCAGCACCATCACCTTCCGGAAAACGTGGCAAAAACGTATATGAAGTTTGTGCGTTTTGGCCTGGAAGGGGTGGAACGCAAGAAGTAGAAAGTGAAAGGGCGCACAAGGCGCCCTTTGCGTTTAGCCGCAACAACAACCGGCTTACTGCACTTTGATGCCGGCAGCTTTCACAACACCTTTCCAGCGCTCAATGTCTTCAGCCAGATAAGCATCGGCGGCCGAAGGGCTGTTGCCGACAGGCTGCAGACCTTTGCTGGTCAGCCACTCTTTCATCGATGCAGAGTTCAGAATATCAACAAATTCTTTGTTCAGGCGCTCAACCGATGGTTTGGGCGTTTTTCCGGGCACGTACAAACCATACCAGACCGCCGAGCTGTAATCAGGAATACCCGATTCGGCCACAGTGGGCATGTCTGGCCACAACGAGGTGCGATCGGCCGACGTCACGGCAAGCGCACGCACCCGGCCGTCTTCATGGAAGGTCTTGGCGGTTGCCAGCGGGTCGATGATCATCTGGATTTCACCACCCATCAGGCCGGTCAGCGCGGCACTGGCCCCTTTGTAGGGAACATGGGTCAGGGGAAGGTCGCCCTTGACCTTGAAAAGCTCGCTGGACAGATGCACCGAGGTACCGACACCGGGCGTTCCGAAGTTCGCACCATTGGGCTGCGACTTCACGTATTCGACGAACTCTTTAATGGTTTTTGCAGGAACATCCTTGTTGACCAGCACGGCAAAAGGCCCTTCGACCGCCACGGTCACGCTGGCCAGATCCTTGGTGACATCGTAAGGCAGACTGGCCTTCAGGGCCGGCTCCGTAGCAATGGCGCCACTGTGCAGCAGAATGGTGGTGCCGTCGGGATCAGAGCGCACCGTTGCTTCCGTGCCGATGGACCCGCCCGCCCCTGCCTTGTTTTCAACAATGACGGTACGATTCAGCCGTTTACCCAGCTCTTCAGCCAGTTTGCGCCCAAGAATGTCCGAGGTTCCCCCGGCCGAATACGGAACAATAATGCGCATTTGCTTGTTGGCGGGAATTTCCTGTGCCTGAACGCCCGACCACGCCGGGGCAATCGCGACGGCCGCCCCCAGAAACACCAGTCCTTTCTTTAACATTCTCATGAGAGTCTCCTGTGTAATAAATGGAACGCAACCGCGCTCCTTGCATGTGAGGATGATCGATAAAACCGCAACTAAAGGGCGGGCAGCGTAAGAACACCGGCCAATCGCACCGTGTCGTCCTGACCGCGAACCCATACATCAAACTGATTCCCGCTTTCTGCCGTTCGGTGACCACCGGCGGTAATCTTGTCACCCACGTAGACAGGGCCGGTAAACTTGATATCGAGTGTCAGATCGTCAAAGCGAACCCCCGGAAAGGTTCGTTCGATACAGGTGAACAACAAGCCGATCGACATCGTGCCGTGCGCGATCACGCGCCCCATGGGAGTGCTTGCCGCAAAGTCGGGATCCAGGTGAATCGGGTTGTAGTCATTGGTCAATTCGGCGTATGCCCGTATGATTTCAGAAGTGACGGTCAGTGAGGTTGCGATCATGTCATTCGTCGTCGTCATTGTTTGCTCCCCATCATGTCAGGCCGCCCACACCAGGGTCAGCACACCCAGGAACAGGAACTCGCCACGCTGGTTTTCGGCACGTGCTTCCAGCTCTACATAACGACGCTCGCGCCGGATTTCCTTTGACCGGCACCGCAGTGTGGTGGTCACCCGGTCGCCCGGCACTGGCATCGATCCGAGCTGCAGCCACTGCTTTGCATGAATATTGCCGGGCGGACGCGGGCTGACTACGGCCAGAAAAGCGCGCATCATCAGCACCACCGCCATGCTTGCCGCTTGCGCTTGCGGCAACGGATCGGTGCCGAAAATGCGCTGCCAATGCCCGGTAAGCGCCGCGTCGTACTCCAGTTGATGGCTTCCCAAAGAGGCGCCTACGATGAAGTCGTCGAAAAGAATAGGGTTATGTCGGGTCGCCGATGGCATATTTGTCATAACAGCTCCTGCGCAACAGGCAGCGCCACGTCGTCGATCCGGGTGAAGCCCACCCGGACGCGGCGACCAATGCCGATACCCTCGGCAACCGCCTCGGTTGCATTTACCATGAGCCGAAACCCTTCGTCCATGTCGAGAATGGCGATGATGTACGGCACCTTGTCTTTGAATACGGGAAGCGGAGCCCGATACACCCGGGTGAAACTCAACACTGTGCCCAGACGATCCGATTCATGCCAGTTCAGTGCCACGCCCTGGCAGCGTTCGCAATACGCTCTGGGCGTGAAAGGCGTGGCGCCACACGATCCGCAACGCTGATACAGCAATCGATTCCCCAGGCAAGCCTCCCAGAAAGGGCGGGTGTGCGGATCGGGCTGGGGCAAGGGATAAAGAGCCATAGTCAGCCTCCCAGAACAAGTGAACAATGCGCGGACAGAATGCCGCCGTCGCCATGCACGAAGGCCAGTTGGGCGTCGGGCACCTGGCGGTCATGCGCGTCTGTGCGTAACTGGCGTACGGCTTCGATCACATGAAACATGCCGCCGGCCGCACCGGAATGCCCGTAGGAGAGCAAGCCGCCGTGCGTATTGCATGGCAGGCGCCCGCCCAGACCCAGCTCGCCCTGCATGGCGGCGTGGCCCGCCTCGCCTCGCTGGAAAAAACCGATCGACTCCAGCTCGACAGCCAATGTGATCGTGAACGAATCATAAATTTCGGCGACATCGATGTCGCCGGCGGTGACCCCGGCCCGCGCAAATGCGAGCGCCGACGACGTCTTGCAGCCAAAGTCAACCAGACTGGGCGCATTGACAATGTGTTCATGCGTGTGCCCCTGGCCCGCCCCCAGCAGCTCGATGCGTTTTTTTACGGCGGTGTCTGCCGCAGCGTCGCGCGCACTGACCACAACGGCCGCACCGCCGTCAGAGATCAGGCAGCAATCGAGCATGCGCAACGGGTCGGCAATCATGCGTGACGCAAGAACCTGATCAATGGTGATGGGGTCGCGCTTGTGGGCGTTGGGATGACGCGCCGCATGCCGGCGGTGCTCGACGGCGATGGCCGCCAGCTGTTCCGCGGTAATGCCGTACTCGTGCATGTATCGCCGGGCAACCAGGGCATAAGACGCCGGAACACTGATGCCGAACGGTCTTTCAAATTGGGGATGCCCCACCTCGGACAAGGCCGCCACCGCGCCATCGCGCGACATGCCGGTAAGCCGGTTATCGCCGGTCACCACCAACACATGACGGCACTGGCCGCTGGCCACCATGGCGGCCGCCTGCATGACCATGATGCAAGCACTGGCCCCGCCCGCCTGGATTGCGAACGATTGCGCGGGATGAATGCCAAGGTACTCGCAAAACACCGAGGCCAGCATCAGGTGTGGCTGCGTGAACGAGTAGGCGCAAAGCACACCGTCAATATCCGACACTTTCAAGCCGGCATCATCGAGCGCGGCCATGGCGGCCTGGGCATGCAGGGCCATGCAGCTGCTGCCGGGCAACTCACCCACCGGCGTATCGCCGATGCCGGTGATAAAGGCATTCATGGTCATGGCTTGAATCCCAGATCGCGCGCGATGAGGTTGCGCTGGATATCGCTGGTGCCCTCGCCAATAACGTACACCAGGGCATCACGGTGAATACGGCCAACGGGGTACTCACGCATGATGCCGGCCCCCCCCAGGATGCGTATGGCCTGCTCGCTGGTTTGCACAGCGGTTTCCGTGGCAATGAGCTTGACGCGGGCCGCCGTGCCCGAATCGAGCGTACCTTGGTCGACACGCCAGGCACCGTAATACACCAGCCATTTCGCGGCCTCGATGTTGGCACTCATATCGGCCAGGCGGTGCGCGACCGCTTGATAATCACCGATGCGTTTTCCCGCCACCAGCCGCTCCTGGGCGTACGCGGCGGCGGCATCGAGCGCGGCGCGGGCCATGCCCAGCGCATTGGCCGCGACCCCCACCCGGTTTTCGCTCAGGCATTCCAGAATGACCGGATAGGTGCCGGTCACGGCGCCCAGCAAACAGTCGTCGGGAACGAAGGCGTCCTCGATATGGATCAGACCGGTTTCCGAAGCACGTATGCCTTCTTTCTTCAGTTTGTGAATATCAAAACCCGCATTGGGCAGCTCGACAATAAACAGACTGACTGCCTGCGGCGTAAGGTCGGGTGACGTGCGTGCCGCCACCAGCAAAAAATCGGCAAAAGGCGCGTTGGTAATGTACAGCTTGGACCCATTCAGCTTCCAGCCACCGTCAACCTTCTGTGCACGCGTTTTCATGGCACGAATGTTGGATCCGCCGTCGGGCTCGCTTAAACCGAAGCCGGAAATCTTGTCGCCCCGCATGGCCGGCTCCAGGAACCTGGCCTTTTGATCCGGGGTACCAATTTTCCAAATGGGCCAGATGCCCAGATGGGAATGGGCCGACCAGGCCGTAGCAAAGGCCTGGCTGAAATAACTGAGCTCTTCCCGAACAATGCAGTCACTGATTTTGTCCAGACCGCTGCCGCCGGCATCGTCGGGGTAACGCACACCAATCAGGCCCAGCTCACCCCAGCGCTTGAACACATGCTGCGGGAATTGCTCGTTCTCTTCGGCCTGCTCCAGCAAGGGAGCGAGCTCCTCGCGGCAAAGCCGTCGGACAGTATCTCTGACCGCCTCGTGTTCCGGGGAAAACTCAAAATTCATACGCGCACCCACATGAGAATAAAATTCGCTGATGAGAATATTATTTTCTACAGCCTGGAAAAACAACCAAGGGTTTTCCCTTTATTCATCCAAAAACACTTAGCGAGGCCATTAATTTTTGAGAAAATAATTCTTTATTTAGAAAATTTAGACATCCACCGCAACAAGGACACCCCACCATGGCTCTCGACGCTGCTTCCATCCATGCAACAACATCGGCGTACCACGATGCACTCTCCGTCATTCTGGACGCCCGAAGCGTTGCCATTCTGGGCGCGTCGGACACCCCCATGAAAATCTCCGGACGCCCCCTGGCCTATATGCTGGCCAGGGGCTATGCCGGGAAAATTTTTGCCGTCAACCCCACGCGAACCTCGGTGCAAGGCCTGCCCGGCTACCCATCCATCGCAGCCATTGGGCAACCGGTGGATCTGGCCATCGTAGCCACGGCGGCCGAACATGTTGAAGGGCTGGTACGCCAGGGCATCGAACATGGCGTCAAATCATTTGTGGTGTTCTCGTCGGGGTTTGCCGAACTGGGCGACGAAGGCCGCGCCATGCAGAATCGACTTCAGCAACTGGCACGAACGCACGGAGTCGCCATTCTTGGGCCGAACTGTCTGGGCGCCATCAATAGTCGCAACGGCCTGATCGCTTCGTTTACCACGGCACTGGAAAGCACGCCCATGGCGGCGGGAAATTTTTCTTTCGCCAGCCAGAGCGGCGCACTGGGCGCCTACTGGCTCGATATCGTGCTGCGCTCCGGCCTGGGATTCAGCCGCTGGATCACCACAGGCAACGAGTGCGATGTGGATATCGCCCAGGCAATTCTGCACCTGGTGAACGACGAACACACCCACGTAATCGGCGTTTACATTGAAGACATACGGCACCCCGCGCTGTTCCGGCACGCCCTGCAACAGGCGGCCCAGGCAGGAAAACCGGTGATCGCGATCAAGGCGGGCCGGTCACAGGCCGGTGCAGCGGCGGCGGCCTCGCACACCGGTGCGCTGGTTGACAACGACGTTCTGTACGACGCCTGCCTGACCCAGTATGGCGCAATCCGGGTTGACAGCCTGACCGAAATGATGGACATGGCGCGCCTGCTGATTCACCAGGCCACCCCCAACGGGCGACGGCTGGGGGTGATGTCGGTTTCCGGCGGCGCCGGTGTACTGATCGCCGACGCCAGCGAACCACTGGGCCTGTCACTGCCCGCACCGTCGGCCGCCACCCGTGAGGCACTACGTGCCGTACTGCCACCCTTTGTGCACCCCGCGAATCCACTGGACATCACCGGCAACGTCCTGCAGGACACTGGCCTTATTTCACGCGCCATGGAAACCCTGACCAAAGCCCGGGAAGTCGACGCCATTGTGCTGTTCATTGGCATGATGCACAGTATCGCCGATGCCTTTGTCGACGCACTGACACGCGCGCGGCAAGCGGTCGACTGCCCCATCATTGTGATTTGGGTGGGCGCCATGGAAAGCTCGATCCGGCAACTGGAATCGCATGGTATTCCTGTATTCCTGGATATTCCCCAGGCCATCACAGCAATCGCGCGTGGCTGCGACGCCCGCGAACGACGCCACGACGTAGCGTTACTGCCCGCGCTGCAGACCCGGCAGGTGATGCCCGTCGCCCTGGGCACCCCGCTTTCCGAATGGGACAGCAAACAGCGTCTGCAAACGCAACATGCCGTCTTGCTGCCGGCGGCCACACTGATCACACCGCAGAGCGTGTCCGCCCTGCCCGACCTGCCTGCATTCCCTGTAGTGGCCAAGCTTCAATCCGACCAGTTGCTGCACAAAAGCGATGCCGGCGGCATCGTTCTTTCTCTGAAAGACCAGGCGTCCGTAGAAATGGCCGTACGGAATTTGCTCAACAAGGGAGAGAGCCTGGGCATTCCGGTACAAGGCGTGCTGGTGGAAGCCATGGTGCCGTTCGAGCACGAGCTGCTCTTGGGCCTGCAGCGCCACTCGCGGTTCGGCCCGGCATTAACGCTGGCACGCGGCGGTATCGAGGCGGAACTGGATCCCGACACCGTAACCCGCCTGCTTCCACTGACTGAAAATGATATCGTAGCAATGCTTCAGGGCCTGCGCTGCGCACGACTTCTGCAGGGGTTTCGCGGACGGCCGGGCGTCGACCTTCGCGCCGTGGCCGGCGGCATCGCCGGCCTGTGCAACTGGTTTCTTGAGCAAGATATTGCAGAACTTGAAATCAACCCTCTGGCCATCGGGCAATCACACACGTGGGCGCTGGACGCCCTGATTACAACCGGAACCGTGGAAAAATGAGCGGCACAGCACAACCCGAAAAACTTGTGGGCGCCCTTTCGGCAGGGCTGACCATACTGCGCTATCTGATCAACGCCCCCGAGCCGGCGGGTGTAACACGCATCGCCAAAGATCTTGCGCTGAACTCAAGCACCTGTTTCAACCTGCTGAAAACGCTGGTGCACGAACGACTGGTCACCTTCGACGAAAGCACGAAAACCTATTCGGTGGGGCTGGGCGTTGTGCAACTGGCCAAGGGAACGCTTGATGCCGCCTCGTACGTTCGGCTGCTTCGTCCCCACCTGCAGGAGATCGCGGGGCGCCATCGCGTTACCACCACCTTGTGGCACCGTATTCCCGATGAGCGCGTCGTTCTGGTCGACCTGGCAGAGGCGGGTTCCACCATTCGTATTCACATGAGCATCGGACAGCGTCTACCCATGTACCTGGCGGCGCTGGGCCGGTGCATGGCAGCGTTTTCCGGACTGGATTCGCGCGAACTGCGGTCGAAAATCAGCAGCTTGCGCTGGGAGGACGGCCCCAGCTTTGAAACCTACCAGCGGGAAATCCAGTTCGTGCGCGACCATGGCTACGCCGTGGACCACGGAAATTATGTCAAAGGCATCACCACGGTATCCTCGCCCATACTCGACGAAACCGGCAACCCGGTCATGGCCATGAGCGCCGTCGGCATCTCCGCCCAATTCACCCAGAAATCCATTCAAACCCTGGGCGAAGACCTGCGCCACCGCTGCGAAGAAACCACCCAGGCCATCTCCGGGGGAACCGCAAGCCTGAAACATCGGGGTCAGAGTAAAGATTGGGGTCAGAGTAAAGAAACTGCTCTGACCCCAATGCTGCACATCACATAACTGACCCAATCCCGGCGTACACTGAGCATCCCGTTTACACTGAACAGGTGACTGCATGGACGCGAACAATTCGGTATGGCAGCAAGGCACGGCTGGGCAAACGCTTACCCTGAAATGGGCGTGGAATACCCACACCGCGATGGAATTCAATCCGGTGTTCGACCGCCTGGATTTTGGCTGGTTCTCGGCGAATGATTTCGATATTCAGGACAGCGCCGCAGGCGTTGTCATTACCATACCGTCAAACCAGCAAAGTTACACCTTGCTGGGTACATCGCTGGCGCAGTTGTCGATGGACCGCATTCGTGCTCTCGACGCCAGTGCGCACGACGAAGTGAGCCAGGCCATTGCCGGCGCGGGGCCGGGCCCTGACCCGGTTGACCCGGTTGATCCGGTTGATCCTGTTGATCCTGTTGATCCTGTTGATCCTGTTGATCCTGTTGATCCTGTTGATCCTGTTGATCCTGTTGATCCTGTTGATCCTGTTGATCCTGTTGATCCTGTTGATCCTGTTGATCCTGTTGACGCACCGTTGATGGTCGGCTACTTCCCCGAATGGGCGATCTATGGCCGGAACTTTCAGCTGGCCGATGTACCGGCCGACAAACTGACCCATCTCGTTTACGCATTCTCCCGCATCGACGAGAACGGGCGGATGGCGGTGTACGACAGCTATGCCGCGCTGGAGAAACGCTTCTCCGCCCAGGAAAGCGTTGACGGCATCGCCGATACCTGGGACCAGACGCTGGCGGGCAACTTTCATCAACTGGCGGAACTGAAGGCTGCAAACCCTACGCTATCAGTGCTGATGGCAGTGGGCGGCTGGACCTTGTCGGGTCCGTTTTCCGACATTGCCGCCACCGCTCAGGGGCGGGCGACCTTCGCCGACTCGGCAGTCGAGTTTCTGCGAACCTACACCATGTTCGACGGCCTGGATTTTGACTGGGAGTATCCGGGCGGCGGAGGGCTGGAATCGAATACGGTACGGCCGGAAGATGGCTTGAATTACGCCCTGCTGCTGGCAGAGGTGCGAACCCGGCTCGACATACTGGAAGCGCAAACGGGCAGGCAGTATGAAATTTCGGTGGCAGCGCCGGCGGGAAGCGACAAAATCGCCAACTTCAACCTGAGCGGCCTTGCAGAACATGTGGATTTCTTCAATTTGATGGCGTACGACTTTCACGGCGGCTGGGAGAGCACCACCGGCCACCAGGCACCGCTGTATGACACGCTGGGCGGCACTTACGACATTGATACTGCCGTTCAACTGTACCTTAGCGCGGGGATCGATCCCGCCAAAATCGTACTGGGAGCCCCCGCCTACACGCGCGCCTGGAGCGGCGTCCAGGACGGTGGCGATGGAGGATGGAACGCAGTTTCCAGCGGCCTGGCAACCGGCACCTGGGAACGAGGTGTTTACGACTACAAAGACCTGGTCGCAAAAGTAATGGATCCGGCTTCCGACTGGAAGATCTACTGGGACGACAATGCGCAAGCCGCCTATGTATACAGCGCCAGCCAGCAAATTTATTCTACGTTTGAAACACCGGCGTCCATTGCACTTAAGGCCGAATGGGCGGCCTCCAAAGGACTGGGCGGAATGATGTTCTGGGATCTTTCCGGCGACACTACCCTCACGTCGGAAAGCTTGCTGAATGCGGCCTACGCTAGCTGGGTGCAAGGCAAATCCTTGCAGGAAATCGCCGGGGGGTCCGCTTTATCACCTGATACCGTGATTGGCGGCAACGGAATGCTGGACAGTCTTGCCGACGGCACGCAACCACCCGGCGACCCGCAGCCCGAACCCGAAGAACCCACAGATCCCCAGGAACCGTCCGATCCCGTTGACCCGCCAGACCCCGTTGATCCTGATCCGGTAGACCCTGATCCGGTAGACCCGCCCCCACCCCCGCTGGACGAACCGGACATCATCAAAGTGACATGGAACTGGGGCACCAATCAATCCATCGACTTTAACCCCTTGATGGATCAGCTTGACTTCGGCTGGATGGGAGCGACCGCCTTTGACCTGAACGAACAAGCCGACGGCGTCGTCATCTCTATCGTTGGAAACAACCAGACCTACCTGCTTCAAGGCCTGAGCAGCAACGATCTGACCCTGAACAACATTCGCGCACTGGACAACTCCGCCCTCGCCGAATGGTCAGCGTTTCTGGGCTGACCACGCCTAAGAGCCTGAAGTTGGGGTCAGAGTAAATTTGGGGTCAGAGTAAAAACTTACTCTGACCCCAAACTCCCCAAACTCACAAGTCGAGAATTAGTCGCTCAGACGAACATCCTCCGACGCATACCATCATGTACTCGTTACGTTCATTCGGTGTCAGGCACGTGTCGCGGTGAATGGGAGTTCCCTCCAACCATCGCACCTTGCACGCGCCACATAGACCACCTTCGCACGACACAGGAATACCCACCTCATTTTCCTGCAAGGAAGCCAGAAGGGTCTGATGCGATTGAACATAAATTTCCTTATTGGACAACGCAAGCACCACTTTGTAGGTAGAGTGGCTCAAAGCGGCCATTTGAGGAATAGGGACAAAGCGCTCAATGTGAACACTAGCGGGATCACGACCCTGCACTGCCCGCTCGAAATCAGCCAGCATCCCAGCAGGCCCACAGCATGACAGGTGAACATCAGGGCCATAAACAGATACCATTTCCGCTATGTTCGGTATCGGCTCTTTCGAGGTGTCATAAATTTTCACCCTCCCGCTCTCATAGGATGTTTGAATCCAGCTCAACAACGCAGGATCCCCCTCGGACACCCAATGCAAGAAGTAATTTGTAGCGCCGCGTTTCTCCAGCTCACGGATCGCTGACAAGAAGGGTGTCACCCCGATTCCTCCGGCAATGTATACATGCATAGCCGAACTATCGTCCAATCCCGCACGCGGCAAAGAAACATTTACTTTCTGACCAATACGGAGTGAATTGTGAATATAGCTGGAGCCCCCTCGACCGTTAGGCTCAATCTTCACAGCGATCACGTATCGGGAAGCGTCGGAAGGTTCATTACAAATCGAATACGTTCTAACCATTCCGTTCGACAAATGCAAATCAATATGAGCGCCGATCCGGAAAGGCGGTAAAGGCCAGTCATCTTCATCGGCGAGAATGACAACCCGTATACCAGAGGCAGGCTGCTGTATTTCTTTCACTATCAATTGAGGATATCTAATGGGAGGACGCATTACCCACCCCTGACAAGATCACCAACTCGCACAACCGCTCCTTTGATGATTTTGCAATTTAATCCTGCACGATTGATAAGCGGATTGAACACCGGCTTACCCAGGATTTCTTCGATATGCTTGCACGGAGTAGAGAGTCTCGTTGCCTCTAACAATGCATCCCCCAGCCAAAACTGTTTACCCACCAAATGATTCAAAGGAACACCCTGAACGGTGATATTTCGACGGTGGTCAGAGGGAGCAATCTGGATTCCGGCATCGCGCGATAGAGCCTCTAGCGTTTCATATTCAAACAACGTGACCTGCCTACCCTCTTCTGGCATGTGCGAATAATAGCCAGTCTCGGCACCGATCATGTAACGGTCACCAACAACACCTTTGCCCTCCACCAAAGTTAACTCGCTGCACTCAAGCATTGGCAGAAATGCCCGTGGCGTGCGATGAAGATACCTAACTATCCCCACCCACTTTGCCTCGCCTGGGCCGGTATTATTTTTCTCCACGGACAACGTCATCAAGAACCTCCTAATCTCTTCAAGAATAGCCACCACCAGCAACGCTCCCGGCAAGATCAGCCGCCAAGAACGCAATGACCTAAAGTGTCATTTAGGAAACAATTATAGATCAATAAGAATATAAAATGAAAACAGAAAACGTCTTTAGTTTCGTAAAATAGGAGGAAAATTGAAAATAATCAGAAATATAAGTAGTTTCCCTTAATGACACATTGTGTCATTAAGGCCACAATACCTCTAGTGCTGTTCAAATCCACCTCAGAACTGACAAAGGGAATCCATGAAATCATCTATCTTGCGCGCTGCAGTCATCGCCGGCTGCCTACTTTCTGCTGCAACGACCGGCATCAGCACTGCACATGCCGGCAGCTATCCAGACAAACCTTTAAAGCTAGTGGTAGGGTTTCCACCAGGCGGCCCAACCGATATTATTGGACGCATCATCGGGCGTGCTCTTGCCGACAATCTGGGGCAGCCGGTAGTCGTAGAGAACAAAGGGGGCGCCGGCGGAACCATAGCAAGCCGATCCGTAGCAACATCCGACGCCGACGGGTACACACTCTTGGTAAGTGTCGAATCATCACAAACCCGCGGCGCGGCGTTGAACAAAACGCTGCCGTACGATCCTGTCAACGACTTCACTTTTATCGGTAAATTAGCCAAGCAAACCAATCTTCTTGTGGTCAATCCTAAGTTACCGGTAAACAACGTAAAAGAACTTATTGATTACGCAAAGAGTCACCCGGGCGAGTTAAATTACAGTGGCACCTATGGCGCCACCTCGCATCTCGGCGGCGCTTTGTTTGACATCAACAATCAAACAAAAATGACCTTCATAAGCTACCCTGGAGGCGCGCAACCCATCACGGACTTGATCGGGGGAGTTGTTCAGGTAGGATTTTTCTCTGAGGCCACCGTTGCTCAACACGTGAAATCAGGTACGCTAAAGGCGCTCGCTGTGGCTGCGAAAGAACCCTCAGAAATGTTTCCCGACCTTCCTACACTCCAACAAGCCGGCGCCGCGCCGATGGACATATCGCCGTGGTTTGGATTGGTTGCTCCCGACGGCATTCCCAAAGAGGCGTTAGATCGTCTCAGCCAAGCCGTATCAGAAATCACCAAAAGTTCGAGCTTTAACCAGCAGCTTAAAAATATCGGGGCGTCGGCCATCTTGAACTCCACCCCCAAATCATTTCACAGTGACGTCCAGAACGAAATTGCTTACTGGAAAAAACTGGTTGCTGACGCCAACCTCACCGTCAACTAAACCCCCTATGAAACAAAGCTCTTCTTTGCCCGCCGCAGCGGACCGTTTCTTTGAAGGCATCGACAGTTTGCTGAACGCCAAAGAATTGGCGTTGGTGCAAAAGGCGCGCGAGTTCTTTGACGGTGATTTATCAAACACCATTCAAAAGAACTTTAGCGCCGGACAGCCGTTTCCGAGAGAAATCATCAACCAGTGGGCGGAGGAAGGTTTCTTGGGACTACAAGTTCCCGCCCACTACGGTGGGCATAACGCCTCGTATCTATGTAAGGTACGAATCGCCCAAGAAGCCGCTCTGCACAGTTTCGCAGCCGCATTCAGTCTGAATAACTTGCAAGGCGCCGTAACACGCCTGGCACTGCAAGGCACAGAAGAGCAACGAAACACGTGGCTAGCCTCCATGATCCGAGGCAAGTTACTGGGAGCAATAGCGATATCCGAACCACAAGCGGGCAGTGACCTGAAAGGCCTGTCTACAGTTGCGAAGCCCACGGACGGGGGCTGGTTGATCAAAGGAAAAAAAGCCTGGGTCACTAACGGCGACATCGTCGATTGCCCTATGGTGCTCACGAAAATATATGGCACTTCAGAAGACGCCGATTTAATCAATCTGATAGTTCCTTGCAACAACCAAGCGACATACATTCGCACCCCACACGACACCAACGGTGGCTGGTCGTTCCGCCTGGCACAGATTGAGTTTAACGATCACTTCGTTAGCGACAACGCACTCTTCGGCGATAAATCTAACACGATGAAGTACTCCCTTAACGCAATTAACGCCGCTCGTGTGCACGTCGCCGCAATGGCTGTGGCCACGCTGTTTGCCGGACTCTGTGAGGCAATGTCTTATTGCAATAAACGAATAGCATTCGGAGCGCCATTAACGCATCTTCAGGGACTTCGTTGGAAGCTGGCCGATGTTGCCACACGCCTCGAAGCGGCCAACTCTTTGATGCTAAGGGCTGCGCTAAGCATCGCAAGCAACTCCCCCTCAATGCTACTAGCGGCACAAAGCAAGATGTTTGCGGTAAACACGGCTATTTGGGGGCTTGACCAGTGCATTCGGTGTGTTGGCGCCACGGGGCTTTCAGGCCACATGCGGCTAGCCATGCATCACAGCGAAATTCGTTTCGGAGCGTACGCAGACGGAACAGGTGAAACTTTGCAAGACCGTATCAGCAAAAGTATGGACGACTACGCCTCCCCCCTTCCAGAAGCAAAACAAATGAATGGTGAGTAATGAGAAACGCTCAAGTCAACAGCTTGGCAGAAGCTATTATGGGACTACAGGATGGAGCAACCGTCATGGTTGGAGGATTCGGCGGTGCTGGATTGCCTCGTTGTTTAGTGCGCGCAGTCGCCGAGACAAACATTCGCGGACTAACCGTCATATCCAACAATGCCGGCTCCGACGAAACAGACCTATCGTTGTGGTTCAAGAAGGGATTGGTACAGAAAATCATCTGCTCATATCCAAGAAACGCTGGGGCGTTTATTCAAGAATACGTCAAAGGACATGTGGAACTCGAATTAGTCCCCCAAGGCACGCTCGTGGAACGCATTCGAGCCGGCGGTGCGGGCTTGGGAGGAATTCTTAGCCCGGTGGGCTTGGGGACAGTCTTTGAGCAAGGCAAACAGAAAGTTTGTGTTGACGGCAAGGAGTATCTCGTCGAGAAACCTTTAAGCGCTGACTTCGCTCTTCTCAAAGGCCATGTGGCAGATACCTTCGGCAACATTACCTACAACAAAACTGCACGAAATCATCAAGCGGTAATGGCGACGGCGGCAAAAACAGTGGTTGTCGAAGTGTCAAAAGTTGTATCGCCGGGCGAACTAGACCCGGAGGCCATTGTGACGCCTTGCATTTTTGTAGATCGCATCATATTACCGGAGGCATCATGAAACCGTTAAGCCGGTCGGCTTTAGCTCGCGTCGTTGCTCATCAACTACCGAAAAATTCCTTTGTAAATCTGGGCATTGGCGCCCCAACGGAGATCGCCAATTATCTGCCCGAAGATCGCAATATCATGATCCACAGTGAGAACGGGATACTGAATGTTGGGACTAAACCTGCTCCCGGAAAAGAAGATCATGATCTCATCAACGCAGGAAAAAGCCCGATCACCATCAAGCCCGGTGGCGCCTATTTCGACTCTAGCCTCGCGTTCGCCATGATGAGGGGAGGGCACCTTGATGTAGCTGTTCTTGGGGCATTTCAGGTATCAGAAAAAGGTGATCTGGCCAATTGGACAGCAAACACCAATGATGGAAACCCTCCCGCTGTTGGGGGGGCAATTGACTTGGCCGTAGGTGCCAGACAAATTTGGGTGATGATGGATCATGTCACAAAAACCGGCGAGCCCAAACTGGTGAAAGCCTGCACTCTTCCTCTAACAGCCACGAAAGTAGTGACGCGGATTTTCAGCAACTACGGAATCATCGCTGTCGAAGACAACGGACTTACCGTGGAAGCTCTCGTAAACGGAATAACATTTGATATATTGCAGGAGCTAACCGAGGCTTCACTCAAGCCTGCGATGTCAATTATGACTATTTCCTCCGACGGCACTGTTATATAGCGTAACGTGAAACGCGAACAGAAAATGGAGATTTTGCTTTGGGGGCCAATAGTACCGATGACAAACCGCAACTTATAAACTAAAGAGTTTTTGCAGGAGGCAAAGCCTAAAGTGGCTTTAAAACTCAAACTATTACGGGTTCAGGCTGGATTGACTCTGGAACAGCTCGCTCAACGCTGTGGGCTAACCCGAAGCTACCTTTCAAAAGTAGAGCGTGGGTTATCAACACCCTCAATCGAAACAGCGCTCAAGCTAGCCAATGCTCTGGGAGTGAAAGTAGATAAGCTTTTCGGAGCTCCTGAGAAAAAAGAGGAGATATCAGTCAGCCGCGCCATTGAGCGAGGCGCCCAAGGCACCGATGATCAGCTTTCGCTTGTTACCAGCGCAGACGGCGGACGACTCATGAGGGCATTTGTACTAAAACCTGAACGCCCAGGAAACGGTCGGTCACACAAAAGACTGCTCAGCCACCACGATGGCGAAGAAATCCTGTACGTTCTCGAGGGCGAACTGGAGCTGACAATCGGTTCTGAAAAAATACTTTTGAATGTTGGCGACTGCGTCCAATTCAACTCAAAAACACCTCATATGCTGGTTTCCGTAGGAGCGAATGAAGGTAAAGCGCTGCTTGTGCTCACTGATTTCGACCGGATGGTCACCCACATTTGAAGATTGGTGAGTTTGGGGTCAGAGTAAATTTGGGGTCAGAGTAAAAATTTACTCTGACCCCAAACTCACAATGCTTTTACTGCTTGCACCAGCAGGGTGGCGAAGTCGGGGTCGTTGATGTGCAGGGGTACGGTGTGCAGGTGGTGCTTCTCGGTGGGTACGAAGGCACTCTCGATGGCGTCGAACAGGGCGCGGTTTGCGGCGGGGTCATGGAAGGGTTGGCCGGGAGCGTCAATGGCCGACAAGCCGTGCAAGGGTAAAAACAGGTGAACGGGTCCGGGCGACTGGTTCAGCTTCTCGGCGATGCGTAGCCCCACCCGGGTCAGTTCATCTGCCGTGGTTCGCATGAGGGTGACGTGGGCGTTATGCACGTGAAAACGGCGCCCGAAAAACTGCGGAGGAATGGTTTCGGGAGGCCCCCAGTTGATCATGTCCAGGGCGCCCACGGAACCCACCCAGGGAATGCCGCGTTTCGCAGCGGCATTCAGACGGTCGGGGCCGGCGTCGCAAACGCCTCCGGCCAGGTTCTGGCCTACTTCAGTGGTGGTGATGTCCAGCACGGCCTTGAACATGCCGGCATCGGCCAAGGCTTCCAAAGTGCGCCCGCCCAAACCATTGGCGTGAAATACCTGGCAGTCGTAATCCGCGTCAAACGCGCGTGAGACGGCTTGTACACAGGGCGTCGTGACGCCAAACATGGTCAGGCCGAGAGTCGGCCTGTCGTCGTTCCCCGCCACAGCCACGGGATTTGACAACATGCCTACCATGGCGTGGGCGGCGTTGGCCAGAATCTGGCGCGACAGGCGATTCAGACCGGCAAGATCGGTAACGGGGTTCACCACGATAATGTCGTAAATATCGACAAACGGCGTAACGGTACCTGCCGCCAGTGTGGACACCAGCATTTTGGGCATGCCATACGGCAAAACATGCAGCGCCGGAGAAATCATCGACGTTCCCCCCGACCCCCCGATACCCAGCACGCCCAGAATAGCCCCGCCGGCCAGACGCTCGCTGACCAGGTTGCGCAATGCCTGGCCCATGGCAATTACGGCCTGGCCTCGGTCAGAGCCTCCCAGCACGTAATCGGCACCCTGCGTGTGATACGCAGCAACGTGATCGGCAGAAAGATCGGCGGGGCTGTCATTGCTGCGGGTTCCGATATCTACAGTAAGCACGGGAATGCCCGCCTGGCGAACCAGCCTGGCCAGATAGAGCAATTCCTGGGCCTTGGTATCGAAGGTGCCAATTACCCACAGGGCCGGCTGCTGCGTCATCGGCCGGCTCCGAATCGCTGGTCAACGCATTGGAAAAATAGCCGGAAGGTATCGGCGACCCGCGCGCAGGCCTCTGCCTCCTGCTCTTTGGGCACCGTAAAGGTAGCCCACCACTGGCCAAAACATTGGCCCGTTTCCGTAACGGGCAGCAATTGCATCTGGGCCACATAGTTTGTCCATTCCGCATCGATATGCAGGATCTCGTAGGTACAACGGTGGTCGTAATCGGACAATTCCAGCAATCGCTCGCGCAAATAGCCGCCCCCGTCTTTCACGGTGAAGTGGCGCACACAGCCCACCTGATCGGCAGGCAACCCATCTTCAATGTAGGAATTTTCAAAAAAGGGATGATAGGTCCCCAAGCCACCGAAATCGCGCAGCATTCCCCATGCCTGACCCAGCGAGGCATTCATTACTGCGCTTACGTAAACACGAGCCATGATGGTCTCCTGTAATGAAGGTCAGGCGGATAATGATTTATAGCGCCGCACATGCTCGGTAATCGCTTTTTCCACAGGCAAACGCTCCATACTGCTGGCCCCATAGAAACCGTTGCAATGCTCACTGTGCTTTAACACATAGGCCACGTCGTCGGGCATTGAAATCGGCCCACCGTGGGCAATCACAATAATATCTTTACGTATCCGGCGCGCGGCCTCGCCCCACTCGTCGATTAACCGCACGGATTCGTCAAGCGTCTTTGACGACGTGGCGCCTATGCTACCCCCTACCGTGACGCCCATGTGGGGCACAATAAAATCGGCGCCGGCCTGGGCCATTGCCACGGCCTCATCGGCGCTGAACACATAGGGCGTAGTCAACAAGTCAAGCTCATGCGCCTGGCGAATCATGTCAACTTCGGTCGAAAAATTGATACCGGTTTCTTCCAGGCTCTGACGGAAAGTGCCGTCGATAATGCCCACGGTGGGGAAGTTCTGCACGCCGGCAAACCCAAGCTCTTTGAGCTTTTTCAGGAAC
This sequence comes from Burkholderiaceae bacterium, assembly GCA_050252075.1. Classification (GTDB taxonomy): domain Bacteria; phylum Pseudomonadota; class Gammaproteobacteria; order Burkholderiales; family Burkholderiaceae_B; genus JAAYGT01. The sequence goes on along the minus strand of JBFWLP010000032.1, from coordinate 9,261 downwards.
ACCGGCATGACGATAAAGGGATCCGTTCCATTGACACCCGCCAGAACCGGGGTGTGCCGGCAAACCGGCAGAACCTCTGCAGCCATTTCCAGCACAATGTCGTTGGCATTGCCATAGGCCAGCAACCCGGCCGACGAGGCACGACCCGCCATACGGTAGCGCCCGGAGTTGTAGACGACGATAAGGTCGATGCCGGCCGCCTCTTCGCATTTGGCGGAAATGCCGGTACCGGCCCCGCCGCCGATAATGGGCTCGCCGCGGGCGACCATGTCGTGAAACTTCTGCATTAACGCGCGCCGATCGTGTTTAACCATAATAATTTCCTGCTACCGGTGATTGAGTATTTATGTAATGATTGCGCCCATGAAACAGCCGGACCTGCTGACTGAGACGCATATTCTGGGTGATGACACCCAGGTGGTGACGGTGCGCGCCGAGCATTGTGATGCCCTGGCGGCCCGGCACATTGCCCACGTTGCGGTTGTCGATGCCGCCACCCCGTACACCATTGTGCGCACGCACTTGAGCGGCTCGTTCATGCAAGCCTGCCTGGGTGGCAAGGGTAGAACCCTGCTGGACGGGCGCTGGCACACCCACACCTCGGGATATGCCACTTTTGCGCCGGCCCATGTACTGCATGCGTTTCATTGCTTGCCCAACACCCGCTGGCAATTGTGCTGGGTTCGATTTATGCCGTCGTCTCCCCGGTCGGTCGCCGGCGCCATTGCCCCGGCGCTCACCCAGTTCGACGGGCGCCCCCTGGAAAAGGCTATCCGGGGGCTGTACGACGAAGTGCATGCCGGCGCCGATCCCGGAACCTGTGCGATATGGGTCGACATTATCGAACGCTATGTGGCCCGCATGATCGACCCTTGGCAGCGGGAACCCCGGCTTAACGACATGTGGAAAGCGGTGCTGGCCGATCTGGGGCGGGAATGGCCGCTTGAAGACATGGCCCGCCTGGCCAACCTGAGCCCGGAGCATTTGCGCCGCTTGTGCTGGAAGAATTTCGGACGCAGCCCCGGCCGACAGCTGACCAGCATGCGCATTGCGCAGGCGGCCCACGAACTGGTGACCACCCAGAAGAAAGTCGAAGCCATTGCCCGCGATGTCGGCTACATGAACCCGTTCACGTTTTCCAATACATTCAAACGTCTTACCGGTTTTCGCCCTTCGGACTACCGGTCCAAGCCGCGCCACTGATGCCGCGACCGACACGAAAAGGAAAGCGTTCATAAGCCAGACATCCCGTAACGGCTCAAACGATTATTTCTTGACCAGATAGCATGTGCTGATGGACAGCGGTGCGAAGGCTTCATCACCGGGAATGGTTTTGACCAGCTTGTAGTAATCCCAGGGCCCCTTCGATTCGGCCGGCGATTTCACTTCCCACAGATACATGTCATGCACCATGCGGCCATCGACGCGGATTTTCCCGTTCTGCGCGAAAAAGTCGTTGATCGGCATCTCGCGCATCTTGGCCGACACGGCATCGGCATCGTCGGTGCCTGCAGCCTGGACAGCCTTCAGGTAGTGCATGGTGGAGGAATAATCTCCGGCATGGGCCATATTCGGCATGCTCTTCATGCGTTCGTAGTACCGCTTGGCAAATTCACGCGACCCCTCGTTCATGTCCCAGTACCAGGCATTGGTAAGCAATAGCCCCTGGGTCACGTTCAGTCCCAACGCGTGGATATCGTTAATCCACATCAACAGGCCCGCGAGCTTTTGCTTGGGGGTCAGCCCGAACTCGTGGGCCGCTTTGATGGCGTTGATCGTATCCTGGCCGGTGGAAGCCAGCCCCACGATCTTGGCGCCCGATGTTTGAGCCTGCAAAATATATGACGAGTAATCCGTGGTGCCCAGCGGGTGTCGGGCGGAGCCCAGAACTTTGCCATTGGACTCGCGCACCACTTTGCTGACCTGTTCTTCCAGGCCGATGCCAAAGGCAAAGTCCACTGTCAGAAAGAACCAGGTGTCTCCACCCGGCTGCTGCGCCACCGCCCGCCCGGTGCCGTGCGCCAAAGAATACGCATCGTAGGTATAGTGCACCGTGTAGGGCGAACAACGGTCATTGGTGAGCCCCATGTTCGAGGGATTATTGACAATGATGTGCCGTTTCTTCTCTTTGGCCAGGTCAGCCACGGCCAATGCGACCGCAGAGTTTGCCAGATCGGTGATCATGTCAACCCCGCCGCGGTCAAACCACTCACGGGCGCGGGCCGCGCCGACGTCCGGCTTGTTCAAATGGTCGGCGAACACCACCTCGATGGGTTTGCCAAACATGGTGCCACCAAAATCCTCGACGGCCATTCTCACGGCCTCGACCGCGCCCCGGCCGGAAATATCGGCATAGACGCCGGAAATATCCGTCAATACGCCGATGCGCAGTACGTCATCAGAAAGAGTTTTCGCCTGGGTAACGCCGGTACCGGCCGCCAGCGCAACGGACGCCGCGGCACACTTCCAAAAGTGGGTTTGCATGAATGTCTCCTGTAGCGGATTCGGTCGCGAGAATCGCAACATCAACCTTGTGTTCCCAAGGTACGTGCCCATGGTAGAGACGGGGTACCCCATCGTCCATACCACCAAGGCACCAAAACCTATCCAAAATCCACATTTATGCAGTCAACAAGAATGGATCCAACTATCGGCCCATACCGTCATTCCCAACAGGGTTATTCCCGTTCCCGACCAGTGGCTCATGGCAAAGTAAGCAACCAGTACAAGACAGAGGAGACTTCCATGGCGGAACAATGGCTATATACATTAAAAACGGAAACACCCCAGGAAGGGTATGAACTGGCCGTCAAACTGGCCCGCATGGCGGTTAAATACACCCAACCCTCCGCCGAGGTGCGCGACAAGCTTCGGCCTGTCTACGCAGAAGATGCCGACGCCCTCATCGCCGTATCGCACGTCGTCGCCGTCAACTTCCAGACCATTGCCGCAGCGAACAGCTACTGGCGGTAAATTTGAAATTTGTGAAATTTGGGGTCAGAGTAAAAATTTACTCTGACCCCAAATTTACTCTGACCCCAAACTCGGTGAGGTTGTGCGGCGGTCCAGGGTGCGCAGCAGGCTGACGAGGCCGGCTAACAGCCAGGCGGCGGGGCGCAGCAAAAGCCGCAGTAGCAGAAATACGGGCAATAGCACCAGTGTCCAGCCGACGAACTGAACGAGAGGCACGGGAAGGCCGGCGGATTCGGCAATGTCGCGCAGCAGTGAATTGATCACGCTGGGGTGGCGGATGGCAATATAGGCCAGCAAGGCCGGTGCGCCGTATTTTGCAATACGGACGCCCACGGCGCTTGTGCGCCACAGGCCTGCGCCCAGCACGGCCGCGCGCTGGGACAACGTGAGTGACTGGCCGCCGGCGGCCACGCCCGCCCGCCCCATGCGCAGCAATTTCAAGGCGCCAACGCCAATGGCAACATCCAGCGCCGCCTGGCCTACGTCGCCAACGCCCACAGATTCATCACGGCGCACCTTGCTTTCCAGGCTCTTGATGCCGCCGGCAAAAAGGCTGTTCAACCCTTCCAGCACCCGCTCGGTTTGCACCCAGGCCACGTCGCCGCGCGCGTTCATCACAAACTGCCCCAGAAAATCGTACCCTTCGGCGTTGACAAAAAGCACGGCGTAGCGAGCTCGCTCCAAAGGGGTGATATCGGCAGGCTCAACCGGCTCCCCATCGGACGCGGTCCCCAAAAGCCTGCGCCACGCCTGCAATGCAGACCGGGCGCCGTCGCTCAGGCCGCGGAACAAAGTCAGGGTGAAAACATCATTGGTCAGAAAATAGTGAATCGGCAACAGGACGTCTTCGCCATAATTGCGCAGGGCATCGCGAAAGGCGGGGTCGTCTCCCAGCAAGGAAAACAGGGGACGGGCGATATCCGGATACCGCAGCAGCGCAATGCGTGCTTTTGCCAGCAACACGGTATCGTCGGCGTAAGTCAGAAACAGTGCCTGCAACTGCGCCGGTTCGCGCACCAGCGGTTCGGCAAATTCTGGCATGGCCTGGGCCACCTGCAGTGACAGCAGCTGCGTCTCCAGGGGTTTGGGCGGATACCAGCGGGTGATCAACAACGCACCGATAAGGGCCAGGATTGTGACCACGCTTAACGTTCTCATGACACCCGGCCCCGGCTCTGTTACTTCACCGCTTTCTGCAATTGCTCACCGGCGTTTTCCACCGCCTGGCCCACTTGCGAGGCCGCCTTGTCCAGTTCCTTGCCGGCTTTCTCGGCCGGCCCTTCTTTCTCCTGACACCCTGCCAAGGCAAGGGCAAAAACGGCAGTGACAACGGCGGTGGACAGTGCTTTGAAACGTTTCATGGACAGCTTCTCCAGATAATTAATTTCCCATGCCCTTCCGGCGCTTGTGACCGGCAAGGCGTCCTGCCAGGGCATGATACACCACCGGTCGTGACCAAATTTCGTTATGCTTTACACATGACAACGCTCGATATTCTTCGAAAGGGTTTTGCCACCGCGGCAGGCTGGGTTGCCCTGACGCTGTTCATGCCGAACGACGCCGCCGCCCAGGGCGTGCAACGCGGCTGGTGGAATGCTGCACGCCATTCCGCCGGCATTGCGCCCGACCCGCACACACTGGGAGACACGGCCATTGTGCAGGTTTACGCCGCCCCCACGTATGGATGGCGCGGGTATTTTGCGGTGCACCCCTGGATCATTTACAAACGATCCGGGGAAACGGGCTATACGCGCTACGACGTGGTCGGCTGGCGCAAACCCAACGTGGTCCAGCGCAATTACGGCGAACCCGACGGCTACTGGTACGGTTCCCGGCCCGAGCTTCTGGTCGATCACCGGGGCAACCACGTAGATGCCCTGATTGAAGCCATTGAAGCCGCCATCGCCGACTACCCCTACTCCAACGAGTATCGTAGCTACCCCGGCCCGAACAGCAATACCTTTCTGGCCCACATCGGACGCCAGGTTCCCGCACTGAAACTGGATTTGCCTGCCAATGCCATCGGCAAAGACTATCGCCCGGTGTACAACCCCGTGGGCATCTCGCCGTCGGGCACAGGCATACAGGCATCACTGCTGGGTTTGCTGGGTATCAGCCTGGGATGGGAGGAAGGCATAGAAATCAATGTATTGGGCCTGAACCTTGGCATCGACTGGAACAGCCCCGGGCTGCGCCTGCCGTTTGTGGGCCGTATCGGGGTCGACGACACCACGCGTGTGGTAGTGACGGACAGCCCGGTCTCGCCGTAAACTATCGTTACCTTCCCTGACACTCTTACCACGCCACCGTCATGCCTTTATCTCTTACCAGCTTCACCGCCTCTGTCCGCCTGCCGCGGGCAGCCATTGTCGGCCTTCTTGCAGCCACGCTCTCGGGCTGCGCGTCCATGACGCCCGAGGAATGCCTGACGGCGAACTGGCGCGAACAAGGCCTGCGCGACGGCATCGATGGCGAGCCGCGCGCCTACCTTGAGGAACACCGCAAGGCCTGCAGCAAAGTGGGGGTTGTGCCCGACGCCCGCCAATACGAGCTGGGCCGGGCCGAAGGCATTCGGCAATATTGCACGCCGCAAAACGGGCGCGAACAAGGGCGGCGCGGCCACAGCTATCAGCGTTCCTGCCCACCCGAACTCGAGGGTCCGTTTCTTGAAGAATACCGGGCCGGACGCCGCGTTTACGACGCTGAGAAACGGGTGGAATGGCTGGTTTCCGAACAACGCACCAAAGAAAGCGAGCTAAGCCGCGCGAAAGACGATGAAACCCGCGAGCGTATCCGCCGCAAACTGCGCGACCTGGATTACCAGCTGCGCAGCGCGCGCGATCAGCTGTCGTACGAGGAACGGCGGCTATACCGTTAACGCGGCCAGCCGACGCGCCACCAGCGCAATCACCTTGTCCTGACATTCCTTGTGCGGCACATGGCGTATAGCGGGCAAAATTTCTGAATGAGCCGGCCCGCTGCTCGCCGCGCAGATGCGCCGGGCGTGCTCAACCGATCCATAATCGTCAAGCTCGCCATGAATGGCAAGCACGGGGCAGCGCACGCCAGGCAGCACGGCATCCAGTGACCAGTTCGAAAACTCCGGGCTGAGCCAGGTGTGTATCCACGCATTTAGCACCCAGCGGGTTTTGTCGCCGTGATAACGGGCCAAACGGGCAAAGGCGGCCGGCTCCTGAAAAAAACGGTCCGCCGCGCGGATCCCCGCCAGGGTATGGGGCTCGATGAACGCCTGCGCCGCCTCGGTCACAATGGCTCGACAGGCCTGGGGATACGCGGCCGCACAATGCACTGCCATGCCCCCGCCCACGCTATGGCCAAACAGCATAAAGTCATTGAACCCGAAATGGCGGCGTACCACCGCGAACCCGCCGTGCGCCTCTTGCTCTACGAAATCGGCCGACAACACGCCAGGGAAGGCATCCGACTGCCCGAACCCCAGCCTGTCATACGCAATGACGGGTTGGGCCAGCGCCTGGCACAGCGCCGCCGGAAACGTGTGCCACTGGGCCACGCTGCCCAGCGACTCGTGCAGCAGCACCACAGGCACCGTCGACCTCGGCAAGAGGGGCGACCACACGCGGGCAAACAGCCGGTGTCCCCGGCTATCGTGAATGAAGTGATCCTGCGGCGCAGGAAGGGTTGATGTCATGCGATCAGCGTTGTTTTCGTAGCGGCTCCGGCTGGGCCAGAACCTGTAAACGGGGCATTGTCCACCCTTCACCCAACAACAGCATGCGGGTCGACAACTGCGACAGGCGAGCCGAATCGATCAGCCGGCCCAGGTCGTGCAGCTGCCGGTGCCGAAGCGCCACGTAGCGCAGCGGATACCGCCGCGCCAGTGACTGCCAAAGGCGATGGGCGGCGGGCGACTGCCGGGCGCCGCTCAGCAGGCAAAGACCGGCCTGCAAGGCCCAGCCGTATAGTACCTTACCCAGGCCCAGGCCCTGGTAGGCCGGCAGCAACTTGCTGTGGGGCGCCCGCACATAGGCATCCAGCAACTTGCCGACCTCGACCAGGCGATTGAAGACAATGTAGCCCACACAACGAGCCTTTCCGTCGCAAACATACACATAGTAGTCACCGTCGGCCTCACGGTAATAAAAATGCAGGCCACGGTACCGTAACGGCAATTCGGGCAAACCGTACAGCACGTCGCCACGCGTGCGCAGGCGGGCACTCAGGCGTGACAACTCCGCCGCGAGCAACTCGTCGGCAATATCCACATCAATACGCACGGCAACCCCCTAGGCGACTGCTGTATCGAACCAGCACCCGCTCATCAGGCGCAGCGGCTTGTGGCGGGCGCTGACACGCGCCCCGGTGTCCCAGCTGTCAACGTGCACCGCCAGCCCGGCAAACACGCCGTAGCCATTGCCGGTGACAATGTCGTCCTGGGCACTGACCCCTCCGCCGGCGCGAAGACTGTGCGCCACCTGGATGGCACGCCCGGCCTTGATGCCCCAACCCGCCTCGACATGCATGCCGCAATGAATCGAGCCGCCGGCCTGAATGCCGTGCCCCGCCCTCAGCTCCCCCTCGACCCGGATGCTGCCGCCGGCCGCAATGGCTTTCCCGCACACCACATCGGCCTGAACGTCCAGATCATCTTTCAGCTGCAGGTTGCCGGCGATCTGCACATCGCGTTCGCACTGCAAGCCCCATCGGGCGCGCACATCGCCGTCGCAACGCAGCCGTCCCTGGATATCCATGCCCCAGCCCACACGCATGTCGCGGCCCACCAGCACATCGCCGCGCGCCAGCAAACTGCCTTCCACACGGACATCGTCACCAGCCACCACGCCGTGCTCGCGCGCCGTCACGTCGCCAAAGCCGGCCCGCACACCACCGTCGACCAGCAAGCTCTTGCCCGCCCGAATCAGGCAGTCCACATCGACATTGCCGCGCACATGCAAGGTACCGGCAAACACCATGGCCTGGGCGTCGATGCCGTCAACCACCCGCACCGCATCGGTGGGGCCGAACTGATCCAGCAACCAGCAGGCATCGTTCACACGCCCGTCGTCCACCAGGGCATCGAGCAACTCTTGATAGTCTCCGCCATCGCGGTAATGGCGCAGAAACCAGCGAAAGCCATCCGTACACGGATTCTTCGCCTTGACAAATTTTTTGGTGAAATCCATTTCGCAGTCTTCTTACAAAGCAAACAGCCGCGCGCCGGCGGCAACACATGCAGCGTTGTGCAAGGTGCCGTGCAAGAGTGAAGAAAGCGAGGGTGCTAGCCCCGACCCTCACCCCGCACGGCATGCGGAAGTGAGGCGGTGAACCCGGAGGCTGTGAAATAGAACTGCCGCTTTACCGGCGCGCCACGCCACGCCCGGCCCAGGCACGGCAGCCGCTGTGCCTGATGCAAGCCTGTAAAGCGCACCAAAAAACCGGGAATAAAGGGCATGACCAAATGGGGATGGGAATGACGATAGTTTTCTATTATAAGTGACCCGGGGAAAACTTGGGGAAAGCCAGCCCATGCAGCCACGGTCACGTTGCCGAATTACCAATAAATGTAAATTTTCTTTATTTTGCATGCCTGCCACGGCTAGCATGGACCCCCGTTTGCCCTACTCACCGAGGCCCGCATGTCTGCACCCAGCACCTTTGTATTCAATGAAACGTATTACCTGCAACGCAACCCCGATGTAGCCAATGCGGTGTGGAGCGGAGTGTTTGCCTCGGCCAGGGACCACTGGGAACAATTCGGCAAGAACGAAGGGCGCGACAGTACGCCCTTTTTTGATTGGGAAGTTTACCGGGACAACAATCCCGATCTTGCGGAAGCCGGCCTGACCACCAAGCTGTAACTGACCCAACATTTCATTACTTACGGGTACAACGAAAATCGCCTGTTTGTGAGCGAGAAAATTTTCGATGCCGCGTACTACGCGAAACAGAACCCAGACCTGGAACAGGCGGGCATTACGTCGGCGCCAAGCCTGCAGCAGCATTTTCTTACGCTTGGCATGCACGAAGGGCGTGAATTTCACCCCGATTTCAATGGCACTGCCTACATTGAATCGAATGCGGACCTGAACACGCTCATGAACGCGGGTGGCAATATCGGCGGCTACTCCAAAGACGAAGTAAACACCGCCGGCATCTATCACTATCTGAACTGGGGAATCAACGAAGGCCGCTCCGTGCCCCCCGCGCCCGAACCCCCCGCACCACCACCGCCTGTGGTAGATGAAGGGCCAACCCAGTACTTTTCCATATCGTTGAGCAGCAATGTCGTCAGTTTACAGACGAATTTGT
>JBFWLP010000031.1:0-31766 GCA_050252075.1 Burkholderiaceae bacterium | reverse complement strand
GCCCATGCCAAGAACGTAAAAACCGTGGCCGAGTTTGTGGAGAACGACGCCGTATTGCGCAAGCTGCTCGACCTGAACATCGACTTCGCGCAAGGCTATTTCCTGCACCGCCCCGAACTGCTGGGCCACAATTCCTGAGCCTTCCGGGCCACGGCTCCAGATCCTTTCATCCGGTTTTTGGCGGCTGCTGCGCAGGATCGCAACAGATCATTCCTTTCATATTAATTTGAACTGAAATAATTAATTAGGTTATGATTCGTTGAGTCATGATTGCGAACGAAATGAATTGTTCGTGTCAACGCCACGAGCGTGCTTGTCGAACGAACCACAGAAAAGGACATGCCATGAACACAATCAGTAAAACCACACTCTCCCTGATCACCAGTGCCGTTATGGCGACCGGCTTGGGGTTCCAGGCCCAGGCGGCTTCGCTGCAGGAAATCAAAGAAAGCGGAAAGATCCGTATCGCGGTCGCCAACGAAATACCCTACGGCTACGTGGATATGAGCGGCGAGGCGAAAGGCGCCGGCCCCGATGTAGCCAAACACATCATGAAGCAGTTGGGCATCGACTCGATCGAATGGGTGACCACCAGCTTCAGCTCGCTGATTCCGGGCCTGAAAGCCAATCGTTTCGATATGGTGGCGGCCGAAATGGCCATCCTGCCCCAGCGCTGCAAGGAAGTGATGTTCTCGGAACCGAACACTTCATACGGTGAAGGCCTGCTGGTTGCCGCCGGAAATCCGCACGACGTGCACAGCTACAAGGATTTTGCGGCCAAGGACGCCAAAGTTGCCATCATGGCCGGTGCCGATCAGCTGGAAATGCTGCAGGCATTAGGCGTACCGGATGACCGCATGGTCACCATTTCCAACAATGCCGACGCCATTTCCACCGTGTCGACAGGGCGTGCAGTCGCCTACGCGGCCACCAGTCTCACCGTGGGCGAACTGGCCAAGAAAAGCGACAAAGTGGAATCGGCCGACAAGTTCTCCGACCCGGTGATCAACGGCGTACCCGTACGTAGCTGGGGCGGCTTCACCTTCAGTGCAAATGCGCAAGAACTGCGCGACGCCGTCAGCCAGGAACTGGATAAATTCAAGAAAACCCGCGAGTGGAACAACATTCTGGAAGGCTACGGCTTCAGCACCGCCGATGCTACCGAATCGTTCAAAATGACGACCGAGCAGTTGTGTAAAAGCTAAGCGCCGCACGCCTTATGCAGTGGCTAAGCTACATTGACCCTTTGCTGGATGGTGCCTGGGTCACCGTCCAGCTCACCGCCTACTCCACCGTGCTGGGTGCTTTTTTTTCCTTTGCCTTCGGCCTGGGGAAAATTGCCCGAAACCCCCTGATCAAGGCGACATCCATCGCCTTCATCGAAATTTTTCGCGGTACCTCGCTGCTGGTGCAGCTGTTCTGGCTGTATTTCGCCTTGCCTTTGGTGGGCCAGGCGCTGGGCATGGACTGGCGTTTGCCCCCCGTACTGGCCGGCACACTGGCCCTGAGCCTGAACATCGGTGCCTACGGTGCCGAAGTGGTGCGCGGCGCGGTGCAAGCCGTACCGGCCACCCAGCACGAAGCGGCCAAAGCGCTCGATTTCACTCCCCGGCAAATGCTGTGGCGCATTTCCCTGCCGCAGGCGATCCCGGAAATGATGCCCAGCTTTGGCAACCTGGCGATACAGAATCTGAAAGATACGGCGCTGGTTTCGCTGATCAGCCTGGGCGATCTGGCATTTCGCGCCGAACAGATACGCAACTTCACACAAGACAGCGTTACCGTGTACACCCTGCTGCTGTTCATGTATTTCGGCATGGCGCTGGTGCTGACAGCCTTTATGAAACTGCTGGAACGTTCGGTGGGTCGCTGGCGCGCGTGATCCGCGCATGCCTGATCCGCCGGCCAGCCTTACCAACCAACAGGCCAGGAACGAACAATGTTATTTGGAATTGAATGGGACACCTCGACGCCCTGGGCGTTTGCGGTGTCCATTCTGCCCATTTTGCTCAAAGGCATGGTGGTCACCCTTCAGGCGACCGTGGTGGGCTTTTTTGTGGCGGCGGTGCTGGGGCTGGTGCTTGCCGGGCTGAAGGCCTCGCGGCTGCGCCTGATTTCGTGGCCGGCCCGTTTCATTACCGAGTTCATCCGCGACACCCCCCTGCTGGCCCAGCTTTTCTTTCTGTATTACGTACTGCCGGAATACGGCATTGTGTTGCCGGCCTTTCTGACCGGCGCGCTGGCATTGGGCATCCAGTACAGCGCCTACACGTCGGAAGTGTACCGGGCCGGCATCGAGTCGGTACTGCGGGGTCAGCACGAAGCGGCGCGGGCGCTGGATCTGTCGGCGCTACGCACGTTCACCGTCATCGTGATGCCGCAGGCCATTCCGCGCATCATTCCGGCACTGGGCAATTACCTGGTGTCGATCATGAAAGACGTACCCGTGTTGTCGGTAGTGTCCGTGGTCGAAATGCTGAATGTGGCCAAGATTATCGGTGACCGCACCTTCAATTATCTGATCCCGCTGTCCATGGTGGGCGGTCTGTATCTGATCTTGACCCTGGTCGCGGCGTGGGGCGTGCGCACCCTGGACACCCGCCTACCCAAGCAAGGAATTCCATTACGATGACAAGCGAACCCATTATCAAATTTGAAAAGGTGGTCAAGCGTTTTGGCGATGTGACCGTGCTTGATGAACTGGACTTCCAGGTGCAGAAAGGTGAGAAAGTCACCATTATCGGCCCCTCGGGATCCGGTAAATCCACGGTGCTTCGCATACTGATGACGCTGGAAACGATTCAGGACGGCGTGATCCACGTGGCAGGCAAACCGCTGTGGCATGAAGAAAAGAACGGCCGGCTTGTCGCCGCCGGCGAAGAGCACCTGCGCATGATGCGCAAGGAAATGGGGATGGTGTTCCAGCAGTTCAATCTATTCCCGCACATGACCGTGCGGCGCAATATTACCGAGGCACCGGTGCATGTGCTGGGGCTGTCCCGGCAGGAAGCCAATGCACGTGCCGAGGAATACCTGGAACTGGTCGGCCTGAGCGACCAGGCCGACAAATTTCCCAGGCAACTGTCGGGGGGACAGCAACAACGCGTCGCTATCGCGCGGGCCCTTGCCATGCGCCCGAACATCATGCTTTTTGACGAGCCGACCTCGGCGCTGGACCCGGAACTGGTGGGCGAAGTGCTGAATGTGATTCAGCGGCTGGCCGGCGAACACGACCTTACCATGCTGCTGGTTACCCACGAAATGCAGTTCGCCAAGCAGATTTCAGACCGGGTCTGCTTTTTCGACAAAGGAAAAATCGTCGAAGAAGGCCCGCCCGAGCATGTCTTTTCTACCCCGAGCGAAGAACGTACCCGGGAATTCCTGAAAGGCTTCATTCAGGCAGCATGACAAAAAGGAAGCGGCCTCCCCAACTTGACTGCCGTCGGGGAAGCCCAGGAGAGACGCTACGTTACGCGGTGGCGCTTTCTTCCAGCGGCACCAGTGCGTCGAAACACTTGCGTGTGGCAATGTATTCGGGGCGGGGCTTCAGTCCGTACTTTGGATCACCCGGGGTATTTTCGACGCTGTTGTACACCATGAAGACATTCGCACGAGGCCATGGTGAAATGTTGCCCGTCGAGCCATGCATGGTATTGCAATCGAAGAAAATCACGGAGCCGGCCTTGGCCTGCGCGGCGTGAATACCCCCCTGCTCCACCAGCAGCTGCAGGCTGAGCTCGTCGGGGACACCGAACTCTTGTTTCTTCAGCGACTGCTTGTAATGGTCGTCGGGCGTGACGCCCTGGCAGGCAATGAACTGCTGATGCGAACCGGGCACCAGCATGAGCGGGCCGTTGCATGCATTGTTGTCGGTCAGCAGAACCGAGCAGCTGAGCGCCCGCATGCGGGGCATGCCGTCTTCGATATGCCAGGTTTCGAAGTCGGAATGCCAGTAAAACTCTTTACCCTTGAAGCCGGGTTTCATGTTGGCGCGCGACTGGTGAATATACACTTCGGAACCCAGCACCTGCCGGGCCACATTGATAAGGCGCGGATCGCGGGCCAGCGCCGACAGGCGCTCGCTGAGTTCGTGCACCCGGAAAATCGAGCGCACCGCGTCGCTGCCCGGCTCGGCAATGGCCTCGTCGAGCGATTTGATTGCCGGGTCGGCGCGCAGGCGCTCCACTTCGGCCAGCAGCGCTGCGACCTCGTCGGGGCTGAACACATCGTCCAGCACCAGAAAACCATTGCGCTCGTAGTTTTGCAATTGATCGGCCGCCACGGCGTCGGCATAGGCGCCCCCGCCGTAAACGACCGGATCCTGGCGCGCAATAATGGCCGACATGCGATCGGTACGCGAAGCATACATATCAGTGACTGTCGTCATTCTTGTACTCCTTGACTACAAAGATCAGGCGGTTTGCTCTTCGGTGACCAACGGATAAACGCCGTCGGCATCGTGAACTTCCTGGCCTGTGATGGGCGGGTTGAACACGCAGATGACGCGCAAGGGTTCCTTGCCGCCGCGCAGCCAGTGCTCGTCGTGCTGGTCCAGCGCATACACCACACCGGGGCCCAGTGCATATTTCTTGCCGTCGGCGATGGTTTCAATCTCGCCGTCGCCCTCCACGCACCACACTGCCTCTAGGTGGTTCTGGTAATGAATATGCGTTTCGGTACCCGGGAAAATAATGGTTTCGTGGAACGAGAACCCCATGCCGTCTTTCTTGAGCAACACCCGGCGGCTGAGCCAGTTCTGGGTGACAACCTCGTCTTTCGTTCCAATAATGTCTTTGACGTTCTTTACAATCATCGTGCACGACCTCCAAATTTCAGCACGCGGCCCTTCACGCCCTGCTCGGCCAATACCTCGGCCACGCTGCGCTCGATAACCTCCAGGCCTTTCTTCAATAATTCGTCTTCCATGGTCAGGGCCGGCAACAGCTTCAGCACCTCGTCTTGCGCACCCGACGTTTCAATGATCACGCCGTGCCCGAAAGCCTTCTTGGCAATCTGGTTCGCAATATTGTTGTCCACCGGCACCACCAGGCCCTGGATAAGACCGCGGCCGCGTACCGACAAACCGGCTCCGGGGAAACTGTGCACCAGGCTCTCGAGCCAGTCACGCACCAGGCGCTCTTTGCGCTGCGTGTTCTGGGTGAAGGTGCTGTCGCGCCAGTAGGAATCCAGCGCGGCCGAGGCGGTAACAAAAGCCAGGTTGTTGCCCCGGAACGTGCCGCTGTGCGCCCCCGGTTTCCAGATATCCAGTTCCGGCTTGAACAGCACCAGCGACATAGGCAGCCCGTAGCCCGACAGGGACTTGGACAAGGTGATGATATCGGGACGGATACCGGCCGACTCAAAGCTGAAGAAGTTCCCGGTACGCCCGCAGCCCACCTGGATATCGTCGACGATCAGCAGCATGTCGTTCTCGCGGCAGACACGCTCCAGCTCTTTGAGCCAGCGGTGCGACGCGACATTCACGCCGCCCTCGCCCTGCACGGTTTCCACGATGACGGCGGCGGGGTGATCCAGACCCGAGCTGGGGTCTTCGAGCAAGCGCTCCAGATAGGCTATGGTGTCCACATTGGGGCCCATATAGCCATCGAAGGGCATGAACGTTGTGTTGTGCAATGAAACGCCCGCTGCGTTGCGGAATTTTTCGTTTGCCGTCACGGCAAGGGATCCGCCGCTCACGCCGTGGAACCCGTGGGTAAACGAAATGATGTTCTGGCGGCCTTTGATTTGACGAGCCAGCTTCAGCGCCGCCTCGACGGCATTCGTGCCGGTTGGACCCGTAAACTGCAGCTTGTACTTCCAGCCGCGCGGTTTGAGCAGAACACGCTCCACTGTTTCCAGGAAATCTTTCTTGGCGCAGGTGGCCATGTCGAGCCCATGCACCAAGCCATCGGTTTCCAGGTAGTCAATCAGTTTTTTCTTGAGTACTGGATTATTGTGGCCGTAGTTCAGCGTGCCGGCGCCGGCGAAAAAGTCGATATATTCGCGATTTTCTTCGTCGACCAGAACGGAACCATTGGCCTGTTTGAAGACTACAGGAAACGACCGGACGTAGCCCCGTACTTCCGACTCCATCCGGTCAAATATTTTTAAGTCGTTCATCATCTTTCCTCTCCTGTGTACTAAAACATCACCCCGCGCGCAAAACCGCAACGGGTATCGGTTGAACGGGCTGTCAGCGAGCAAACGGCCCAATACGCAATAACGGTTCGTCCTCGTGGCCCTGGGGGCCGAACATGGCCCGCGTAAACAGTGGCGACTCGGCAACCGGGGCGCCCAGCGCGCGGGCGGCCCCTTCAAACATGCGACGCGACGCCGCATTCGACGGCCCCACTGTCGTTTCAATGAAGCGCACGTGTTCAAGCCCGGGTCGATCCAGAATGTGCCGGATCATTTTCTTGCCCAAGCCCTGCCCGCGGGCGCGTTCATGCACGGCCACCTGCCAGACGAACAGCACGTCGGGGCGGCCGGGCGGGTGGTAGCCGGAAATGTAGCCGTTGAGCCGGCCCGCGCCGTCTTGCGCCACCACGCTGGTGGCCGCAAAGTGCTCGGCCAGCAACAGATAGGCATACAAGGCGTTCAGATCAAGCGGCGGGCAGTCTGCAATGAGTGCATGAATGGCCGCGCCATCGTCGCGTGCCGGTGCGCGCAGCACCGGGGCCGGATCGCCGTTGCCCGCGGTTTCTACGTTTCGGTTCAATGTGGCTTCGTTGTTCATCACACCATGAGTCCTGATTCGGGAAGCGTTCCGTTGCTGGGTACATCGAGCAGCGGCGACGCCAGGTCACCGGGCACATCGGCGGAAGCGACCCCTTTGGATTCCATCAGTTCGACAATGCGCTCAAGCGAAATGGTGATCGTGGCCTGTTCAAGATCAGGCAGTTCACGCAATGAGTCGGCCAGTTTCTTCTGCAAGGGCGACGGCGTTTCGTGAGCCAGGCGAACCCCTTCCTGGGTTGCGGTGACAAACACAATGCGCCGGTCTTCGCGACCGCGCTCACGACGCACCAGGCCTTTGTCTTCCAGGCGATCGAGAATGCCAACCACCGTACTGGCGCTGACATGGATTTCCCGGCTGATGGACGTGGCCGTCATGGGGCCGTTTTCAACCACCGCCCGCAAGCAGATAAGCTGCGGCGCCGTGATGTTGCTTAACGCAGACAACTGGCGCGAATGCAGCGCAACCGACCGCGTAATACGGCGCAGGGCGCGCAAGATGCGCAAATCGTACTGCTGCTGTTCGGGTGTTGAATTAATTGTCGTCATAATGAATTCAAGTAAATTGATTTCTGTTGAAATAATATGCTTGCGAATAAGCAATGTCAACCTTTGCGCAAGCCACCATAAAAAAAGACCGCGTCGTTAACATGACGCGATCTAACGCAAAAAAAGGCTGAAAAACAGCCTTTTAAACAAATTGTGAACAAAGAAAACCGGGGGGCCCGCGGCGGCCGATCGGCCCGCAAGCCCCGCCGATGGGTGCGATCAGGCGGTTCCACCGACCGTCAGGCCATCCATGCGCACCGTGGGCATGCCGACCCCTACCGGTACGCTTTGGCCTTCCTTGCCGCAGGTTCCCACACCGGAATCAAGTTGCATATCGTTACCAATAAGACTGACCCGGTTCATGGCGTCGGGGCCGTTTCCGATCAGGGTGGCGCCCTTGACGGGATACGTGACCTTGCCGTTTTCGATCATGTAGGCTTCGGAGGCGGAGAACACAAACTTGCCGCTGGTAATGTCCACCTGACCGCCGCCGAAATTGACGGCATACAAACCCTTCTTGACCGACGCAATGATTTCCTGGGGCGGCGTGGCCCCGGACAGCATGTAGGTGTTGGTCATGCGCGGCATGGGCAGGTGGGCATACGATTCGCGGCGACCATTGCCGGTGACCGGCATTTTCATCAGGCGGGCGTTCATGGAATCTTGCATATACCCGCGCAAAATGCCGTCTTCGATCAGCACCGTATGCTGGGTGGCGTTGCCTTCGTCGTCGATGTTGAGCGAACCGCGGCGGCCCGACAGAGTGCCGTCGTCGACTACGGTAACGCCCTTAGAAGCCACCCGCTCGCCGATGCGGCCCGAGAACACGCTGGACTCTTTGCGATTGAAGTCGCCTTCCAGGCCGTGCCCCACCGCCTCGTGCAGCAAAATGCCGGGCCACCCCGACCCGAGCACCACCGTCATTTCCCCCGCCGGCGCCGGGCGCGCTTCCAGGTTGGTCAGTGCTTCGTGAGTGGCGCGGCTGACATAGCCACGCAGGATATCGTCGGTGAAATAGCCAAGGCCGGTGCGCCCGCCGCCGCCGCCGTGGCCCATTTCGCGCCGGCCATTGCGTTCGGCGATCACGGTGACCGACAAACGGACCAAAGGGCGAACATCGGCGGCCAGACGCCCGTCGCTTCCGGCCACCAGCACAACGTCGTATTCGGCGCCCAGACCGGCCATGACCTGAATGATATGCGGATCGGCGGCCCGGGCCATGGCCTCGACCCTTTCCAGCAAGGCCACTTTTTCGGGCGCCGACAGCGACGCCACCGGATCGATGGCCGGGTACAGGTCGCGGCGCACCACGGGTTCGCGGGTAACCACGCGCCGCTTGCCGCTGCCTTGCCGGCCTATGCTGCGCACCACGCGCGCCGAGCTGAGCAAGGCCTCGGGCGAGAGCGTATCGGAGTAGGCAAACGCGGTTTTCTCGCCGCTGATGGCGCGCACGCCCACGCCTTGCTCAATGGAAAAACTGCCGGTCTTGACGATACCCTCTTCCAGGCTCCAGCCTTCGCTGCGCGTGTACTGGAAATACAGATCAGCGTAATCGACGCGATGCGCGAAGATTTCACCCATGGCCCGCGCCAGATCGGATTCGGATAACCCCCAAGGGTCGAGCAATACCGATTTAGCAGTGGCCAGGGCGGAGATTGCGGGATCAACTAATTTCATAGAAACGCCAAAAACGGAGTGAACCAAAATGAATGCACAAAGAGAAACTTTACCGCATTACATGGTGCGATGCTTCAGGGCCGGCAATGCCTGACGGACATCGGCAATGCGTTGCAGGTCGATGGTGCCCTGCACCACACCCGCCCCTTCGGGCAATACCGAAACCACATCGCCCCAGGGATCAACCAGCATGGAGTGCCCCCAGGTGCGGCGCTTGTTTTCATGCTTTCCACCTTGCCCGATCGCCAGCACATAGCACTGGTTTTCAATGGCACGGGCGCGCAGCAGAACTTCCCAATGTGCCGACCCCGTGGTGTACGTGAACGCGGCCGGAACGATAATCAGGCTGACCTCGCCCATGGCCCGGTAAAGCTCGGGAAAACGCAGGTCGTAGCAAATGGACAAACCCACGCGACCGAACGGCAGATCAACCACCTGTGCCGCCGGCGGGCCGGCCTTGATGGACACGGACTCGTCGTAGGCTTCGGTTTCTTTACGAAAACCGAACAAGTGGATTTTGTCGTAGCGCGCCACTTGCCGGCCTTGTGGATCAAACACCAGCAATGCGTTGTAAATGCGGGCGGGATCGCCGGATTCAAGAGGCACCGTTCCGCCAAACACCCAGACACCATGCTTTCCGGCCTGTTCGGCCAGAAATGACTGGATGGGGCCGTTACCGGGCTTTTCCTGAATAGCCAGTTTGTCTTCGTCGTTGTGGCCCAGAAAACAAAAGTACTCCGGCAACACCACCATGCGGGCACCCTGGCTCGCCGCCTGGGCGATGAGGGATTCGGCAGTGGCAAGGTTATCCTTTACCGACGTGGACGATACCATTTGCAGGGCGGCAACGGAAAAAGCGGACGAATCAGAAAGAGTCATGGTGATATATAACGAATAACAGAAATAATGAACGATAAAGGATCGTTGACTGGCATCAAGAAATAATCAATTACCTGACGTATCGATTATTGATTCGGGAACAGGGCGGCAAAAATAACATTTATAATAATGGGGTGTTTATAAAAAAACAGACCGAAGCCATTCATTATGGCCCTTCTGAAAATCACACCATTTAAAAATCACGCAAAAAGAAACTTATGAAAATTCAATCGTATTCTGCACTCAAGCAAAAAATAGAAAAAGAAATCCAGAAACTGCACAAGCAGGCCGAAGCGCTTCAGCGCAAACGCCGTGGCCCGGCTATCGAAAACATTGTAAAAACCATGCGTGAATACGATATCACGCCCGAGGAAATTGCGGTGGCCTTCCAGCAAAAGCCCAGCCGTCGCGCGCCCACCGCCCGCAAAGTTGCCGCCCCCGCGAAAAAAGCCGCCAAAAAAATTGTGGTGCCGGCCAAGTATCGCGATCCACAAACCGGCGCCACCTGGACCGGCCGTGGCAAGGCGCCGCGCTGGCTGGCCGATGCCGAAGCCAACGGCACCAGCCGTGATTCCTTTTTAATCAAATAACGCGGGCCGGGCCGCCGGCACAGGCATTGCCGCCGGCGGTTCACCCGTATTCGCAGCGGCCCGGCGCTATTTTTAACGGCCTTTAACCGCCTTTAACGGCCCACGGGATAATTCACTGTGATCACCTGCCCATTGTTTCCGGGAAAGCCGTCAAACAAGGCCTGGGCCAGGTACGGCGCCACCTGAATCAGGTTGCGCGTTTCACTGACATTCACGGCCGTGGCGCGATACACCTCGCGCCCGCTGTTCAGCATGTCGTCGATACGCACGGTCAATGTATTTTTAATGACCTGCACCGGCACGGTTACCACGGGTGGCGTATAGAAAACACCCCCACCGGCCCAACCGCCCCCGTAATAACCAAAGCTGGGCCCGAAAAACCAGCCGTCATAGGGCGGATTGGCATATTGGGTAACGGTGGTTTGCCCCATCGTCGTGGCGTAATCAATATGCACCGTGAATCGCGGCTTGTGGCCCGGCTGTGCCTGAACCAGACCGGTGGGCCCCAATGCGGCAACGACCGTGTCGGCCACGGCCTGATATTCCAGGTTATTAAGCTGCGCCGCCGTGGGCACCACGTTGTACGTATCGCCTTGCGCCAAACCGGGCCATTGCTGGTATCGGGTGACCGTGGCTGAAATGGTGGATGCACACCCGGCCAGCGCCACCCCGATGAAACCCGCGACCGCAACGCGGCGAATAACTGCGCCCAAGGCTGGAAATAAAAGCGCCATAGCAACCACCAATTGAATAAAAAATCTGAACGAATCAGCGTACCAGACAGCATAACGCCAAGGCCTTCGCCTTGCAGTAACCGGGTTTAACTGCGGCAGGATCAGCGGCGCTGGGTCAGTGCCGTGAAGGCATCATTCAATGACTGGCCGGACAGGCCGGCTGCCAGCAGGCACCACAAGGCAATCCGGCTTTTCTGCGGCGACAGCCACCCTGACATCAATACGCCCATACGTTGCAAATGCACTTCGGAGCCCGGGTAAGAGTACGTGCGTCGCGCCGTAGGCCCAAAGGGCACGCGGGTTGCCATGACAACAGGACAGCGCGCAACATGCTGCTGTAACCGGGCGGCAAACGGTTCACTGACATGACCCGCGCCCAGGCCGGCAATGACCACCCCGGCATAACCGGCGTCCATCACGGCATCCAGCAACCGGCCATCGTCGCCGGGCCACGTGGCCACAATGGCCACATCGGGCATCGCCGGGTCGGGAAGCGTTGCCCGGGGCCACAACGGCCTTGTGCCCGACTGCGGAATAGTCTGTGCGGCGGCGATGAATTCGGCACGCCCTTCCACCACACGGCCCAACGGCCCCGACGGAAATGACGTGAATGTCTCGACGGCCAGCGTGTGACTTTTCATCACCCACCACGGGGAATGGATAGTGTCGTTCAACACCACGGCCACCTGCCCTTTCGGAAACTCCGGGCTGGTTACTGTTTGCAGTGCGGCCAGAATATTTGCGGGCCCGTCGGCTCCAACCGCCGACGCACCGCGCATGGCTGCCGTGAACACCACCGGCGTTTCCCGCGACCATACCAACTGAAAGAAAAAAGCACTTTCCTCGATGGCGTCGGTCCCCTGCGTGACCACAATACCATCCACGCCCTCGTCCGCCCTTTGATGCGCCCACGCCAGCAAACGCAGCAAATGCGAAAAATGCAGCGACGGACTGCCCACCCCCGCCAGAGACGTCATCTGCAGCCGCGCCACACCCGCCGCCGCCGGCACCGCCGCCAACAACTGATCCGCATCCAGCGCAGGCTGCAAACCCGTTTCCGGCGTACCCGCCATAGCAATCGTACCGCCCAACGCGGCCACTGCAACAAAAGGAAGATTCAAGTCAGACATAATGAGATTGTGAGATTGTGAGATTGGGGTCAGAGTAAATTTTTGGGGTCAGAGTGAGATTGGGGTCAGAGTAAATTTTTGGGGTCAGAGCAAAATCCAGCAAATTCTACACGCCCACCCAATGGTACGGACAATATTGTCCACCCAGTCTGTAGAATGCGAACAATCAATACAAACCGATGCAACCCTGGCGCATCGAACCAATAATGCAACAACGGAGATGAAAACCTATGCAAAGTGGGACCGAGCCGGACGTAATCAGTGTTGCCGAAATGATGAACCCACGCGCCGTGGCCATTATCGGCGCATCGGAAGATACGAAAAAATTCGGCGGAAGAATTCTTCATGCAACGCTGAAACAAGGATTCAGCGGGAAAATCTACCCGATCAACCCAAACCGCGATTCCCTGCTCGGGCTGAAAGCCTATTCTCACATCAGCGAGGTGGACGGCCCGGTGGATCTGGCGATTATGGCGATCCCGAAAGAGTATGTGCTGGAAACGTTGGGAGCATGCGGCGACGCCGGTGTCCGATCAATGATTGTAATTACCTCGGGGTTTTCAGAAGCAGGCGACGAGGGCGCGGCACTCGAAGCAGCCATGGTGCAATGCGCCCGCGAAAAACGCATGCGCCTTGTTGGCCCGAACTGTATCGGCATATACAGCCCCCAGAATGCATTCGCCCTGAGTGCGGCACCCATGCTGCTGGAAAGCCGTCCCTACAAGGGTCACATTGGCTTCATCAGCCAGAGCGGGGCCATTATGGGTACGGTCGTTGACCGGGCCACCCGGCACAGGGTGGGTTTCACCCACTGTGTTTCAGTGGGCAACCAGGCCGACCTTGATCTGTGTGATTTCGTCGATTTTCTGATCGAAGATCCCGCAACACGCGTTATTTTTACCTATATTGAAGGTATAAAGCGGCCGGAACGTTTTGTGGCCTCGGCGAAGCGGGCGCAATTATCCGGCAAGCCCTGGCTGATGCTCAAGTCCGGGCAAACGGCTGAAGGCGCGGCCGCCGCGTTCTCGCACACGGCCAGCATGGCCAGTGATCAGGCTGTTCTTGAAAGTCTGTGCAATCACTACGGCGTGATCATGATGGATGACATCGAGGCGTCGTTGTTGGCCGCAGCAGGACTGGCACGCTATCCCGCCATGCACACTGACAGCGTTGCGGTCATGTCGCCTTCGGGAGGCGGCTGCGCGGTGGCCACCGACAGGCTGGTCAAAGCCGGCATTCCGCTAAGCCGCTTCACCCCGAAAACCCAGACATTTCTTGATGGCCTGTTTAACGGACAAGCCCGCAACCCGATTGACATTGGCGCAGCAAACGACGGCGCGGCCATGTCTTACACCGAGGAGATACACCGGGCCGTTCTTGCTGATGACAACGTTGGCATGGCGATCACCATGATGACGGTTGCGCCCAACGTTACCCGGTTTGCACAGATGACGGCAAACGCCGTGGTTGAATCGAACAAACCCAGTCTTGTTGTACTGCTTCCAGGAGATCTGGCCGACGGCGCACGTGCGATCTACAACGAGAACGGCATGCTGTATACCGAAACCCTTGCCACCGGGCTACGCGCCCTTCAAGCCTGGCGGTCCTGGTCGAACCGCCCTGCTGCCGAGAATCCGGAACGCCCCGATGCCGCCTGGCCCAGCCCCCCTTCGAACATCGCCCAGCTTGGTGAAGAAGAGGTCAAGACGGCGTTGGCAGGCGCGGGCATTGTGGCCAACGCCGGTAGATTCGCCGCGACGCCTGCGCAGTGTGCGGCAGCCGCGAGCAAACTGAATGCGCCGTATGTGCTGAAGATAGTTTCGGAAGACATTGTGCATAAAACCGATGTCGGCGGCGTCATTCTGAACCTTGCAGATTCTGCGGCGGTAGAGAACGCGGCCCAGGCCATGCTCGATCGTATTCAAGCAAAACAGCCCGACGCCCGCCTGAGCGGCTTTCTGGTGCAAGAACAGATTCGTGGCGAACTGGAACTGGTGATGGGCCTGAAGCACGACGCGCAATTCGGGATGATGATCGTTGTGGGTGCCGGGGGTGTGCTGACGGAATTGCTGCACGACATTGCGATCGCGCCCTGCCCCATAACGCCGGCCACGGCACACCGGCTGCTCAACACACTGAAAATCGCGCCGCTCTACCAAGGCGTGCGCGGTGGTCCTGCCCTGGATATCCCGGCAGTCGTCGACACACTCGTTCGCCTGAGCTGGCTAGGCCATGACTGGCGACACCAGCTTCTGGAGCTTGACCTGAACCCCGTCCTTGTCAAACCCCTGGGCCAAGGCTGTATCGCCGTTGACGGACGCGCCCTGGGAACCGGCGCAGAGGCCCGTGCGGGGTCAGAGTAATTTTGGGGTCAGAGTAAAAATTTGCTCTGACCCCAATTTTAGTCATCGATATCGTCACTCAATGAGCGGCCTTTGTTGACCGCGCTGCGGATTGTTTCAAGATGCCCCGGATTTAACGGCGTATCAAAAAGGGTTCGGTAGGCAAGCAAGCGGCCTGCTGTGGTTTCGGCCAACGCCAGGTAAGACGGATGGGGAGTCCAGAGCGACGTGACGATTCCACGGGCATTGGCGTGAAAGCTGCTCCACCGATAGGCACCTGGCGTTTCCACAATATTTGCGCGGACCGGATTCAACTCGATATATCTTTGACACCGGAAAAAGTACTGCTCTGACAAAATCGGAGAAGATCTGAAACGCCCCTCCCAGAGGGTGCCGGTTCGCTTATAACGCTGATTTACATAGCGCACATAACGACTCCCCAGAGCCTGCATCATTCTGGAAACAGCTCTCTCTTTCGTGGGAGTAACCAGCAGATGAACGTGATTAGTCATAAAAACCCAGGAATGCACGTGAACCCCGTGATCCGCGGTCGCTTGTCTGAGCCAACGTGAATACAGGGCGTAATCCTCATGGGAGAAAAAGCATGGTTGCCGATTATTTCCGCGCTGTATGACATGCTCGGAAACCCCAGCCCAGCTCAATCGTCGTCTTCGTGGCATAACTGTTCGCTCTCCCGTGCGTAAATATCAAACCCCGTCAGCGACCGCAAGTACAAACAGGCATTATTTCTGGCCAACACCGCGTCTCGCCACTGATCTGATCTTTTACTCTTGCGCGATCAAAACCACACCCCGAAACGGGACATAACGACCCCGCGTAGTTACGCATGGTTCGTTGATGTTTTAAGTTTGGGGTCAGAGCAAATTTTTACTCTGACCCCAAACTTACTCTGACCCCAAACTCACCAAACTCAAGCTCTAGGGTTTTTACTATCTGGTATACCAGTGGAATATTGCTACTATGGCACGATGATTGTGACGATGCCAAAACTGGAAAGCCGTATGGCTTATGAGCGGCTGGTGGAGCTGCTGCTCGATGGTTCCCTGCCGGAAGGGGCGATGTTGTCCGAGCGAACGCTGTCGGAATCGCTGGGGTTCGGTCGCACTCCGGTGCGCGAGGCGATACGTGATCTGGTGCGTGAGGGGGTACTCGAAAGCCATCCCACTCGGGGCAGTGTGGTGCGCCGTCTTACGGTTCTGGAGCTGCAGGAAATTTATGAAATCCGATTCGCACTTGAAGGCCTGGCCGTGCAAATGGCGGCGGACCGGGGTGCGGTTGATGAGCTGTTGCCTTACCAAGAACGCTTTGAACAAGTCATGAATTCCAGTGAACCGTTCGATGTCAAAGATATTCACGACGTGGGCGTCGATTTTCATATGAAGGTTGTCGAGCTGTCCGGAAACAAGGAATTGCTCAATATGTATCGCCCTTTTCGTCTCCGGTTCCGGATTCCTTTTGGCATCGTCCGGCAACGCCGCCCCGAGCGCGTGCTGTCGGCCGTTACCGAGCATTACCGGATTCTTCAGGCCATCGCCAGACACGATACCGATGTCGCCAGGGAACTGATGCATAACCATCTGAAAGCCGGTCTGGATTTCCGCATGAAAATGTTGACCACGCGCACCGGACCATTGACTCAACTGCAGGGCTAATGCCGATAAGGCAAGGAGAGTAGCAATGAAGCATTATGGAAAACTGGCGGTCGCAAGTTGTCTGTTGGCGATGGGTGTAGGCACACACGCCACCAGCCAGGCAGCAACCACGCTGGAAACCGTCAAGCAGCGCGGCACGGTGATATGCGGAGCCTATGGTGGTCGCCCCGGCTTTTCGGGTCTGGACAGCAAGGGCCAGTGGCAAGGTATTGATGTCGACGTTTGCCGCGCGGTTGCTGCGGCCACACTGGGCGATGCAAGCAAGACGCAATTTGTGAAAGTGTCCAGTCAAACCCGCTTCACGGCATTGCAAACGTCGGAAGTCGATTTGCTGACTGCGAACGTTACCTGGACACTAAGCCGCGATTCCAGCCTGGGGCTTGATTTTGTTGCACCGATTTTCTACGACGGGCAAGGCTTTATGGTGCGCAAGGATCTGGGCGTCAAGTCGGTCAAAGACCTGGATGGTGCGGCCATCTGCATTGAGCCGGGCTCGACCTCGGAAAAAATTGTGGCCGATATCTTCCGGGCCAATGGTCTGAAGTACAAACCGGTGGTCATTGAAGATCGCAAAGAGCTGAACAATGCGTTTTTCGGCGGGCGATGCGATGTTCACGTTCAATCCACCTCGGGACTGAGCTCGGGGCGTGCGACGGCGGCAAGCAACCCCGACGACTACGTCATTCTTCCTGAAATCTTCGGCAAAGATCCCATGGGTCCGGTCGTGCGACAAGGCGATCCGCAATGGCGGGATATCGTCAACTGGACGGTGTATGCATTGATTGCCGCCGAGGAATACGGCATTAACTCAAAGAATGTCGATGAAATGCGCAAAACCAATGATGCGGAAATTGGCCGCCTGCTTGGCGCCACCGGCGAGCTGGGCAAGTCGTTGGGGCTAAGCAACGACTGGGCCTATCAAATAATCAAGCAAGTGGGCAATTACGGCGAAATCTATGATCGCACTCTTGGGAAGAACTCGCCGCTGAAACTGGAGCGCGGCATCAACGCCCAGTGGACAAACGGCGGCTTGCTGTACGCACCTCCGTTTAACTGATTCCCTGTTTTTTCTTAACGCGTCTTACCCTGCGGCACCAGGCTCCGCAGGGTAAGCCGGACGCGTCATCCTCGCCTGCCCGCCCGTCATCATGAAACGAACCTCCACTTTGTCTGCCTCACGACCCAAACGTGCCGTTCGTGGCGGCTGGAACAACGTCACCACCCGCGCCTTGATCTATCAGGTGATCGTCGTTGGCACCATTCTGCTTTCAGGTTATTACCTGTTCAGCAATGCCCAGCAGGCCCTGGAGCGTCAGGGTATTGCGACGGGGTTTTCATTCCTGTGGCAGCCGGCCGGTTTTGAAATCAGCGAAACACCCATTGCCTTTAATTCAAAAGATACGTTTTTCCGAGCTTACGGTGTCGCGATATTAAATACCTTGAAAGTCGCCGCCGCCAGCATCATTCTGGCTACGCTGCTGGGTGTCATTTTTGGTTTGGGCAGGCTTTCCGATAATGCTTTATTACGCAAATTATCGACCCTTTACGTCGAGATTTTCCGCAATACCCCGCAGCTGATTCAACTGGTGTTCTGGTACACCATTATTACCAATCTGCCTCGGCCGCGCGACGCAATCTCGCTGGGTGACTCCGCGTTTATCAGCAACCGCGGAATATCCGTACCCTGGCTGACCAATAGTCACTCGGCCTGGCTGCTATTGGCGGGGTTTATGGTTTCCTGCGTCGTGTATTGGTGGGTGAAGCGTTACGCCGACCGCCAGAGATTTCTTCAAGGAAAATCTCAGCCGCTCTGGCGCCTTGTGGCCATCGTGCTGGGCGTCGCCCCCTTCGCATTGGCCGTTTTCAGCGCCTGGCCCATGAGCCTCTCGATACCTGAATTACGAGGATTCAATTTTCAAGGGGGCTTTACTTTCGCGCCCGAATTTACGGCACTAGCACTGGGACTTTCACTCTACATCGGTGCTTTTCTTGCTGAAATTGTGCGAAGCGGCATTCAGTCGGTGAATCAAGGGCAAATCGAAGCGGCTCAAACAGTCGGTTTGAGTACCGGCGACATTTATCGAAAAATTGTGTTCCCCCAGGCCTTGCGCGTGATGATTCCACCCGCGGCGGGGCAATACGTCAGTATCGTGAAAAACAGTTCGCTCGGCGTGGCTATTGGCTATCCGGAGCTTTTCAATATCAATAACAC
Organism: Burkholderiaceae bacterium; assembly: GCA_050252075.1. Lineage (GTDB taxonomy): Bacteria > Pseudomonadota > Gammaproteobacteria > Burkholderiales > Burkholderiaceae_B > JAAYGT01. The sequence continues at coordinate 13,245 of JBFWLP010000031.1, read as the reverse complement.
CATTGTTACTCTCAGCGGCCATACCGTTGAGGCCATCGGCATCATGATGTCGATCTATTTGCTTATTTCATTTGCGATCGCGGCGCTGATGAACATTTATAACCGCATGGCCCAGATCAAGGAGCGCTGACATGATGAACCGCTCTCCTGTTTCCCATGCACACATCGGCGCAGCGCCCGCACGACCCGCCCCGTTGAAGCACAGCGGCTGGCTTGCCCGGGTGCGTGACAGCTTTTTCAAAACGCGAACAAGCGCTTTCATTACCGTGGCTCTGCTTGTGTTGCTGTATCTGACCTTGCCGCGACTGATTGACTGGGCCATTGTTCAGGCGGTCTGGTATTTCCCGGGCGCCCAGGCGTGCAAGGAAACCACCGGAGCCTGCTGGGCCGTCATACCCGAGAAATACCGGGTCATGCTGTTCGGCACCTTCCCGTACGACGAACAATGGCGCGGCATGCTGGTCGTGATCATTGTGCTGGCCCTGGCGGTTTACAGCGCAGCCGCACGGCCGGCCATGAAAACCCTGGTTGTGCTTTGGCTGGCGGCAACGGCCGTGGTTTTTACGCTGATGCTCGGCGGCCTGTTTGGCCTGGAGCCGGTAGGCACCCACGAATGGGGCGGCCTACCCCTGACACTGATAATGTTCGTGGGCACGGTGGTGGGCGGCATTCCTCTTGGCGTTCTGTTGGCCCTGGGCCGGCGCTCGCACATGCCCGCCATTCGTGCGGTATGCGTGGGCATTATTGAAGTGGTTCGCGGCTTGCCGTTGGTAACAGTACTGTTTATGGCCTCGCTGATGATTCCTCTGTTCATGCCGCAAGGCATCACGGTCGATAAATTCCTGCGGGCACAGATTGCCATGACCATTTTCTTTTCCGCCTATGCCGCCGAAGTGTTCCGCGGTGGTCTGCAAGCCATTGGCAATGGTCAATACGAGGCCGCCGACACCGTTGGCCTGACGTACTGGCAAAAAATGGCTTATGTCATCATGCCCCAGGTCGGCCGGATTGTATTGCCATCCATGATGAATGAAATCATCAGGGCATTTAAAAACACGACCTTCATCGGCATTATCGGCATGTTCGATGTTTTACGGGCCACCTCGACCGCCATTCAGGATCCGGTGTGGGTACGCTACAGCATCGAAGCTTATTTATTCATTGCGTTTCTATATTTCATCATGTGCTATGCCATGTCCCGGTACAGCATGAAAATAGAACAAGAAATCACCATTAAACGTTAAAGGTACCGCAGCCATGGGTTCCCCCGATTCGAATGTCATCGTTACGCTGGAGAATGTGAATAAATGGTATGGCGAATTTCACGTGCTGCGCGATATTAATTTATCAATAGCACGCGGTGAGAAGGTTGTCATATGCGGGCCGTCCGGTTCGGGTAAATCAACCACCATACGATGCATCAACCGGCTTGAAGAACATCAGGAAGGCCGGATCGTTGTCGACGGAATCGATGTCGACGACGATATCCGTCATATTCAAGCCGTTCGACGCAAAGTGGGCATGGTTTTCCAAAGCTTCAACCTGTTTCCTCATCTGACCGTGCTGGACAATCTGACACTGGGGCCAATTCGCGCCCAAGGCATGAAACAGGCCGACGCCCAGCGCCAGGCCCTGGAACTGCTGGAACGTGTCCGCATTCCAGAACAAGCCGGCAAGTACCCCGGCCAGCTGTCGGGGGGACAACAGCAACGTGTTGCGATCGCACGCTCACTGATGCTGCAGCCCCAGGTCATGCTGTTTGACGAACCGACCTCGGCGCTCGATCCCGAAATGATCCACGAGGTTCTGGATGTCATGACCGAGCTTGCCCAACAAGGCATGACCATGGTGTGCGTTACCCACGAAATGGGCTTCGCCCGCAAAGTGGCCGATCTGGTGGTGTTTATGGACTCCGGAGAAATTGTCGAGGCCGCCCCGCCGGAAAAGTTTTTTACGTCACCGGAAAATGAGCGAACCCGCCTTTTTCTGAGCCAGATTCTTCACTAAATAACCGGCATCCATGCCGGCGTGTCAACCAATTCACCCGATCAAGCGATTCGCAAAATGAACTCTACCGCCGCCCCAAGCCATGAAACCAGCAAGCCTTCCGCGCCCTTGTCTTTCGACGAGTTCCGTGCCGGATTCCCCGCATTGACCACGCAAACCTACCTGTCGATCTGCGACAAGATGATCTTGCACAAACAAGTGCGTGCGGCGGTGAATACCTTTCTTGACCACCTGGAACTGGCAACCGCCGTCCGAACCGAACACGAGACAAAAGTCCATTCGGCGCGGGAAAAATTTGCACGCCTGATGGGCGTTCCCAACAGTACGATTGCTGCCACACGCAACGTGTCCGACGGCATCAACAGCATCGCGTGGGCCATGCCATGGAAAGAAGGTGGCAACGTGGTGCTCACGGCCGATGCCGAGCACCCCAACAACATTTACCCGTGGCTGCGCCAACGGGCGCGCGGCCTGGAAGTTCGTACCGTGTCGCCCCGGCCCGACGGGTCGATCGATGTTCAGGCCCTGATGGACGCCGCCGATACGAATACCCAATTGATCACCACGGCAACCGCAACGTTTGCACCCGGACACCGTACCGACATTCGTCCGCTGGGCGAGTTTTGCCGCAAGCGGGATATTTTCCTGCTGGTTGACGGCGTGCAAACGGCAGGTATCTTTCATCATAATCTTCCAGAGGAAGGCATCGACGGCTTTGCCACATCGGTTTCCAAAGGCCTGTTGGGGCTGTACGGCTTCGGCTTTTTGTATGTTTCCGAGAAGTGGATCGACCGGCTTGCGCCTGCCTACCTGTCACGCTCAGGGGTTATGCAGCTGACCGATGATCATTCCACCATGGGTGGTTTCGATTACCAATACCAGCCCGACAGCCGGCGCTTTGAAGTGGGCAGCTACAACCTTGCCGGCGCTTACGCCGCCGATGCCTCTCTGGACCTGCTGCTGCAACTGGGTCCTGAAAACACCCAGAAACACGTTCTTGGTCTGGCGAGCCGGTTTCACGAAGGATTATGCCGTCATGGCCTGACCCCCGCGGTGCCGGGATCGGGCCCCCAGCAATCGCACATTCTTACCTTGGGGCAACTGGATGCCGGAGGCCATGGCTTCTCCAGTGACCCGATCGTCGCGCCGTTGTCCGAACAACTGAAAGCCCATAAAGTGACGCACACGATTCGTCGCGGCCAATTGCGTTTTGGCCTGCATGCCTACAACTCGACAGATGACATCGATCGGGCGCTTGAGATCATTGGCCGGGGCGTAAAGACGCCATGAACACGCCTGCCATTACTGTCGACCTGGTCAGCGATACGGCAACACGGCCCAGCGAACCGATGCGTCGGGCCATGGCCTATGCCGACGTGGGCGATGAACAGCGCGACGAAGATCCGACCGTCAATGCGCTGGTACAAAAAGTAGCCACGCTTCTGGGCAAGGAAGCGGCTATTTTTCTGCCGTCGGGCACTATGGCGAACCAGATTTCGCTCGCAGTCCACTGCAGCGCCGGAGACGAGATTCTGGCGGCGGCCAATGCCCACATCTTGTCATCCGAAGGCGCAGGTGCCGCCGTCTTTTGCGGCAGTTTGATTCGCGGTATCCCCACCGCAACCGGCATCTTCAGCGCCGACGACCTGGCCGACAGCTGGCAACCCGGAAAACTCAAAGCGCCCCGCCCTCGCCTGGTGGTGATAGAACAAACCAGCAATCGCGGCGGAGGGGCCGTCTGGCCGCTGGAAACCCTTGCCGATGTTGCCCGCTGGGCTCGCGACAAAGGCATGGCCGTTCATATGGACGGTGCGCGACTCATGAACGCCGTGGTGGCCGGCCAAACACCTGCCCACGACTTTGCGGCGCATTGTGACAGCGTATGGATCGATCTGTCGAAAGGGCTGGGATGCCCCGTGGGCAGCGTTCTGGCGGGCTCTCGCGATTTCATCGCCCGTGCGAACGTCTGGAAACACCGGTTCGGCGGGGCCATGCGCCAAGCCGGCATACTGGCGGCCGCCGGAATTTATGCACTGGACCATCATGTGCAGGACCTGGCCCACGACCATCGCCGGGCACGGGATTTTGCCAATGCCATCGGCAAACTGCCTGGCGTTACCCTGGTCAACCCAGAAGTTCAAACCAATCTGGTCTTTCTGGATATTCGCCACACCGGCCAGACCAGCAACACCATCGCAACATTCCTGCGGACCCACGGCATCCGCATCGGCGTCGAATCACCAACCCTCATGCGCGCCGTCTTCCACCGCGACATCAACGACAACGCACTCGCCCAGGCCATCGACCGCTTTGAGTTTGGGGTCAGAGCAAATTTTTACTCTGACCCCAAATTTACTCTGACCCCAAATTTACTCTGACCCCAAAGGGTTACCAAAGGGTTAGCGTACGACGAAGCCGGCGCCGACGGGGTCGTTGCGGTCGATGGTCCAGCGGGCGGTGCCGAGTATGCTGGCGGTGCCTTTGACGGTGGGGCGCACGCCGCGCTTGCCGTTCAGGTCAACTTCGCCCAGCAGGCAGCCTTCGAATGTGCCGGTACCCAGCAGGCCTTCGGAGCGGATTTTCTGGTTCAGGGTCATTTTCCCGCGTGCCTCCAGCATGGCCATCATGGCGCTGGTTCCTGTGCCGCCGGGCGAGCGATCGAGCTGGCCGGCGCTGAACACGTGAACGTTTTTATAAAAGGCGCCTTCCAGCGTGGGTTGGTGCCAGAAGGTGATGAAGTTGAGGTCGGTAATGTGTTTCTGGGTGGGGTGCTGAATTCGATAATTCTTGTTCAGCTGATCACGCGCGATTAATCCCATTTTAATCAGCTCGCCGCCGTTATCGGGTGCGATGCGCAAACCGGTATTTTCAAGATTGATAATGCCGAAATAGTTGCCACCCCACACAATATCGGCGGTCACGTCGCCATAACCGGGCAAATGCACGGGAAGATCCTGGGCTTCGACATAGGCAGGCACATTCTCGAAGCAGGTGGATTGCACCTGGTCGCCATCGGATTCGACTTCAGCCACGACCAGGCCGGCGGTGGTTTCAAAACGGATGGTGGTCTTGCCCGACGGATCGCGCGGAACGATGCCGTTGGCAACCATGACCATGGCAACGGCAATCGTGCCATGCCCGCACATGTGGGAATAGGTTTCGCCATCCATGTAAATCAGGCCGGCGTCATAGTCAGGACTGGACGGCGGTGTAAGAAACACGCCGAACATATCATTATGGCCGCGAGGCTCGCGCATCAGCGAGGTGCGTACCCAATCGTAATGCTCGGTCAGAAAGCGGCGCTTTTCCAGAATGGTAGAGCCCACAGGATAAGGAATGCCATTGTGCACAATACACAGCGGCTCGCCCTCGGTGTGAGTGTAAATAACGTCGAACGTATCTTGGGTCTGCATCATGAGGTCTCTCCTAGAGGCTTTTATCGCGTTGCTGTTTGCTGGAGAAAATATCCAGCCCAATGAAAATATCCAGCAGCGTGATGACGATTACGGAAATGAAAATGGTGAATGCCGATACGGCCGCGATAGACGGGTCGACCGAATACTGTACGTAGTTGAACAATTGCACCGGAATGGTGTTCAGAACGGCAGTGGTGTTGAACATGGACAGTTCCACGTTGATCCACGACGTAATGAAACCGAAGATCGAACCGCTGATCAGGCCCGGTTTCATCAAGGGCAGCGTGACCGTACGAAAAGTGACCCACGGGGTGGCACCCAGATCCGCCGATGCCCGCTCAAGCGCCAGGTGTTCCTGCGTAAACAACCCCGAAAGCGATTTCATGACAAATGGCGTGACAATCAGCACATGGCCCACCAGCAGGGCGGAAAATGTCTGCGAGAACCCCAGGTAACCGGTGTACTGCAGCAACGCCGAACCCAGCACCAGGTAAGGCAAAACCATGGGCGCTGAAAATATCGCATTCAAGGCCGCCTTGCCCGGAAACCGGTAACGGGCAATGGCGAGCGACGCGGGTACGGCAATAGCCACGCCAATGGCGGTTGCGCAAACGGCCAGCCAGGTGCTGGTCAGGAAAGAATCAACATAGGTTGCATCGGACAACACCGCGCCATACCACTTCAGGGTCAAGCCTTCGGGCGGAAACATAAGGTATTCGGTCGTTGTCATGGACGACGCAATGATCACAAACAGCGGTAGTGCCAGAAAGCCCAGGCAAAGAACCGCGACTACACGAATGGCAAGATGTCGTAGCATGTCAGTCCTCTCCGCGAACCCGGCCGATATGGTTGGCGATCGCCACCAGAGCGAGCGTCAGCACCAGCAACACAATGCTCAGGGCGCCGCCGAAGTTGAAATTGAATACCGTGCTGTATTGTTGATAGATCAGCATGGGCAGTACTGTGACTTTGCCGCCCGACAACAGCGCCGGCGTCACGTAGGCACTGACGGCCAACGCAAAGACCATCACACCACCGGCCGCCACGCCGGGCAGCGACAACGGCAGGGTAATGAAGAAAAAGGTGCGTGCCGGCGAACCGCCCAGATCGTGGGAGGCCTGCTCCAGGCTTTTATCCATGCGGGCAAGGGCCGTACCGATCGACATGACGGCGAACGGCAAAAGAATATAGACCAGGCCGATCAGGATACCCAGCTCGGTTCCCAGAAAACGCACCGGACGATCCACCAGGGTGATCCACTGCAGAAAATCATTCACCAGACCGTTGCGGCCCAGCATGATCATCCAGCCGAAAGAACGCACGATATTGCTGGTGAACAGCGGCACGACCAGAATGATGATGCAGATACTGCGCCAGACGGGCGATGTCACGATGCGCACCAGATACCAGGCCAGGGGATACCCCAGCAGCAGACAAATGAGCGTCGTGGCAATGCCCAGCCGAAACGTGGTCCAGATAACGTCCCAATGGTATTGGTCCAGCAAAATACCGGCGTAATTTCCCAGCGTGAACAGGCCGGTTTCAGCACTTAAAAAGCTGGAAACCAGTACGACACTCAAAGGAACAATAAAGAAAGCCAGAAACAGCACCACCGGCAAGGCGAGCAGCGACCACGCGCTGCGGACAGGGTTTCCCATATCACGCCTCGACCAGATGAATGTGTTCCTGCACAAACGTGACGCCGACCCTATCGCCCTTGCGCAGGCCCAGATCGTTGGCGCCGATACGGCGCGCCTCGATGGCCGTGCCGTTGATCGACAGATACACCGTGGTATAGCTGCCTATGCTGACCAGATCGTCCACCCGGGCAGGCACGGCATCGGGCTGCGCCGGATCGACCAGCGACACATCTTCCGGCCGGATCATGGCCACCACCGGCGTTGCGCCGGGCAAGGCCGCCGACGTAACAGCCACCCCGCAACACGCAAGTCGCAACTGGTTCTGGTGCCGTTCGCAGGTCAGCAAATTGGCATCGCCGATGAATTCGGCCACAAAGCGGTTGGCCGGCTTCTGATAGATGGCATCGCCGCCGCCGACCTGCTGTATGGTGCCCTGATTCATCACCACGATCCGGTCGGCCATCGCCATGGCCTCTTCCTGATCATGCGTGACAAAAAATGAAGGAAATACCCAGCTTTTCCTGCAAGGCCTTGAGCTCCAGCTGCATGCGCTTGCGCAACTTCAGATCCAGCGCCGACAGCGGCTCATCGAGCAGCAGCAATTTGGGCCGGTTCACAATGGCGCGGGCAAGAGCCACGCGCTGGCGCTGGCCACCGGACATTTGCGCCGGGTAACGGTTGGCCATACTGTCCAGGCCCACCATGGTCAGTGCCTCGTGGGCCCTGTCGTGCGCCTGCGCCTTGGACAACCCCGCCCGCAGCGGTCCGTACGCCACATTGCCCAGCACCGTCATGTGGGGAAACAGCGCGTAGTTCTGAAAGACGGTATTCAGGGTACGCTTGTGCGGCGGCAGGCGGGTTACATCCTGGCCGTCGATCAGAATACGACCGGCATCCGGCTGCAGAAACCCGCCCAGCGTGGCCAGCAACGTGGTTTTCCCGCACCCACTGGGGCCGAGCAAGGCCACGAACTCTCCCTGTTCGACATCCAGGCTCACATCGTTGAGCGCCTTGAATTTCTTCTGGAATGTTTTGGTAATGTGCTGGACGGATAATAGCGCTGTCATGGTGTCGTCCCGTTGACTGTTTTCGAATCGGTAAATTCAGGGGTAACGGCGCCCCGCCCTCGCCCGGATAATGAGCGATGACAGAGGCCGTACCAAAAATAGTAAAAGGAAATCGCGCTAGCGCTTGGCCACTTCCCGGTTCCACGCATCGGTGATTTGCGCGCGGTACTGATTGATTTCGCTCCAGTTGAGCAAATTCAGGTTATCAATGCTGCCATCGGCACCCCAGGGCATTTTCTCGCGTACCGACGGATCGACCTGAACCCCTTTAACGGCGGGCCCGAGGTACAAATTCTTGGCCAGACACGCCGCCGACTCGGCGGTAAAGGCCTGATTGATGAATTTTTCCGCATTCGCCTGTTGTGGCGATCCTTTTACAAGATGCACCCGCGCGTCGGTCGCCCAGACGCCTTCTTTCGGTACCGAAAACCCGATAGGCAACCCTTTGTCGGCCAGGCCCCAGGCGCCCACGTTAAAGTGCGCGCCGATAATGGCTTCGCCGGACTGGAACGCGTTGCTGGCCGCCCCTGAACTGTCGAAGTAGGAGGCTACATCGAGCTGGTGCAACTTCTTGTACACCGGCGCAAGATCGGTAACGGGAACTTTCCAGATATTGGCCAGGAACACGATGAACGGGATCCCGGAAGAGTTGGCAGGTGACGGAATGATCACGGCACCGGCATAGTCCTTTTTCCACAAGTCGTCCCACGATGTGGGGGGCGACTTGATCTCTTTCTTGCTGTAGGTGATACCCAGTGAGTAGTAACCGATACTGCCGGCAAAAATGTCGCCTGCAGCATTCTTGTACACCGACGGCGTTTGCAGTTTGCCGATATTCGCGACCGTGCCGGCGGTAATGGGCCGCAGCAAGCCGTCGGCCTCGGCAATCTCGCTGATCCCGCCGTCCAGGAAGGCAACATCAAGCAAGGGCTTGTCTTTTTGTTGGCGCAGTTTGGCCAGGGTGGTGTTGGATGTGCCGATCTCGGGAATGACCTTGATGCCCGTGGCCTTGGTGAACGGGTCGGCAATGCAGCTCTGGAAGGCTTCGCCCCAGTTACCACCATACCACGCCACACGCACCTCGTTCGCTTGCGCCGACGACGACGCTCCGAAAACGGCGCCCGCGAGCGCCGCCATGCACAGGGTTTGCTTTAGTTTCATGATGCCTACCTCCAAAATCTATGGTTGTGGAATCGGGCTCGAACGACGTTAAAGCCTGAAACCGCATCATGCGCCGGTTACGCCTCACAAACTTGAATAAAATAGACAAAAAACAGTAAATTAACGACACAATAGTCGTGCGTTCTATAATTTGTCATGATTTTAAGGTATGCCGGAACATAGCCCATCCTCCCCGAATACAGCGGCTGCCGCCCATGCCGGGCCCCGGTCCGGGCGGCCACTGCGCATCGGTATCGTGCTGCTGGATCAGTTCACCCTGACGGCCTTTGCCGGTTTTCTGGATGTGCTGCGCCTGGCCGCCGATTACGGCGGCCAAAGCCGCCAGATTCTCATTCAATGGCAAGTCATGAGCGTCGACGGGCTCCCCCGGCGCTCCAGCGCGGGTACCCTGCATAGCGAACTGACCGACATCGAGCAAAGCGACGACTTCGACTACATCGCCATTTGCGGCGGCAACAGTTACACCAACACACACCTGGGCAAACGGCTTTCCAGCTGGCTGGTCCGGGCCTACGACAAAGGGGTGACGCTGCTGGGCATCTGCACGGGTACGTTTGCCATTGGCCACGCGGGCCTGATCCAGCACCAGACAGTGTGTGTGCACTGGAATGTTCTGGGCGAGTTTCAGCGGCAATTCCCCGGCGTACGCTGCCGCAACGACCATTTGTTTATTGACGCCGGGCGGCTGATCACCTGCGCCGGCTCGACCGCCGCCATTGATCTGGCCTTGCATCTACTGACGCGCCATTATGGCCGCGACAAAGCCCAGCAAGCCCTGCGCCACATGATGCTGTTCACCATTCGCCCGGCCCGGCTGCCGCAGGCGCACTTTTATATTGATCTGGACAATGTCAACGACATGCGCATTCACAAAGCCATACATTACATCGAACAGCGCATCGACGACCTGCCCTCGGTAAACGACATGGCGGCCCACGTGGGCATCAGCGCCCGACAGCTGGAACGCCTGTTCAAACAAGCGCTGAACATGACGCCCGCCGCCCTGCAACGCATGCTGCGGCTGCAATATGGCAAATGGCGCCTCACCAACACCCAGGACAGCATCACCGACATCGCACTGGGCTGCGGATTCTCCGACGCCTCGCACTTCTCCCGCGAATTCAAAAACCTGTTCGGCCAGCCACCACGCGCCTTTCGCACCGAAAGAAACACAAAAGCCGCGCAATTCGGAATTGCGGGGTCAGAGCAAAGTATTGCGGGGTCAGAGCAAAACTTTTACTCTGACCCCAATGTTAAAACCCTGGAAGGAGGCATGGTATGACGGCGCAGAACCGTTTTTTTGATGCGCAGTGGTATCTGGCGCGTAATCCCGATGTGTCGGCAGGCGGATACACCACTGAAACGGCCTGGCAACATTATGTGGCTTATGGAGCGATAGAGGCCTATGAATCGGGCGGCACGGTGCGCGCGCCGAATCCGTGGTTCGACGTGCATTATTACCTGAGCGCAAATCCCGATCTGCAAAAGGCGGGTATTGGGCCGGCCCTGGCGCTGGAGCATTTCGTGAACCACGGAATGTACGAACTGCGGGCCCCCAATGCACAAGTGGGCGCGAACCCCATGACGTTGGACAAGCTGTTGTCTTATGTGGAAAAGAACCCTGATCTGGCCAGTGCGTTCGCCATCGCCGACCCCGGCCTGGTCACACCGGCCCAGTTGTTGCAGATCATCGATCACTATTATCAGCACGGCTATGCCGAGAATCGGCCTTGCGACCCCACCACCAAGGGCTGCGACAACGATGAGCCCTCCGGCGGTAAGACATACACCCTGACCACCGACGTTGACACCATCACCGGCACACAGTTCGCCGACATTTTTCGCGGCCAGGTCAATGACACGGGCAGCGGCGCCGATCCCACCATTACCACAGGCGACCGGATCGACGGTGCCGCAGGGCGCGACAGCCTGATCATTACCGGCGCCGGCGGCGTCATGCAATCGGGCGCCACATTTTCCAACATTGAAATTGTCACGGTACGCACAAGCAGCGCCGTCATCACCAACAGCGCTTCCGGCGAGCTGGACTCCACGGCCTTCGGATCAAGCGTTCAGCAACTCTGGCAAACGGGCATGAATCAGGCCGGCGACGTTCGGGCCGCCGCCGGGGTAACTGTTGGATTCGCCGATACCCTGGTCAACAACAAGGTTACGTTGGCGGGCACCACGGGCCGCATTGAACTGGCAAATGTTCAGGGCGAAGCCGGGCTCAGCGTGGTCGGCAACGACCTGACGACACTGACCATTTCCGGCAACTTGCGCGAAAGCGACAGTCCGGACCCCAACTATGGCGACAGCTACCTTTTTCTGGATCTGGGAAACCAGCCCGGCGACAGCAGCGACCAGCCCGCCGATGGCAATACACCCGAACTGAGCAATCTGAACCTGAATTTTTCATCCGAAGTCGCTCTCTGGTTTCTAGGTACAAACCTGGCCAATGTAGCCACGATTAATGCCAGCGGATCCAGCGGGGACCTTGTCATTCCCATTTTCGATCCGAACTGCGGTTGTGACGACAGCGATATCGACGGGCTGCAATTGCAATCGCTCAGAACCGGGCGAGGCAATGACACCGTCATTCTGGAAAGCGCTTATCTGCAGGCGAACGATGTGGCCATCGACCTGGGCTCCGGTAACGACCTGCTGGGACTGGACATTACGACAGGCGCAACGGCCACATCGATCACGATCACCCTGGGCAATGGTCGCGACCTGATGACCCTGGGCAGTTTGGGTGGCGGCAATCTGGTCGACGTAGCCACCACGGATGACCTGCTGGACAGCCTGATCACCGTGGCCGACTTTTCAGCCGGCAACGACGCCATCGATCTGAGCGATCTTTTTGTGGGCGCCCAACGCAGCGATCAGGCGCAAATCGACGACGCCGTCGACGGTACCGCCACACTTTGGGAAGCCACAAACGCCGCCGCCACCGTGGTGAAAAGCGGCAGCGACACCTACGCCGTGTTCAACTTCCAGGGATCAGCCTACCTTTTCGCCCATACATCCACCGATGGCGACGCACTGCCCCCCATCGAACAGGGCGACACCCTGCTGCGCCTGAGCGGCACCAGCGCCGATCAACTCATCGAAGGCGTAAACATCCTCGTGTAAAGGGCGTTGAGATTGGGGTCAGAGTAAGTTTGGGGTCAGAGTAAATTTTTGCTCTGACCCCAAACTTACTCTGACCCCAACTTCACAAGGTTACGCGGGTGGGTTGACGGCTTTGTTGACTTTGAGGTCGGGGTGAACGATGTCGCCGTCGCGAACGATTTCAACGTTGTCCAGGGTCAGGCTGCATCCACGTAGCGGGATGTCCATGTGGCACGCGGTGTCGTTGTCTCCGCCCAGTTCTACGTTGGGGCCAAGCGAGAACAGAACGTTGCCGTAGAAGGACAAGGCGTGCATCACGTGCTCGTGATGCAAATGACGGGTGGCTTCGAAATGGTACCAGCGGGCGGCGTCATTCATTCCCCATCCGATGTGGGATATGGCGTAGGCCCGGGGATCATCGAATCCGGCAATATAGGTGCGCAGCAAATCGGCGTCCATATTGTCACCCTCGATCCGGGTGACATAGCCTTTCTCTACCGTTAATACGACGTCATTTTGAATATACCGTTTGAACGCCGCCAGAATATCACCCTGACGAAGCACAACACGGCCGTTCACAGCGCCATCATTGCCTTGGGTGAATGCAAACCCCGAAGGGAAATGGTCCCAGCGCCCGGGTTCGTCGGTGTAACCATACTCCGACATTACCGGGTAGTCGCCCAGTTCGTAAGTAATATCCGTTCCATGCCTGGACGTGATGTGCAGGCGGCGGGCCTGCATGAGCATGGCCCGGCCGCGCTCAACCCGTTGCGCCAGCTCGGGCGTAGGAAACATGGCGCGCAATACATGCGGCGGCTC
>JBFWLP010000030.1:15577-32724 GCA_050252075.1 Burkholderiaceae bacterium | reverse complement strand
TTCTTTGCCTTCTTCGTGTTTTTGCTGCGTGACGGGGCGTGGCGCAAGCCGCCGACATGGCGCGGACTGGGCTGGGGGTCTCTGGCCTTCGTCCTGACACTGACTCCCCATTTGTTCTGGCTGGTTTCCAATAACTTTGCACCATTTCGTTATATCGACAACTCGCTTGAGGCCGGCACGTATCTGGACTCGCTCTATCTGGCTTTTCGATTCACCATGGACCAGGCTGCCAGACTCAGCCCCATGGTTGTGGTGTGGCTGACCTGGTATGTGTGGAACCGGCGTTACCCGCCTGCCGACCCGAACCGGGCAACGCTGGGGGCAACGGTCGACACCCGGGATCGCTCATTCCTGCTGTGGGTCGGTCTGACCCCTTTCCTCAGCACATTGGCCGCCTCGGTGCTCTTTGGCACACGGTTGGTCGCCTCATGGGGTACCACGTTCTTCGTGCTGTACAGCTTCTTCTTTCTGTGGGCGCTGACGGGAAATCCCCAAGCCGTGAAGCGGCGCGTTCTTGTCATCACCCTGATCATTCATCTGGTTCTGGCCATAGGCTACGGGTTGGCCCGCGGGCCGGGCGCCTGGATCACCGGCCGCGATGCGCGCTCTACGTTCCCCGGACCCGAAATAGCCCAGGTGCTGGGTACCGTCTGGCGCGAACATGTTCCCGACCACCCGCTGCGCCTGGTTGCCTCGGATACCTGGCTCGGGGGCAACATCGCCATCCATACCTCGGCCGATACCCAGGTGTTCATCAATGCCTCGTACGCCGAGTCGCCCTGGCTCAACCCGGACACCGCCCTGGCGTGCGGCGCCCTGGTGGTATACAGCAGGGAAACCAAAGGGGAGCCCCAGGAACGACTGAAGTCACTGTTTGCACAAGGGCGATGGCAGGGCGTCGCCGAGCAGCGCTGGTCGTCGGAAAAAAGCCCGCTGATCGATTTGCATTGGTCTGTCATTCCGCCCGGTACAGACTGCCCTGCCGCGAAGGACACCCGCTGACCGTGTTACTCCGGCGTGCCGCGCACCCATCCGCCGGCCTGCAGTGTTTCACCCAGAAAATCCAGAAATACGCGAACAGCGGGAACCAGGCCCCGGCGCGAACCGTACACTGCATGAAAGATACCCGGCCGGGGAGCCCAGTGTGGCAACACAACGACCAGCTTGCCCGCTTCAATTTCCTGCCGGCACATGTAGTCGGGCAGTACGCCCAGGCCGACCCCGCCCACAATGGCATGCTTGAGCGTTTGAAGGTCATCGGCCACAAAACAGGGGCGCTTGGTGACGGTGTACTGAAGGCCTTCGGGGCCAAACAGCTGCCAGAACATGCGCCCGTCGTTCACTGACATAGCCACGAGCTCGAATGCGTTCAGCTGGGACGGTTCGGTAGGTGTACCTACCGCGCACAGCAGATCCGGATGGCACACCAACAAGGTTTGGGTCAGGCCCAGGTGCTTGACAACCAGGGTAGCGCTGTCTTCCAGTACGGTGCGTACCCGCAACGCCACATCGATCCCCTCTTCCACCACATTGACCGCACGGTTCGTGACCTGCAGGTCGACCTGGACCAGGGGATATTTTTTCAGAAACTGCGGCAAACGGGGCCCCACAATGGTTTGCGCAATGGTAACCGGACACGCCACCCGAAGCAGGCCCCGGGGTTCGCTCTGTACGATGGCCACCGCTGCGGCCGCGGCCTGGGCCTCTTGCTGAATGCTAAGACAATGCCGGTAGTAAAGCTCGCCCGGCATGGTGAGCGACAGCTTGCGCGTTGTGCGGTTAAGCAGGCGTACGCCCAGCTCTGTTTCAAGACGGGCAATACGCCGCGAAATACGCGATTTGGGCAACCCCAGAGACCGGGCCGCAGCCGCGAATCCGCCTTGCGTCACAACCTCGGCAAAATACAGCATGTCGTTCAGATCTTGCATGGCCCCGTTCTCGCAAAGCAGTCAATGAAAAACCATCAGCTTCGTTCTTTCAGCCAATGCCCCAGCTTGCTCGCCTTGACGCTCAGGTAATTTTCATTGTGCGGATTTCGGTTGACCTGCAGCGGAAGCCTTTCGGCCACGGCAATGCCCAGTTTTTCCATGGCGTTGACTTTGCGGGGGTTATTGGTGAGCAACCGTAGCGACGTAATGCCAAAATGGGCCAGCATGGGATCGCACAGCTCGTAACGCCGCATATCGGCCGGAAAACCCAGCCGCTCGTTGGCCTCGACCGTATCGGCTCCCTGATCTTGTAACTGATAGGCCCGGATCTTGTTCACCAGGCCGATTCCCCGCCCTTCCTGTCGCAAGTACAAGACAGCACCCCGCCCCTCGGCGGCGATCATCTGAAGCGCCGCCTGCAACTGGGCACCGCAGTCGCAACGCTGGCTGAACAACGCATCGCCGGTCAGGCATTCGGAATGGACCCGCGCAAGCAAAGGTTCGGGCCCGGCTACGTCGCCCAACGTGAGCATCACGTGCTCTTTGCCGTTTGCCGGATCAGCAAACACATGAATGGTAAATGTGGCCCAGGGTGTAGGCAGCTGGCTGGAGGCAACGTAGTCAAGACGATAACGGGTGGGCCTGGCTGATGTAGCGGGGTCCGTAAACCGCGATGCGCTACCCAAGGAAGCGCCAGGGGAGGACTGCATAGGAAACCTCTGTAAAGAACAGGAGAGTGGCTGAATTGCAAGACCTCTATCATACTTCGCCCGGCAAGTCCGTGCGAAAGGGAGCGGGTTCGCTACAATCACACCCATGAAGCTCTGGATTATTCTGATCAGCCTTTTGGCCGGCACCCTGACCTGGCTGTGGGGAACCCGCCGCCTGGGACTGCAAGGGCGCAGCAGCCGCACGCTGGCGCGGTTGCTCTTAAAAAGCATAGGCGCCGGCGTAGCCGTGTATTTCACGCTAATGGCTATTGCCCTGGTCTATTTGTCGCTCACCGCCTGAGCCGCCATCGCACATCAGCACACGAAGGAACACACCATGAATCCATCACACAATGAATCCTGGGGATTTTT
The DNA here is from genome assembly GCA_050252075.1 of Burkholderiaceae bacterium. GTDB lineage: Bacteria > Pseudomonadota > Gammaproteobacteria > Burkholderiales > Burkholderiaceae_B > JAAYGT01. Next base: position 29,714 of record JBFWLP010000030.1, on the reverse strand, counting down.
GCACCCGGAATGCCACGGCGCGAACGCGCTCCTGTTTTTCAGCTGGGATCTTGCCAAAGTTATTGAGCAACAGTTTGCTCTGCATGCCAATGCCGGTCTGGACGCTCGCGTCGCCGAAGCCCAGAAAGCGGTTGACCGCTTGCTGAATCAATACGTGCAAATCCAGGCCAACCCTCAGGCCTTTGAAGGCCAGCACATTACCTTGCACCTCCAGCAAAGCCCTGACAAGCCCGATGAAATGACATTGGCACTGGAAACCACCCCGCACCTGGAAGCGCTGATTATTCAGGCGCAGGAGCAGGCCGGACAAACGGGCCGGTCTGGCATGTTGAACTAGCACATGTATCGGCACACCGGTTACAAAACATATGTAACATTGGCGTTCCCGCCAATAGACTTTTGTGGTGAATGGGAGACACCCATGAAAAAACCTGCCCGGTTGGCACAACGCACCCGTTGACACAACAAGGGACTAGGCTAAACTGCACACATGCGAAGCCACTGAAGATTTACGTTACAAGTTTTTAATTATTAAGCATTTTTTGCAATATCTGCATACATCGCTTGCCGTAATGTAACTCTTGTGCACAGATGCTCGCCTCAAAAGACGCACGGTTATGCCTCAAGAATACGGGCCGGAAACCCGTAGCTCCGCCGTGCCAGACAGCACAGTATCGCTGTATGAAAACAACGAACGGGGTTGCGCTTCGAAAAGCGCCTGAACGTGGGGGCCGTCGTTTGACGTATGAACGATGGGAGTCCCAGTGAATTTCAGGCAAATCGGTATTTTTCTCTGCCTTGCCGTGCCCCTGACGGGATGCGCGCCTATACTCTCGACCCCCTCGTACGACAATATTGAAAGTTTGCTGCTCACCTTGCAGCAGCCCATCCAGGCGCCCGCCCCGGCCGCTTCGGAAAAACAGCCGAAACAGGCCTCCCCTGAAAAAACCAGTACGGTGGCGTCTTCCGGCGAAACTCCGAATGCCATGCTCGCTTTCGGCATCGAGCCGCTGAACCTGTCACAAGTCGTGGCGCAAGCGGTAACCACCAACCCCGAAGTGATGGCCAGCCTGCAAACGTTCCAGGCCGCCGTGGAAGGTCAGAATATCGTGCGGGGAAATTTGCGCCCCGAAGTGAACGTACAGACCCAGGGAGGCTATGAGTGGCGCGCCAACGTGCCAGGCTCCCCCCCGGAAAACTGGGGCCGGTACGGCTACAACCTGGAACTGCGCCAACTGCTTTACGACGGCAACACCACCGCCAGCACAATCCGGCAACTGGGGTTTGAAAAGCTGTCGGCCTACTACGACCTGCTCGCATCAACCGACAATATCGCCCGGGAAACGGTTGAAGCGTATCTTGACGTGTTGCGATTCCGGCACATGATCGACATTGCCCAGGAAAACTACGCCCTGCACCAGCGTACGCTTCGACTGCTGCAGGAACGCCAGGATTCGGGGGTTGGGCGCGCGGTGGACACCGAGCAGGCGGCTGCGCGGCTGGCACTGGCCCAGACCAATTTGATGACGGAACAGAACAACCTGAATGATGTCACCCAGCGGTACCGGCGCATCGTGGGCAATTTCCCGCCGTCCGATCTGCAAGACCTGGCCGACCTGCCCTCTCCGGTTCTGAAAGACCAGTCGGGTTTCCGCATGGCGCTGCAAGCCAACCCTTCCGTGCTGTCGAAACAGGCCCTGGCCCAGGCGGCCCAATCCGGGCTGGATGCCGCCAAAGGCGGATTTTCGCCAACCTTTGAACTCAGGGCATCCAGCGGCACCGATCGCGACCAGCCCACTGCGGAAAACGTGGGCACGTTCAGCAACCGCGTCCAGGTCATCATGAACTACAACCTGTACCGTGGTGGTGCGGATAGCGCCCGCCTGAAACAGTCCAGCGCGCTGTTGTATTCGGCGCGCAACGTGCGTGATTACACCTGCCGCAATGTGCAGCAAGAGCTGTCAACGACCTGGAACAATATTGAAAAACTCAAGGCGCAAATGCCCTTCCTGAAAGAGCACGAACGGGCGATGAGCCGTGTCAGTCGGGGCGCTGAAGAGCAGTTCCAGATTGGTGAACGTTCTTTGCTCGACTTGCTGGATACGGCGAACGAACTGTTCGACTCCCGCCGGGCCCGGATCAACGGTGAATACGATATGAAGCTGCTGGAGTATCAGTGGGTTTCCTATGCGCACCGCCTTCTTCCCACGCTGGGCCTGGCCCGGCAGGCACCGGTGCGTGCACCGCAGGAAAATCAGGCGCTCATTCTTCCCGACGACGTCATCAACGCCTGCCTGACGCCGGTTCCTGACACATCGAACCTGCGACCGGCCGGCGTTGTCTATGGCAAAGGGGTAGAGCCGCCCACCCTAACCTCGATTCCTCAGCCCCCTGCCGGGCCGGGGCCCGGTGCTCCATCACTCGCTGACAAGGAAAAACCATGACCAAGGAACGTACCGGCAATGTTGTCGCCCTTTCCGAACTTGACTCGGATTTCATCCGTGTACTCGAGGATCTTATCGATGTACTGATTGCGAACGGCACCATCCGGTTGACCGATCTTCCGCCCCAGGCTCTTGAGAAAATCAATCAGCGCAAGCGGGCACGCCAGCGTCTGCGCAACTCGCTAGATCTGCTTGATGAGGACGATAATGTCCTTTGAGGAGAACACGCTGCGGCAATCGGATCAGGAATGGGACATCCCCCCGCATCTGACACACGATGATCCGCTGCTGCAATGCCTGGTCGATCTGGTGAAAAAACTCGGCTACCCCTGCACACCGCAGGGGCTGTCGGGCGGGCTGCCTCTGGTGAACAACCGGCTGGTGCCCTCGTTGCTTCCGCGCGCCGCCGCGCGCGCCAATTGCTCGGCCCGCATCGTTCGCCGGTCATTGCACACGATTCCCGATGTGCTGCTTCCGGCCATTCTGCTAATGAAGAACGGGCGGGCCTGCCTGCTGCTGCAATCGGGAAAAACCGCCTGCACCGTGCAGTTCCCCGAGACCGGGACGGCGCTTTCCATCACCACCTCGGAGCTAGCGCAAGACTTCACCGGCCTGGTCGTATTCGTTCAGCCGCTGTTCAAGTTCGATGAGCGCGCCGCGCGCCGCATCGACGATGGCGTTGCTCGGCACTGGTTCTGGCAAGCCGTTTTTGAAAGCCGCAAACTGTATCGCGACGCCTTGGTGTCGGCGGTACTGATCAACCTGTTTGCACTGGCCGTCCCCCTGTTCACCATGAACGTTTACGACCGGGTCGTCCCCAACAATGCCATCGAAACCTTGTGGGTCATGGTCATTGGCGTGGCAATGATTCTTTTGTTCAATCTGGTATTGACAACGATACGCTCGCATGTGGTGGACACCGCGAGCAAACGCATCGATGTGAACCTGTCGGCCAGAATTATGGAACGGGTACTGGATCTGAAAATGGAAAACCGCCCGCCTTCGGTCGGGTCGTTCGCCGCCAACCTGCGCTCGTTCGAGTCGATACGCGACTTCATCGCATCGGCCAGTTTGACGACACTGGTTGACCTGCCCTTTGTGCTTCTTTTTCTGGGCATACTTGTCTGGATATCGCCCACCCTGGCCATTCCGCCGGCAGTGGCCATGATACTGGTCCTGGTCGTGTCGTCGGCCGCCCAGTTTCGTATCGGTCACCTGGTCAAGGAAACATTTGAGGCAAACTCGCAGCGCAACGCTGTTCTGGTCGAATCACTGGGTAGCCTGGAAACCATTAAAACCCTCAATGCCCAGGGCGCCTCGCAACGAAACTGGGAAAGCAGCACAAAGTTCCTGGCCCATGTCGGTTCACGCGTCAAGCTCATTTCGGCAGCGACCGTAGGTTTTGTGCAGATGGCCCAGCAACTGGTAACCATTTCCGTGGTAGTCGTGGGCGTGTATCTGGTGCAGAAAGCGGAACTTTCCATGGGCGGCATCATCGCCTCGTCCATGATTGCAGGCCGCTGCATATCGCCGCTGGGCCAGGTGGCCGGCCTGATCATGCAGTACCAGAACGCCCGGGCATCGCTGGAATCGATCAATGAATACATGCAACTGCCGGTGGAACACCCCGAGAAGAAAACATTTGTTCCGCGATCGGCGTTTGAAGGCGCCATCGAGTTTCGCAATGTCGCTTTCACCTACCCGGGTGCCAAACAGCCGGCGCTGAACGGGATGTCGTTCAAAATAGAAGCCGGCGAGAAGGTTGGAATCATCGGCCGGGTGGGGTCGGGCAAAAGCACGCTGGAACGGCTTATTCTGGGTCTGTACGCCCCAACCCGGGGATCCGTGCTGATCGATGGTACCGACGTCAACCAGATCGACCCCGCCGACCTGCGCCGCTCGGTAGGCCACATACCGCAAGACCCTTTGCTGTTCTACGGTACGCTGAAGCACAACCTTATCATCGGGGCCCCGTTTGTCGACGACGAACGCATGTTGTCCGTGGCAAAGGTTTCCGGCGTTGACGAGTTCGCCGCGCGTCACCCCGACGGCTACAACATGATGATCGGTGAGCGGGGCGACTCCATCTCCGGGGGGCAACGCCAGGCCATTGCGATCGCCCGGGGACTGATCAACGACCCTCCGATCGTTCTGCTCGATGAGCCCAGCAGCAACATGGATCACCAGAGCGAGGCATCGCTGAAAACCCGTTTGAAGAAAGCCTGCGAAGGCAAGACCGTCCTGTTGGTAACGCACCGCACGGCGCTGCTGGTCCTGGTGGACCGCCTGATCGTCATGGACAGAGGCCGTATTGTCGCCGACGGCCCCAAAGACCAGGTGATCGAGGCATTGCGCGGCGGGCGCATTGGGCGCACGGGAGATCACTTATGATCGGCCGTTTCCTGCGCGCGCTGTTCGGCTTCGTTTTTTATCCCATCTGGCCCATGCCTCGGGATATCGTTCTATGGATTTTCGACAAAGTCATTATCGGCGACGCCCGCACCAAACGCCCTTTGCCCAGCGACCTCGCCGCCGATGCCCAATGGCTGGTTGCCGAGCAGGACGCCCGGGGCTCCCGCGGGTTGCTCTGGACCGCGCTGCTCGTCGTGCTTTTCCTTATCACCTGGGCCGCCTACGCCAACGTCGATGAGGTGGTTCGGGGCGAAGGCAAGGTGGTGCCGTCACGGCAGGTGCAAATCGTACAAAGCCTGGATGGCGGTATCGTGGAGGAAATTCTGGTGCGGCCGGGGGAACAGGTCACCACCGGCCAGGTGTTGCTGAAGCTGGATCCCACCCGCTATTCGTCCGACCTGGGCGAAACCCGTTCGGAATGGCTGGCCCTGCAGGCCAAGGCGGCAAGGCTTCAGGCATTGGCCAATGGAACCGACTTCGACCCCCCCGAGATCGTTGCCACTGAGTCCCCCGAGGTCATTACCCTGGAGCGCCGCATCTGGGAAACCAAAACCCAGGAACTGAATATTGTCATTGATATTGCCGAGCAGCAGCTCACCCAGCGACGCGAAGAACTGCGCGAAACACGTGCCAAGCGGGAACAGGCCGCCGCCAGTTGCTCGCTGACGACCCGTGAACTGGACGTTACCCGGCCATTGCTTAAAAGCGGTGCCGTCTCGGAAGTGGATTTGCTGCGCCTGCAACGCGATGTATCCCGCTATTGTGGCGACCAGCAAGCCGCCGAAGCCCAGATCTCCCGGCTGGGCGCCGCGATTGAGGAAGCGCAAAGCAAAATCAAGGAAGCCCAGCTGTCCGTGCGCAACGAAGCACGCACCGAACTGGCCGACGTACGCTCCCGCCTGGCGGCCTTGACCCAGGGCCAACTGGCCCTGGCCGACCGGGTACGACTGACCGAAGTGCGCTCCCCGGTTAACGGAACGGTAAAAACCTTGATTGCCAACACCGTGGGCGGGGTCATTCAATCGGGAAAGGACATCGTAGAGATCGTTCCTACCGATGACACCTTGCTGCTGGATGTCAAGATCAATCCCAGCGATATTGGCTTTTTGCATTTGGGCCAGCGTGCCGACGTCAAATTTACCGCCTACGACTTTGCCATCTACGGGGGGCTGCAGGGGCAGGTGGAACAGATCGGCGCCGACACTTTCACTGACCAGGAGGGCGTTTCCTACTACACCGTCAAAGTACGTACCGACACTACATTCGTGGGTGACAACGACCGACCCATCATTGCCGGGATGGTCGCCGACGTGCATATCATGACCGGCAAGCGAACCATACTCCAGTACCTTCTTAAACCCATTTTGCGTGCCAAAGAAAATGCCTTCCGCGAGCGATAGCCCTGCCAAGTCCACGACAGTGGAGATCAAGCCCGTTCTGCTGCTTACGCACGATGACGTCATGTGGCAGCGTTGGCGCGAAATCTCCAACCACAAATTTCTGCCGGCACGCGCGAAAACGGTCAAGGAACTGGACAATTGGCGGCAATCCGGCAGGGACCTGGTGGTCATTGACACCGACCTTCCGCACCTGCCCACCTGGGCTGACCCGGCTTGGGCCAATGTCAGCAACGGGCTGACCGTTCTGGCGGCGAGCGCCCACCCTTCCGACGACGAGGCGGCAACCGCCCTGGCGGCCGGCTGTCGCGGCTACCTGCACAGCTATATTCCTGTTGACACACTGTCACTGGCCCTGGAAACACTGTCGGTCGGCGGCATCTGGCTGGGGCGCACCATCATGGCCAAAATACTGCGTCAGGTTGACGCGCGCCTGCCTGCCGCCCCGCTGTGGTGGCAGGGGCTGACACAGCGGGAAAGAGAGGTTGCTGAACGCGCAGCGCGCGGGGAGTCGAACCAGTTTATTGCCGACTCACTGGGCATTACCGAGCGAACCGTTCGGGCGCATTTATCGGCCGTTTTTGAGAAAATGGGCGTACAAGACCGCCTGATGCTGGCACTCAAGGTGCACGGCGTGAACTGATCAGAAAACAGCCAGACTCAGGCCACGTAAGCGCCAACATCCTTGATGTGTGCACGCAGTCCGGCATCAATGACATCTTCGCCATAAATACGGATTCCCAGCTCCTGGGCCGATTCAAGCACGGAACGCAGGAAATGCCGGGCTCCCACGCTCTTGGTGACCTGTTCGAAAAACTCGCCTCCCAATCGGGCATAACTAATGGGAGCAAGATCCAGGTGCATCAACGCATCGGGGCGCTGACCCAGTCGCCGCATACCCACCCGGGCGCCATGGCGGGTCACCACCTGACAAAACTGCCGGATATCCTGGGGGTAGCTGACCCAGCATTGGGCATCCATTTCCAGACAAATACAGTCAACCGATCGGCCGGCAGCCCGCTCGCCATCCAGGCGCGCCTGGACAGCGGCCCGAAACGAGGGATCGATGACGGAAGCGGCGGACACACGAATAACAAGCTCACCCGGATGAGTCCCTACCCAGGACAAACCCAGATCAAGCGCACGCAAGTCGAAACTTCCCGACAAACCCAGACGTGCCGCCGGCGGCATGAACAGATACCCGGACATCGGAGCGATGTCGTCTTCCCCGGCATCAATCTGCAAGGTTGCCTCGTGCATGTGAACGGTGTCCCTGCTGCCCGAAAACACACGTTCCCTGACCTGGATACCCACACGGCCTGACTCAAGTGCGTTTATGAGCAGCGCCCGCCAGTCGTCCCCTCCTCGCGCATCGGGATCAGTCGTATCGTTCAGGGAACAATACTCAATATCGTCCTGCCCGGCGTTCTCCGCCCGCATCACTCGATAATCCAGCCGCGACAGAAGGCTGCTCATCCGGCTGCCCGGACGATAATCCGCCAGCACATAGGCCCACCGAAACGGAGCGCTGCCCGCACCCGGAGGCAGTATCGACAACGCAAGACGGCGCAGGTTTGCCGCCAGACGTGACGCCTCTGGCCCACCCCGGCCGGGCATCAGAACCGCGAAATCAGAACCGTTCAGCCGGGCAATCAAGGCATCATCAGGATCTGTCAGGGCAAGTTCGCTGCGCAAGGCGTCGGCCAGCATGCGCAACCAGTCATCAACGTCCTGGCGCGAAGCCGTTCGTCCCAGGCGGGCAAGGTCACGCATGCGCATCAACAGTATGTGTCCCGGGCGACCGGGTTCGCCGCCTTCCGAGCCGTCATCAATCGCGCGACGCAGCTCATTCAGAAAGTAGCGGCGATTGGGAAGCCCGGTCACGTCGTCCTGGTTCAGCGCAAGCTCCAGGCTTTCAATGCGGGAAGCCAGTTCCTGCTCATTGGCGGCAACCTTCTCGCGAAAGCTGGCCACCAATGAGCCCACACCGGCAAACTCGGCAATACGGGACGGCTCCGCACCGCCTGGCAAATGATCCGTCTCACCCGCCTGCTCAAGCCGGCGCTCCACTTCCTGCTGAAGCGCACGCTTTAACCAGCGAACCAGAAACACGGCAAAAAGTGCCCACAATACACCCGCCGCAAGCACAAAAGCCAGCGTATGCAAGGTGGTGCGCCATAGTGCCAGACGCACATTGTCCGCCCTCACCTGCACAGAAACATTTCCCAACTGGCGCCAACCCTGACTGATCGTACGCGTGGCCCGATGCTCGGGCAGTGCAATGAAATCAATAAACCAGTCGGGCACCTCGCCCGACGTTGCCGGACCGGCCAGCTTGCGTCGAATTACCTCGGTGCCGTCAACATGCTCGAAAACAATAGAGTCAAACTGCCCTGAGTCAAACATGGCGGATATGAGCAGCTCGCGCGACGCCCTGTCGTCGGCACCCGCCTGCGAAAGAAGCAAGGCCAGTGTCGTCGCCGCGTTCTCGCCCTGAACCCTCAGCTGATCCCCCAGATAGGTCCGGGCCGATTGTGTGCTGAGCGCCAGGGTGCCCAGCAGCACGGCAAGCACCACCACGGTAATACTTATCAGCAATCGGTTTAATAGCGACATGGCAGTCTTCCAAAATAACGCAGAGACCCAGCAAGCATTGGCAAAAATCTCATGGTTCAAATCCTTGTGCCCGCAACCTGGCCACCAGGCCACGCCAGCGTCCAATCTGGTCTACGGAACCGGACTCGGTTCCCCGTAAAAATATACCTTCTGCATTGAAGCTGAAAACCGGCGCCAGATCAGCCCGCTCGCCGCCCTTGCGGATATCATCACGCAAACTGTCTAGGACCAGCGGCTCGGCATCCGGTGCTGAATAATAGCCCAGTACCATGTGAGGAATGGCTTGCAGGCGACCGTCAACGCGTTGCTGCGCGCGCACATAAATCAATCGCAACCGATTCGCGGGAACTCCCAGCCTGAGCAACGAAAAGTACTTGGCTATCACAAAGTCTTCGCAATCACCCAAGCCGCGGCCCAGCGACTCAAGGGGAGTGGCCCAGTAATCTTCAAGTTGCCATACGTCGCGGTCTTCCGCTTGAGAAACCGCCGTGTTCCAGAAAAGGTTTACACGCCGTAGTTTCTCGATGTCGGACAAATGCGAGGACGAATCCAGCATGGCAAGCCACGCATCCACCCTCGCCGTGCCGGCGTTGCCGTACAACGCCAGAGCAACACCGCGTATGGCCGCGGGGTCGAACTGAAACGCACTGGCGGAAACTGCCCCGCAAAGAGCGCCCAGAAAGAAGAGCCAGAGCGCTAGGGACGCTCTGGCATGCATGAGGAAACGAGACAACCCCAAAGAAGGCCTATGAAGCAGCGTAACGACGTGACACGTCAGTTACTGGTCAAGATTCTGGCCATTTTTCGTCAACTCGTTCGCCAGGTCAATAGCCTCTTGGGAAGGCCCGCCTGCAGGGCTGATGTCGGCCGGCGCATCGACGTTCGCGCCAGACCCGGAACTGTCATCGGAGCCGGCATCGTCAACGACCGTTGAAGATTCGTCAGAATCGTCCGATTCCGGCAAGTTCTCCAGCAAATCATCGTCAGCATCTTCGAACAGTGCCGACTCGGACAACGGCCCGTCTTCCTCGTCAAAAGCGCCATCCTCCGGCGAGTCGTCCTGCGCCTGAAGAGCATCCTCGCCTTCGTTCTCGTCTTCCTCCTCTGTAAACTCATTGCCGATGGCGTCGCCTTCATCATCGGCATCTTCGTCGTCGGAACCGCCACGCTCATCCAGAGCGTCATCGTCGTCCGCTTCATCATCCTCGTCCGGTCCATCACGCGCGTCGGACTCCTCGTCGGCATCTTGATCGTCAACCCCGAACAGCTCCTCTTCGTCTTCCGGAATCAGTCCGGCCAGGCTGACATCCTCGTCATCCTCCAAATCGCTGATAACCTCGGCCTGAAGCAGCTTCACGTTCGCTACCATCACGTCGTCGGCCAGCGAACCTCCTTGCGCGGAAGGCTCCCAGCGCAGTTCAAACACACCAGATTCAGGGACGTCATCGGGCAATGTCACATTGACCGTCTGGAATACCGACAAATCATCGGGGCGACGACTGTTACCGCCGCTGGAACCGGGCTCTTGCAGCCATGCGTCGACGGAATCAACGTCGACGGTAGCACCATTGCCGGCGGTGATCGAGGCGGAGGAAATGCCCTGCGAACCTTGCGGTGTAGGTGCCGGCGTAGTGACGGCAACGTAATCCACGCCGGCATAGCGCACAGTGAACGACACGCTGTTTCCGGTATCGCCCCATTGATGGTCGGGATTGTTCCAGGCTACCTGGAACTGAACAACCGAACCGCCTGTCACGCCGCTGACAGTTTGGGTCAGCGAAGACGGCGCGATCGTATCTTCCCAGACACCAACGTAAGGCTTGCCATTCATGCGCCAATAGCCGTCCGTCAGCGGGCCGGTCTCCTGCCAGCCGATGAATCCCTGATAAATATTGCCCGCCGAATAGGGGTTGGTATCGGATCCGTACGAGGAAAAATCGCCGTTGACCAACAAGTCTTCACCGGTAAGCACCGGCGCATCACTGCCGGAATCACCGTCCTGGTCATCGTCGGCGCCCGAACCATCCTCGTCGTCGGATTCGTCGTCGGAGTCGTCGTCGGAGTCGTCGGGATCATTGACAGTGTCGCCGCCGAATAGCGCATACGGGTCGGGGAGAACCTCGACGGCAACAGACAAGGAAGAATCTGCAGACTGCCCGTCTTGCTCCGTGGCGGTGACGCTGGCCTGAACCACAAAGGACTCTGCGCCATAAGGTACCCGCATGGATATTTCCTGGCCGATCGCGGGCGTATCATCGGTGTTCGGAATGAACCACACGCCATTCCCCTGAGACAGCGCCCCATCGATGGTGACACCCGCCGGGATATTCGTGAGCGTAATTCCGGAAAGGCTCTCACTGCCATCCAGATCCATCAGGGCGGCAGCGAGGTCAAGCGTAACCTCTTCGAACCCGCCGCTCGTCTCCACATTGATATCCCCGCCGTTATCGTCAAACATGTAAGCCTGGCCATCACCAAACACCAGCCCCTTCACGCGCGAAATATCGACGGTGGTCCCTTCGGGATCAGTCACCTGCACATTCTCGATAATGACGCCGGCTTTATTCTTGTCCTGCGTCTCCAGACCCGAGACGGTATAGTCGGTGGACTTTCCGTTAAAGAACACGATGTCAGTATCATCACCCTTGATGGAAATTAGCGGATCCTTGCCTTGCGGATCAACCTGCAGATCAGAGGCCTGCGCGATCGAGGCAAAGGTACCCAGCATCGCAATGACGTCCACCTGTTTGGTGCTGAGCGAGCTGGGATTCAGATTGCCGCTACCCTTCAGATCAAACGGCGGAACCAATACATTACCCTCGATACCCGACACACTGACCGTGGACTTATCGTAGGCAATCGTAATGCCCTCAAAGCTGTACTCCGCCGCATGGTTCACCGAACTGATCTGCTCAACTTCCAGATAGGGCGTATCCACAACCGGGGAAACGTCGATGCGAATGGTCTCCGCACCGCCCTCCAGCAAGCCGTAATAAGGTACGAAACCAATATGCGCGTAATCCGCCTGGCCATTACCAACACCGGAAGCGTTCATGGCATCGGAACCCGACTCGTTTTCAAGGGGAACAAAACGCAGCTGCCCGGCGTCAATGTCAGCCTTGGTGACACGTTGATCGGCCTGAACGGCAACCCATTCTCCCTGGACATTTTTGAACTCAAGACTTCCGTTCGCAGGCAACTGCGTAAGGGTAATGCCCCACTGTGCCTGATCAAAGCCGTCGGAATTGATGTCGAAATGCGCCCAGGTCAAAACCAGAGCGGTATCTTCAAGGCCCAGCGCAGCGGCATCGCCGGAGTCGGGCAGACGGATATCCACAGTAAACGGATATTCGGAACTGATATAGGTAGCACTGCCCTGAGCAGACGTTACCGTGACACTCGCACTGATTGAGCCGTTGCCCGAAGAATCAGCCAACCCGGCCAAGGCATTGGCATCAATATCCACTGACCAGCTCAAGCCGTCAGGAGCCACCGTAGCCACATAATCCGTACCGGCAACGGTGACAACCACCATCGCCGATCCATCGGAAACACCCTGCAGGGTACCCTGGATTGTGACCTCACCCAGCGCCGCATCGTTGGTGTCAATGACATCATCACCACCGATACTCGTAATCTCGATCGTCACGTCAGATGGCATGGCCACGTCGGCCTGTGCCTGCCCGACAGCCGTCGAACCGCCCGCCTCGGTAGACTGGGCCACCGCCTGAACCTGGAACGCCGGTGTACCTTCAGGCACACGCACGGTGACGCTCTGGGTAATGGAGCCAAGCTCCTGAGCATTCGCGATATACCAGCTGCCGTCAGGCATAGCCTGTGCACCGATCACCGTGGCACCCGCGGGAATTCCCAGAAGCGTGATACCGGACAATGTCTCGCTGCCGTCCGTATCCACCAAAGCAGCAGAAACATTGACAACGATTTCGGTGTAGCCTTCGCCACCGCCTTGGGTCACCTGCAGATCAGGAATCGTGGACGGCCACCCGTAGCTGGTGCCGTCGGCAAACAGAATACCTCGCGCATTATTGATATTGACCGAAATGCCATCCAGCGTAACCTTCGCCGACAGATTATCGGGGCCGTTGTTGTTCACGTTGGAAATAGAATAGGCCGACGCCGGGCCGTCAAAGAAGATGTAGTCACCGTGGGCGTTGATACCATTCAGGTTCTGACTGCCGGGAACAACATCGGCAAAATTACCCATGACCGCAACCACATTGACGGCACTGCTGTTATCGTTGATGTTCGAGTTGAACGGGGGCAACAGCACTTGCCCGGACAGACCCGTGGCACTGACCCCGGCATCGCTGACAGTGAGTTCCACGCCCTGGAAGGAATACACTGTACCCGAGCCGGATCCTTCAACGGTATCAACGCTGATCACCTCGACGCCGACATCCGGTGCATCGGCCACAGGGTTGATATCAATCGTCAGAGACGAGGTGGCACCAACACCCGAAGCATCAACGGGATTAAATGAAAACTCGGCATAACTGGTCAGATTGTTCCCAACACCTTCGGCATCCGCCCCATCCCAGCCGGACTCATGAGAATCCGGTACGAAACGCAACATCCCGCTTTCAATATCCTGTCTTGAGACAAGCAGCTCGCCATCGGCCAGAGTCACATCGACCCACTGGGCATCAGTACCGCCACCCACCTGGATCTGCAGCGTACCTGCCTGAGGCAGTGAGGTGATAAGAATGCCTTGATCGCCGGCATTGCCCGACGTAATACCGAAGTCTGCCCAGGCAAAAACCAGCGGCGTATCCTCTGTGCCGACAATCTGTGAAGGATCGGCAGTGGGGCCAAGGTCGACCGTGTAGTCACGGCTCGCGTCCGCCGTCGCGCTGTTACCCGCCCCATCCGTGGTCGTCACCGACGCGCCGACTTGCCCGTTGGCCGCCAGCACCGAGCCGGCGATCGCCACACTCCAGGTGCCACCCGCGCCAACCTGCGCCTCGTAACTGTTTTCGCCGACCGTCACCGTGACCGTGTCACCCTCGGCCACATCACCACCGACCGTGCCGCTGACCGTCACGTCCGCGCCAGACTCGGCCGCGTTCACGATGTCATCGCCCGCGATCGTATCGATCGTGATCGACGCACTGACCTCGGTATCGACCGTGTAGTCACGGCTCGCGTCCGCCGTCGCGCTGTTACCCGCCCCATCCGTGGTCGTCACCGACGCGCCGACTTGCCCGTTGGCCGCCAGCACCGAGCCGGCGATCGCCACACTCCAGGTGC
>JBFWLP010000030.1:0-15567 GCA_050252075.1 Burkholderiaceae bacterium | reverse complement strand
TCGACCGTGTAGTCACGGCTCGCGTCCGCCGTCGCGCTGTTACCCGCCCCATCCGTGGTCGTCACCGACGCGCCGACTTGCCCGTTGGCCGCCAGCACCGAGCCGGCGATCGCCACACTCCAGGTGCCACCCGCGCCAACCTGCGCCTCGTAACTGTTTTCGCCGACCGTCACCGTGACCGTGTCACCCTCGGCCACATCACCACCGACCGTGCCGCTGACCGTCACGTCCGCGCCAGACTCGGCCGCGTTCACGATGTCATCGCCCGCGATCGTATCGATCGTGACTCCGGCCTCCGGCCCCGTTAGATCAACGTTAATCGTCCAGCTTTCTTCATCCGTTGCCTGGCGGCCACTTCCATCAGTGACCGTTATACGGGACACAATCGAAACAGGGCCGTCCTGAACACCGGAAAATGCCGTTTCATCAAGAACAACGGACCACGTCCGATCCTGGTTGACGACCGCCTGAATCTGCGTTTCCCCCACAGTGACAACGACAACATCGCCGGCACCTGCAGCGCCCGTGACCCGACCTCTAACTTCTACACCATCGTCAACATCCGCAATATTGATAACCTTGTCGTTGGGAGCGACGGGATTCATGACCAGGTTGACTTGCAACGGAGGAATGTTTGATCCGCCGGTCGCCGGTGGCGGAGTAACTGGTGGCTGGGTAACCGGGGGCGCAGGCGGCTGCGGAACAGCGGGCGGTTGCGGAGTGACGGGAGGCTGCTGTACAACCGGTGGTTGTTCCACAACGGGCGGCGGTGCAGGCGGAGTGGCCGGCGTATCAGGTGCGAAAGGCGGCGCCGGTGGTGTTGTCGGCGCAGCCGGCGCTGCCGCCGGTGTAACAGGCGCTGCGCTGGGCGCCGCCGCAAAAGCGGGAACGAAAGGCGAACTGGCGGAAT
Source organism: Burkholderiaceae bacterium (assembly GCA_050252075.1). GTDB lineage: Bacteria > Pseudomonadota > Gammaproteobacteria > Burkholderiales > Burkholderiaceae_B > JAAYGT01. Next base: position 14,657 of record JBFWLP010000030.1, on the reverse strand, counting down.
CGGGAGCAAGTCTGGCTTGAGGGCCGACGGCGACAGGAGCCTGTTCGGTACCTGCGGTCGTTACTTCTTGTACGCCCAGGCCGACGTCAGCCACATTGCCAGTATTGACCGCCACACTGGCAAGACGAACCAGGGAAACAACTTCGAGATTATTGCCGGTGGCGACCTGGGCTGCACCGTAAACGGAATAATTGTCGGGTTGTTCTACGGCTGCAGTTGCTCCCAGAACAGTGAAAGGGTCAGCCCCGGAGTTCAACAAGGAAGCCAGTTTGGCCAACAACGGCGAGGTCGCTTCCGAAGTGAAAACAGCTGAATCAGAGGCTGCTGCACCCACGGAAAACGTATCGCCGGTATCCTGGACAATATCCTGCCCCAGGGCAACTTCACGGCTGGAACCAATCACAATGGGTGGAATGCCCATCAATTCGATGCTGACAACCCCCGACCCACCGGTAACGATCACGGCATCGAGGGGAAGCTTGTCGCCGACCTGTAACGGCACCAGCGTACCGTCTTCGGCCCGCATCCATGCTTCACCGACAACATTTGTGACAACTGCAATCTCTTCCATGGCCGTTCCAATGCATAAGGTATCCAGGGCCTGTGCCGTAACAATTAGCCGGCACTTCTAACCCTTTTTGACACTCGTACAGTAGAACGACCTAGGCCGTTCGGCTATTGGCGAGAACGACAGGTAAAGAGACTATTTAAAACGTATTGTTACCCCCCAAATACATCGGCGGCTTTTTGCACAACCACAAAAAGGGTTATCAGGAAGCCGATACCCAGCAGGATCAGCCCCGGATTTCTGTCACGGAAACCAAACCCCACAATCGCCAGAATAATGCCCAGCACAAAAATGATGAGCAGCGTGTCATTGTGCAAAAACATAATTGTTTACCCGCAGGCCCCCATGGCACCACATACCGTGCAGAATTCGCAGCCATCTTTTTTGATGACGGCATGGTTACCGCACTCCGCGCAGGGTTTACCCGAAAATGCGGCGGGTAATGTCAGGGCGGGCCCCGTCGGTTCGTCGGCGACCACACCCATGGAATGCACCGGGAACCCTTGCTCGGTAAGGATTCCCAGCATGGCGTAACGATGAATGACCAACTGGGCAATATAAGCGACGGTTGAGGGAAAGTTTGCCTGACGGTCTGAACCCGGCACACGGGCCAGAAAATCGCCGCGGGGCTCGGCATAATTGAGCAACTTGCGCAGCTTCATACCAATCCACGCCGGATCAATGACACGCATGTCCAGGCTCAGCAACTTGCACAAGCCATCAAGTGCCCGGGGATGCGCTCCGGTCAGCCATATGCTGTAAGGACGGCGGCTGCCGTCGGGCATTTGCAGCTCCTTGAGCATCAGGACAAAATCGTCGTCGGTCGACGGATTACGCACATCGGCCACCCAGGCCAACGTACCGTCGGTGCCGGTTTTGGGCTCGTGCGGCGCAAACAGCGCGTTCAAAACCGGCGACGGGTCGCTTTCTCGGGCGTCAAGCGCCCCCAGATCGTTGTAACGCCACTCCACCAGACGCGCCAATGCCGCCGTCGCACTGGGCACCTGCACCATCTCGCCATTGGGCGGCATGGGCATCTGGAAACCGTCACCGTAGGCGCGCGACAACACCGACAGTTTCTTGCGCAGCCAGCCACGATCATTGGCTCGCATATCTGTTGACAATGTTTTGGCGATCGCATCCAGCCCGCGCGGCGGTTGCCCGCCCAGTACCCAGACCTCAAACGGGACGCTGGACTGATCGGCCACGACGACTGCAAATTCCCCCTGAGGGGTATGGATGGTCTCGCTTACCCAGCCGGCTGCACCCGCCGGCAAAGCGGGACGTGACGGCCAGCGCAACGAGGCCAGTGGCGGAGACTTCGCCACCTCTTTGAGCACCAGCCGCTTGTCCTGCTCCGAGAGCTGGATAGGTGCGGGCGCGGCTGCCGACGCCTCGGGCGCCACCGAAAGTACCGCCCCCAGAATGCTGTTGGGACGGTAAGTGGTGATGCCCTTCAGGCCCTTGTGCCACGCCTGAATGTAAAGGTCCTTGAAATCGTCATAGGGATAGGCCTCGGGCACATTCACCGTTTTGGAAATCGCGGCGTCAACATAGGGGGCCACGGCCGACACCATCAGCATGTGATCGATGGCCGAAATCTGCAGGGCGGACACAAAGGACTCGGGCAGATGGTTGACATCGCCCCCCATGGCACGGAACACGCGGTAGGCGTGATCCTCGACAAGGTAATCTTTCTTCGAGCCGTCCGGCATGCGTTTTGTGCGTGTGTAATACCAGGAGAACGGCGGTTCAATACCGTTGGACGCGTTATCGGCAAAAGCCAGTGAAATGGTTCCGGTCGGCGCAATGGATGTCAGGTGGGAGTTGCGTATGCCATGCTTGCGGATCGCTTTCTTAAGGGTGTCGGGAAGGCGCTGCGCAAAACCGGACGCCAGATACGCATCGGCATTGAACAGCGGAAACGCACCACGCTCTTTGGCAAGTTCAACCGACGCCTCGTAGGCGGCATCACGCATCTCACGGGCAATGGTGGCGGCAAGGGTGCGACCGGCATCGGAATCGTAACGCACCCCCAGCATGATCAGGGTATCGCCCAAACCGGTAAACCCCAGCCCCAGACGGCGTTTTGCGTCGGCCTCTTGTTTCTGCTCCTCCAGCGGCCATTTGGTGGCGGTCAGTACGTTATCGAGCATGCGCACCGCAAGCTTCGTCGCCTTGCGAAGGGTGTCGTAATCAAAACTGGCCGAATCACTGAAAGGATCCCGCACATAGGCGTTCAATGCCAGGCTGCCCAGGCAGCAACAGCCATAATCCGGCAGCGGTTGCTCGCCGCACGGGTTGGTGGCCTCGATTGATTCGCAATAAGCCAGATTGTTTTCCTGATTGATTCGATCCAGAAACAGAACACCCGGCTCGGCCGCCGCGTAGGTGCTCTGCATGATCAGATCCCAGACATCGCGCGCCCGAACCTTACGGTATACCCATACACTGTCTTTGCGCAGATAAGCGCCGGCCGCCTTGAGCTCGTCGTTGGGCTCGCTGGCATGAAACAGTTCGAACTCGGTATCCAGCTCTACGGCCCGCATGAAATCATCGGTCACACCTACCGACACATTAAAATTATTGAGTTGGCCGCGCTCTTGTTTGGCCGTAATGAAATCGTTGATATCAGGATGCGTTACGTTCAGCACAGCCATTTGCGCACCGCGCCGTGCGCCCGCCGACTCGACCGTTTCGCAGGAACGGTCAAACACACGCATGTAGGAAATCGGCCCCGACGCACTGCTGCCCGTACCTTTTACTTTTGCCCCTTTGGGACGGATCGCTGAAAAGTTGTAACCCACCCCACCGCCGCGGCGCATGGTTTCCGCCGCCTGCGCCAACGCCGTGTAAATTCCAGGCTTACCCGAGGTAACCTCGGTAATCGAATCGCCTACGGGCTGAACAAAGCAGTTGATCAACGTGCTTTGCAGATCGGTTCCCGCGGCACTGTTCACCCGCCCGGCGGGAATAAAACCATTTTCCATGGCCCACAGAAAGTCGGCCGCCAGTTTTTGACGTGCTTTCGGCTCCTCGACCTGGGCCAAAGCACCGGCCACGCGGGACCGTACCTCGTGGATGGTGGATTCGCCGCCTTTGGCGTATTTTTCAATCAGAACTTCGGTTGAAATCGCTTGGGGCTCGGCGAGCGCTATCGCCGCACTTTCCAGATGTTGCATAGAGGATCCTTGTCGTGGAGTACACGCGAATGAAGTTAGCATAACGCAGAGCAGCGCCGGTTGATATCCCTCAATGTCACGAGGCGATACCTACCCTGCCATGGGGTAAGCCATTGAAAACAAAAAACAAGAAGATCAGTCCGGGCAGCGCGCGGGGCCGCCCGGAGCGTGCCGGCTAGACTTGCCTGGCAAGGTCGGCCGCAAGGCCGATGTAGGTGCGCGGCGTCAGGGCCAGCAGCCGGGCCTTGGGTTCCGGCGGTAAATCGAGCCCCTGAATGAACTCGGTCAGGCCTTCACGATTGATGCCTTTGCCCCGTGTCAGGGCTTTCAATTGCTCGTAGGGCTGGGGCAGCCCGTAGCGACGCATGACCGTTTGCACCGGCTCGGCCAGCACTTCCCAGCAGGCGTCAATATCGGCGTCGATGGCGGCAGGGTTCAGCTCCAGCTTCGACAAACCACGCAGACACGAATCGTAGGCAACAACACAATAACCGAACGCCACCCCAAGATTGCGCAGCACCGTCGAGTCTGTAAGATCGCGTTGCCAGCGGGAAACCGGCAGCTTTTCGGACAAATGGCGCAACATGGCGTTGGCCAGGCCCAGATTCCCCTCGGAATTTTCAAAGTCGATGGGATTGACCTTGTGCGGCATGGTCGACGAGCCGACCTCGCCTTCCTTCAAACGCTGCTTGAAGTAACCCAGGGAAATGTAGCCCCAGATATCCCGATTCAGATCCAGCAAAATTGTATTAGCCCGGGCAATGGCATCGAAAAGCGCAGCCATCCAGTCGTGGGGCTCGATCTGGATGGAATACGGATTTTGTGTCAGCCCCAGGTTTGCCAGTACTTGGTTGCTGAATTGCGGCCAGTCGATTTCCGGGTAAGCGCTGATATGGGCGTTGTAGTTGCCGGTGGCCCCGTTCATTTTAGCCAGCGGCTCAACGGCGGCAATAGCGTGAATTGCACGCTCCAGACGCGCCGCCACATTGGCAAATTCCTTGCCCAGCGTGGTCGGGCTGGCCGGCTGGCCATGCGTGCGCGACAGCAAAGGCTGATCGGCATAACGCACCGCGAAGCCTTTTAGCTGCTCCAGCAAATGCGCAAGCTGCGGGACAATGACGCCGGCACGGGCTCGCGACAGCATGAGCGCATGCGATGTGTTGTTAATGTCTTCCGACGTGCAGGCAAAATGTATGAACTCTGCCGCAGCGGCGAGTTCTGCATTGTCGGCCACCCGCTCTTTCAGCCAGTATTCCACAGCCTTTACATCGTGATTGGTGGTGCGCTCGATGGCCTTGATCCGCGCCGCGTCGTCTTCGCAGAACCCCTCAACCAGGGCCTGTAAGGCACGGCGAGCTTCGTTGGAAAAAGCGGGCAGTTCCGGCAAGCCCGCATCGGACAAACCAATCAGCCAGGCGATTTCAACCTCAACCCGGTGCGCCATGAAACCTGCTTCCGACAGGGTTTCACGCAGAGGCTGACCCCGGGAGGCATAACGGCCGTCAAGAGGGGAAAGCGCATTCAGGGAGCTAAGTTCGGAGGCAATGTGCATGGCGAATCGTGAATGAAAATTTGAGTGCGCATTTTAGCATTGTCCGCCCCGCTCCCCACCTACACCAAAACAACCCTTCCGTCACATAGGATTCACCCTATTGCCGCAAATAAACGACAAAATCGGGGATTCACCACCGTAATAGTCTGGATAAACCGTGATAACCAACTGCGTGCCAGACGGTTGCTGCTATACTTTTTTTGCCTTTTAATTTACTGACGTTGCCATGAAACTTGTTGGTTCTCTCACCAGTCCTTATGTACGTAAAACTCGCGTCGTAATGGCCGAAAAGAAGCTCGATTACGAATTTCTTCTCGAAGATGTGTGGGCTAAAGACAGCGCCATTCAAAAACACAACCCGTTGGGCAAGGTGCCATGCCTGCTCATGGACGACAACGCCAGCCTGTTTGATTCCCGGGTTATCGTCGAATACCTTGACACCTTGTCACCGGTCGGACGCCTTATTCCGCAGTCGGGGCGTGAGCGCGCCGCCGTAAAATGCTGGGAAGCCATTGCCGACGGCGTACTCGATGCCAGCGTGGCAATAGTCATCGAGAATCATCGGCGTGACCCTAAATATCGCAGCCCCGAGTGGATCGAGCGCCAGCATGGAAAAATTGTCTGTGCGCTGGAGTCCATGGAAAAAAGCCTGGGCGACCAGGCCTTCTGTATGGGCGTGAATTTCAGCCTTGCCGATGTTGCAGTCGGTTGTGCACTGGGCTTTCTTGACTTCCGCTTCTCCGAGTTCGACTGGCGGGCCAACCACCCCAACCTGCACCGCCTGTACGAAAAACTGCGCACCCGCCCGTCGTTCACCAGCACGGCACCACCCGCCAACTAATTACCAAGCCGGCTCATCGATAAGAACGGGCCGGTCTTGAACCTCCCCTGGAACCGTACACAGTCAGGCGCAACCCGGCAATGCCGCCTTGCGCCTGTTTTCCAGTGTCAAAACCCCGTATCAGACCATGAAGCCGCGCAGCGCCTCTGAAAACATGTAAACCGCCAGGCAGAATAATAATCCGGCGAACACGCGCTTCAGGGTTTTGACAGGCAGTGCGTGCGCCGACCGGGCGCCCAGCGGTGCAAACAACACGCTGAATACCGAAATTACCACCAGCGCCGGCCAGTAAATGTAGCCAAGCATACCGTTGTGATCCACATTCTGGTGCGCGACGCCCGAGTAGATATACCCGATGCAGTTGGCAATGGCAATCACGAAACCCAGTGCGGCCGAGGTTGCTACAGCATTATGAATAGCCACATTGCTGCGCGTCATGAACGGAACCGACAAAAAGCCCCCGCCGGCGCCCAGCAGCCCGGAAGCGAAGCCTATGCCGACCCCCACACCGGCCGTTGCCATCGGCCCAGGCATAGTGCGAGACTCGGGCGGGACCTTGCCCGAAAGCATCTTCACAGCCGAATAGGCCACAAACGCTGCAAATACCAGGGCAAGCCAGGCACCGCTTAGAAAAGAAAAGATCGCGCCGCCGGACAGCAAGCCACCCAGTACCAGACCCGGCCCCATGGAACGAACGATATCCCACCGGATGGCTCCCCGTTTATGGTGCGCCCGGACACTGGAGACTGAGGTGAACACAATGGTTGCCATCGAGGTGGCAATCGCCGCATGAACGATCAGATCCAGCGGAACCCCAAACAACGGGAACAGCATGGTCAGAAACGGCACCAGCATCATGCCGCCGCCTATACCCAGCAAGCCCGCCGCAAACCCTACGACTGATCCGAGCACCGACAAACTGAGCAAAAAGAAAAGATCCATGATGACCCGCTAAAAAGGCGCGAAACGCCGGAAATACAACAGAAGAACCGCAAAATGCCGGCACATCAGAGGATGATGCCGCCGCCCAGGCAAATGTCGCCCTGGTAAAGCACAGCCGACTGCCCCGGCGTAACCGCCCACTGGGGCTGGGGAAACTGCAATGAAAAGTCCTTGTCGGTTTGCCGGGACACGGCACAGGGCGCGTCCGCCTGACGGTACCTGATCTTCACGCCATACTCGCCCGGGTTGGGAGCATGGCCGGCGATCCAGCTGGCATCCTGGGCCCGCAAACCGTCCGACAACAACCAGGGGTGATCGTGCCCTTGCACGACATACAGCGTGTTCGATGCCAGATCCTTACGCGCCACGAACCAGGCATCGGCCGTTCCGTCGGTGCGCTGACGCCCTTTCACCCCGCCAATACCCAGCCCTTTACGTTGCCCCAAGGTGTAAAACGCCAGCCCATGATGACGGCCGACCTGTTGGCCTTCTGGCGTAAGCACCGGCCCGGGCTGGGAAGGAAGATAACGGTTCAGAAACTCGCGAAACGGACGCTCTCCAATGAAACAAATGCCCGTGGAGTCTTTTTTGGCCGCATTGGGCAAGGCCAGCGACTGCGCCAGCCGGCGAACCTCGGTTTTGGGCAACTCGCCCAAAGGAAAGAGTGTTTTGGATAACTGCGATTGCGTCAACCGGTGCAGAAAATAGCTTTGATCCTTGGAAGCATCAAGCGCCTTCAGCAACTGATACTCGGGGCCGGCGGGCGTATCGATGCGGCGCACCCGCGCATAATGGCCGGTGGCAATATGCTCCGCCCCCAATGACATTGCGTGGTCCAGAAAAGCCTTGAACTTTATCTCGGCATTGCACAAGACATCGGGATTGGGAGTACGGCCGGCCGAGTACTCGCGCAAAAAGTCGGCAAACACCCGGTCTTTATATTCGGCCGCAAAATTCACCGCCTCGATATCAACCCCGATGACATCGGCAACGCTGGCGGCATCAAGCCAGTCTTGCCGGGTGGAACAATATTCGGAGTCGTCATCGTCCTCCCAGTTCTTCATGAACAAACCAAGGACATCGTAACCCTGCTGCTTAAGCAACCAGGCCGTAACCGACGAGTCAACACCACCGGACATGCCGACCACGACACGTCCTTTTGAATGAATACGAGTAACCATGCGCTATTTTACCCTTCCCCGGCCTCAGGCCGGTGACGAGACCAGCGCTTCATCCACGACTTCTATCCAGTGACGCACCGGAGTATCGGTGCCTGCCTGCAGATGCGTAATGCAACCAATATTGGACGAAATGATGCAGTCCGGCCGGGAAGGCTCGATCGAGGCCAGCTTGCGCCGGCGCAATTCGGTGGAAAGCTCGGGCTGCGTTACGGAATAAGTGCCCGCCGAGCCGCAACACAAATGGGAGTCGGTGAAAGGCTTGAGCGTAAAACCCAGTTGGGCCAGCATCTTTTCGTTCAATTGGCGCAAGCCCTGCCAGTGCTGCAACGTACAGGGCGGGTGAAACGCAACAGTGGCCGGCAGAGACCGCAGCATGCCGGCCAGCCGTTCGGCCTCGGGCGCAATAACTTCGGAAACATCCTTGACATACCCGACCAATTGCTCGGCTTTGCGGGCATACACCGGATCGTGACGCAGATGGTGCGCATACTCTTTGACCATTCCACCGCAACCCGAAGCGGTCAGCACGATTGCTTCGGCTTGGCCGCTATCCAGCAACGGCAACCACGCATCGATGTTGGCGCGCATCTGGGCCAGAGCGGCGTCTTGCGCATCAAGGTGGAAATTGATGGCCCCGCAGCAGCCTGAACCCTGCACGCCCCTAACCCCTATACCCAGACGATCAAGAACACGGGTCGTGGCAGCGTCAATAGACGGCATCATATGCGGCTGGACACAACCGCCCGGCAAAATGACCCACCGCGAATAAGATCCCGCCACGGGCAATCGACCGGCAGGACGCAAACCGGGAACCTTACCCTTCAGGGTTGCCGGCAGCAGTGGCCGGAACAAACGGCCAACGCGCAGCGCCGGACCAAACCAGCGAGAATTGAGCAGATAGCGCAAAAGGTTCCGCTGAATACGCTGCCGGGTTGGGCGCTGCACCTTTTCATCCACCAGGTGGCGGCCGATATCAACCAGCTCCCCGTACTTCACACCCGACGGACAGGTGGTTTCGCAATTACGGCATGTCAGGCAGCGGTCAAGATGCGACTGCGTGGCCTGCGTCGGCTCAACGCCTTCCAGCACTTGTTTGATGAGATAGATGCGGCCGCGCGGGCTGTCGCGTTCGTCGCCAAGCACCTGATAAGTGGGACAAGTAGCCAGGCAAAACCCGCAATGAACGCAGCGGCGCAGTATTTCGTCGGCATCTTTGCCAAGTTCGGAGGTTTGTGCCCAGGATGCAAGATTGGTCTGCACGATACGCCCTTCTGTTTATTTTTAAAAATCGGGAAACAGTCGTTTCGGATTAAACAAGCCAACGGGATCAAGCTCCTGCTTCAGCCGCCAGCTCAGGTTCTTCAGGCCCTCGGGCAAAGGATGAAAGTACGGCAGGTCGGACGGTTGGCCGGTGCATCGAAAAGCGGTGGCATGCCCGCCCAGGCCACCCACCTTGCGGCGCAGCGCGGCAGCGTCGCAATCGCCCTGCAACCATCGCTGACCGCCGTTCCACTCGATCAAGGTGGTGCCCTCGGCGAGCGCCGCTTGCTGTGCAGGCACGGCAATACGCCAAAGCCGGTCACCTTTAAAAAAACCGTGCGTATGGTCGCGCAGGCTGGTCCAGAATGCCTGCGCCGTCGCGGCCTCAACCGGATCGCCTCCGATTTTCCGATAGGCGGCATCGACGGCCGACTGGCTGCCCGACAAGCGGACATACAAACAAGGCGCTTCGTGCTCCTTCAACCAGGCCGTGGCCGTGATCGGTATAGGCTGGCTGCGCCAGGCATTGAGTCGGTCAATGGCACCTGCCTCGTCGGTGTGAAACACAACAGTTTGCTCGACAAAAGGCTTAGGGGCTACCTTGATGGATACTTCCAGCAACGGCCCGAAGATACCCAGCGAACCGGCCAGAAGACGGGAAATATCGTACCCGGCCACATTCTTCATGACCTCGCCGCCAAACGACAACACCTGGCCCGAACTGTCGAGCAGCTTGGCACCCAGCACGAAGTCGCGCACACTGCCGGCCGCCATGCGCCGGGGGCCGGACAGTCCGGCAGCCACGCAACCACCGATCGTGGATGCCGGCCCAAACCGCGGCGGCTCGAAAGCAAGCATCTGCCCGTGTTCATCGAGTACCTTTTCAATATCCGTCAAAAGCGTGCCAGCGCGAGCCGTCACCACCAGTTCGGAGGGCTGGTAATTGACAATACCCTGGTACTGCGCCATGTGAAGAACCACTGCATTACCGGGTTCTTCCCGACCGGCGTGCTCGCCGTAAAACGCCTTGGTGTTCCCCCCCCGAATAACCACCGGACGCTCGGCCCCACGGGCCGCCAACACCTGCTCACTGAGCTCTGACAAAACGAAATCCATGGATTACCCTTAAAAGCGGGGAATGTCGGGAAAACGCAATTCCCCGGCGTGGACATGCATACGCCCATATTCGGCGCAGCGGGACAGCGTGGGAATCACCTTTTCGGGGTTAAGCAACCCGTAAGGATCAAAGGCGCGCTTGAACGCGGTAAAAAACTCCAGCTCCGGCCGCGAGAACTGCACGCACATTTGATTGATTTTCTCGATACCCACGCCATGCTCGCCGGTAATGGTACCCCCAACCTGCACACAGAGCTCCAGAATGGCGGCCCCGAACTTGTCGGCGCGTTCGACTTCCTCGGGGCTGTTGGAATCGAACAGGATGAGCGGATGCAAATTACCGTCGCCGGCATGAAACACGTTGGCGCATCGCAAACTGTAGGTGTCTTCCATTTCCTCGATCGCCGACAGTACCTTGGCCAGATGGCGCCGGGGGATGGTGCCGTCCATGCAGTAATAGTCGGGCGATACCCGCCCGGCGGCCGGAAAGGCATTCTTGCGCCCGGCCCAGTATGTCAACCGCTCCTGTTCCGAAGAAGAAACCAGCAATTGCGTGGCGCCGGCGTTGCGAAAGACGGCTTGCATGCGGGCGATTTCATCGTCAACCTCTTCCTGGGTGCCGTCAGACTCACACAGCAAAATGGCCGCCGCCGACAGGTCGTAACCCGCATTCACGAAGGGTTCCACCATGTGAATGGCACGTTTGTCCATCATTTCCAGACCGGCCGGAATGATGCCGGCGGCAATGACATCGGTGACCGCCTGGCCGGCCGCTTCGACACTGGAGAAACTGGCCATGATCACCTGCGCACAGGCGGGCTTGGGCACCAGCTTCACTGTGATTTCCGTCACCAGCCCCAGCATGCCTTCGGATCCGACAAATGCCGCAAGCAGATCCAGCCCCGGGCTGTCGGGCGCTTCGGAACCCAGCTCGAGTACCTCGCCGTCAATGGTGACCACGCGTACCTTCAGAACGTTGTGGACAGTCAACCCGTACTTGAGACAATGAACGCCGCCGGAATTTTCAGCAATGTTTCCGCCAATGGAACAGGCAATCTGGCTGGAAGGGTCGGGTGCATAGTACAGACCGTACGGAGCCGCCGCCTCGGAAATAGCCAGATTCCGAACACCGGGCCCCACCACGGCGGTCGAGGTGATCGTATCGATGCGTTTGATCTGGTTCAGCTTGGCAAGACCGAGCAATACCCCTTGCGCGTGGGGGGTTGCACCGCCTGACAGGCCGGTGCCGGCACCGCGGGGCACCACGGGAACACCCAGCGCCTTGCACGCCTTGAGAACCGCAATGACCTGCGCTTCGTTCTCGGGCAACACGACGAGCGGGGGCAAGGTTCGATACAGCGACAGGCCGTCGCACTCGTAAGGCCGGGTATCTTCGACCTTCGACAAAACACAATGCGCCGGAATAACACCGTCGAGCCGTCGGATAAGCTCGGGAATTGCCGACTGAACCGGCGCTTCGGCGTAGGCGGCTGCTTGGCTCATGACAGATCGTCCTTTGACAGGGAAATAATTTTTCCGGGATTAAGAATGTTGTGTGGATCGAATGTTTGCTTCAGACCCGCCATCAAGTCCAAAGCGTGCCGGCCGTGCTCGCGCGGCAGGAAACGCATTTTATGCAAACCTACGCCATGCTCGCCAGTGCATGTGCCACCCATGTCGATGGCCCGCTCGACCAGGCGCTGGTTCAAGGCTTCGGATTCATGCCACTCGTCGGGGTTATCGGGATCGAGCAACATGAGCACATGAAAATTGCCGTCACCCACATGCCCGACTATGGTGTAGGGAAAACTGGCACGATCCAGATCGGCGGCCGTTTCATTGACGCAATCGGCCAGCCGGGAAATCGGCACACAAACATCGGTCGTGCTGGCTCGGCAGCCGGGGCGCACCTGCAAAGCCGCAAAATAGGCATTATGGCGCGCCGTCCACAGGCGCGAACGGTCTTCGGGCTGATCCGCCCATTGGAAATCAAGCCCGCCGTTATCTTTCGCGATGTCCTGAACGGCCCGCGCCTGCTCTTGCACGCCGGCCAAACTGCCATGAAACTCGAACAACAGCAAAGGGGACTCTTTCATGGCCAGCTTGCTGTAGGCGTTGGTGGCTTTCACCGCCCAGGTGTCCATGAATTCCACCCTTGCCACCGGAATACCCATCTGGATAACCTGGATCACGGTGGTCACGGCACTGTCGAGTGATGGAAAGTTGCAGACAGCGGCGCAGACGGCTTCGGGCTGCGGGTAAAGGCGCACAGTGACCTCGGCAATAATGCCAAGAGTGCCCTCACTGCCCACAAACAGGCGCGTAAGGTCGTAGCCGGCGGACGATTTGCGGGCACGGCCGGCGGTAGTGATAATTCGCCCGTCGGCAGTGACCACCTTCAGGGAAACGACATTCTCGCGCATTGTTCCATACCGGACCGCATTGGTCCCAGACGCCCGAGTGGCGGCCATGCCGCCCAGGCTGGCGTCGGCGCCGGGGTCGATCGGAAAGAACAGACCGGTATCGCGAATCGTTTCGTTCAGTTGCTTGCGGGTAACGCCGGCCTGAGCCGTTACGGTGAAATCTTCCGCATGAACTGCCACCACCTGATTCATGCCCGACAGGTCCAGGCAAATACCCCCCTGAACGGCAAGCAGATGCCCCTCGAGCGACGAACCCGCACCGTAAGGAATGAGCGGCACCCGATGCTGGTGGCAATGGGCCGCCACCCAGGCAATGTCGTCGACGCTCAGCGCATATACGACACCGTCGGGGGGCATGACGCCCAGGGGCGATTCATCGCGCCCGTGATGCTCACACACAGCCTGCGCCGTGGAAAACCGGTCGCCGAAACGCTGCCGGATGGCATCGAAAAAGTTGCCGGGAATCGCCCGACGCAACTGGCCGTTGTGCATACAAAACCCTTCAAGCCACACCACGTTCCGGCGCGATGGCCGGAACACCCCATGAAAGTGCAAAAGTTACAGCATGCTAAACCAATTACGCCTGTGTGCCGATCAGGGCTTGTGCGGATTGCCCAAGTTTCTCGCGACGTTTCTGAACGCCGGCGGCCAGACGCTCCAGCACCTTCACGCTTGCCTCCCAGTCGATACAGCCGTCGGTAATGCTTTGGCCGTACGTGAGCGGTTTGCCTTCGACCAGATCCTGACGGCCGGCTACCAGATTGCTTTCGATCATGACGCCGAAAATCCGCTCGTCGCCTTCTTCCATTTGCAAGGCCACATCTTCCATTACCGCAGGCTGATTCTTGTAGTCTTTGTTGCTGTTCGCATGGCTGGCATCGATCATGATGCGCGGGCGCAAGCCGGCCTTGACCAGGGCATCACCGGCCTCTTGAACGCTGGCGGCGTCGTAATTGGGTTTCTTGCCGCCCCGCAAAATGATGTGGCAGTCATTGTTGCCCACCGTGGAAACAATAGCGGAATGCCCGCCCTTGGTCACCGACAGGAAATGGTGCGGCTGGGACGCTGCCTTGATGGCGTCGATGGCAATTTTTGTATTGCCATCAGTGCCGTTCTTGAACCCGACCGGGCACGAAAGGCCGGAAGCCAGTTCGCGATGAACCTGGCTTTCGGTCGTGCGCGCACCGATCGCTCCCCAGGACACGAGATCCGCAATGTACTGGGGGGTGATCATGTCAAGGAATTCACACCCCGCCGGCAAACCGAGCTCGTTCACATTGATCAGAAGCTCGCGCGCCATGCGCAGCCCCTGGTTGATATTGAAGCTGCCGTCAAGGCCAGGATCGTTGATCAGGCCTTTCCAGCCCACCGTAGTACGCGGCTTCTCGAAGTACACGCGCATGATGATTTCAAGGTCGCCCTTGAAGCGCTCACGCTCGGCAACCAGGCGACGGGCATAGTCCAGAGCCGCTGCAGGGTTGTGAATGGAGCATGGCCCCACAATGACAACCAGCCGGTCGTCGGAACCGTGCAATATATCGTGTACAGCATTTCGCGCCCCATGCACCACATCGGAAATGTCAGTGGTACAC
>JBFWLP010000029.1:0-33321 GCA_050252075.1 Burkholderiaceae bacterium | reverse complement strand
CCATCGACGACTGGATCGCCCGGCAGGGCCAGACCGGCAACCCGCCTGCCTCCCCGAACCACCACTAATGCCGTACGACAACCTACCGGCTGCGAATATATTTGAATGTCCCCACAGCGGTAGCCACCAGGTGCGTGTCATCGACCCACACTTCCCCGCGTGAGAAAAACACCGTGCGGCCTTCGCGATCAAGAAACCCCTTGGCCGTCAAGACCGTACCTTCACGGCTATCCAGAAAATTTGTCGTCAGAGACAATGTAAGACTGTAGCGTGTGGGTTCACCTTCCGGGGTAAACAGGCCGGCGTAGCCGCAGGCCAGGTCCAGCAAAGTGCAGATCACCCCGCCCTGAACCCGCCCGGTGCGATTCCCCAGCTCTGGCCGCACCGGCAATTGCAATTCCACGTAACCGTTTTTCCACTGAACCAGGTTCACACCCAGAAAAGCCATGAACGGATTGGTCGTCGTTTCCGGCTGAACACCGGAGCCCGTTGAACGTACTGACATACACCACTCGCCTGCTGAAAATAAAAGCGTAAGCTTAACCCTAACTCAGTCAACCCTTTACTGAAGGTGACCACTATGCACGATTCCTCCACCCATTCCGGGAAACCCACCGTGCTGGTTCTGGGCGGCACCGGCTTCGTCGGCCAGGCACTGGTCAGCGAACTGCTGGATCGCGGCTACGGCGTCAGCGTGGCGTCCCGCACTCCGCACAATCACCCGGAACTGTCCCGCCGGCAGGGTCTGAGCCTGCGTCAGTGGAACGGCTCCGTCATCGACGATCTGCTGCCCGGGCACGACGTACTGGTCAATCTGGTCGGCATTCTGAACGAGCCGGTTCACAACGGAAAAACTTTCGAAAAAGTACATGTCGACCTGACCCGGGCCATTCTGGTAAGTGCGCACAAGGCCGGGCTGAAACGTTATCTGCACATGAGCGCCCTGGGCGCCCATGCCACGGCAGGCAGCAGTTTCTATCAGCGCAGCAAAGGGAAGGCGGAAGATCTCGCCCACGCGTTCGGTTACAAAAATGGTATCGGCGTCACCAGTTTCCGGCCTTCGGTCATCTTTGGCGCGAACGATTCCTTCCTGAACCGCTTTGCGCAACTGGCCCGCCTGATGCCCGGGATTTTTCCCCTGGCGTGCCCGCAGGCACGATTCTCCCCCGTCTATGTGGGCGACGTCGTGCGCTGCATGGCCGACGCGCTGGACAACCCGTCCAGCATCGGCCGGCGCATCGACCTGTGCGGCCCCCAAGACTACACACTGGAAGAAATCGTTCGTTATGCCGCGCAGGCGTCGGGCCATCCCCGGCGTATCGTGCCCCTGCCCGACTGGCTGGCCCGCCTTCAGGCTCATGTGCTCGAATGGGTGCCGGGCCAGCCGTTCACACGCGACAACTATGCGTCACTGCAGGTACCCAACACCTGTCCGGCCGATTGCCCTAGGCAGCCGACACGCCTGGAAGACGTCTGGCCACCTCGATAATCGCCGCCGCGTCAACGTTGAAGAAGCGGCGCAATGTCCGGCGTGTGTCGCTGCGGCCAAAGCCGTCGGTGCCCAGTGTTCGATACCGGCGTCCCTCGGGAATGTAGGCACGGATCGACTCGGGCACCATGCAAACGTAATCGCTGGCGGCCACGACCGGGCCGTGGCAACCTTCCAGCAACGAGGTGATGAACGGTGTTTCATCCGGCGCACCGTCACCCGGCCCGGCCTCGCAGCGCTGCCCGTCGCGCGCCAGCTCGCTCCAGCTGGTAACACTAACGACATCCACCTGGACATTCTGCGCCGCCAGCTGTTCCGCCGCCTGCAAAACCTCGGTCAGAATCGCACCCGACCCCAGCAAGGTAACCGCACCCGACGGCGTTCCGGTCGCCGGCCCGAAGCGCTTGAACACGTATGCACCGCGCCGTATGTGCTCGGCCGATTCAGCAGGAATCGTGGGCTGGGCGTAGTTCTCGTTCATGACCGTTACGTAATAGAAAACGTCTTTCTGCTCGTGCAGCATTTCCTGCATGCCATAGTCAAGAATGACCGCAAGCTCGCCGGCAAACGCCGGGTCGTACGCCCGGCAGTTGGGTACCGTGGCGGCATACACGTGGCTGCTGCCGTCCTGGTGCTGCAGGCCCTCGCCGCCCAGCGTGGTTTTTCCCGACGTGGCGCCGATCAGGAAACCCCGCGGCCGCTGGTCGGCCGCCGCCCAGATCAGGTCGCCCACCCGTTGAAAACCGAACATGGAGTAATAAATGTAGAAGGGCAGCATCGCCTTGCCATGCACGCTGTAGCTGGTGGCCGCCGCCACCCAGCTTGAAATGGCGCCTGCCTCGCTGATGCCTTCTTCCAGGATCTGCCCGTCGAGCGCCTCGCGGTAACTGAGCATGGAACCGATGTCCTCGGGCTCGTAGCGCTGGCCAACGCTGGAATAGATACCTACCTGGCGGAACAGATTCGCCATGCCGAAGGTACGCGCCTCGTCGGCCACAATGGGTACCAGGCGCGGCCCCAGCGCCTTGTCTTTCAGCAAGGCACCCAACATACGCACAAACGCCATGGTGGTGGACATCACTTTGCCGTCGGCATCCAGGGCAAAACGCGCATACGACGCCATGTCCGGTACCGATACCGCATCACTGTCGGACCGGCGAGCGGGCAGATACCCGCCCAGAGCTTCACGGCGATCTTTCAGATACTGCAGTTCCGGGCTGCCTTCAGGCGGCCGATAGAACGTCAGATTGCGCACCTGCTCGTCGCTCAGCGGCAAACTGAAGCGGTTACGGAACTCGATCAAATCGGTTTCTTCAAATTTCTTGTGCGAGTGCGTGGTCATGCGCCCTTGTCCCGAGGGCCCCATGCCGTAACCTTTCTTGGTATGCGCCAGAATAACCGTAGGTTGCCCCTTGTGCCGGCAGGCGGCGTCATAGGCCGCGTATATTTTCACCAGATCATGGCCGCCCCGGCGCAGCGCATCGATTTGCTCGTCGGTCAGCCCCTGAACCAGGCGGCTCAGGGCCTCGCTCTGGCCAAAGAAATGCTCCCGGTTGTAGCGTCCGTCGTTCGCCGCAAATGTCTGCATCTGGCCATCCACGGTTTGGGCCAGCGTCTGGGCCAGAATGCCGTCGGCATCGCGGGCGAACAGGCCATCCCAGTCGCTGCCCCAAAGTACCTTGATGACATTCCAGCCCGCCCCCGAAAACAGCCGCTCCAGCTCATCGACGATTTTCCCGTTACCCCGCACGGGCCCGTCCAGGCGCTGCAAGTTGCAATTGACCACCCAGGTCAGGTTGTCGAGCCGCTCGCGCGCAGCCAGTGTCAAGGCGCTCATGGATTCCGGCTCATCCATTTCCCCGTCGCCGAACACCCCCCAAACGCGCCGGCCCGAGCAATCGAGCAGGCCTCGATCGGTTAAATACCGCATGAAACGCGCGTGATAAATGGAACTGATGGGGCCAATGCCCATGGACCCCGTCGGAAACTGCCAGAAGTCGGGCATGAGATACGGGTGGGGGTAGCTGGACAGCCCGCGCGAGCCCTGTTCGGCACCCGTGATCTCCTGCCGGTAAAAGGTCAGGTCATGCTCGGTCAGACGGCCTTCCAGAAATGCCCGCGCATACACCCCCGGCGCACTGTGCGGCTGAAAGAAAACCAGGTCGCCGTCACGATCGGCGCGACCGGCCGCGTCGGCGCGGAAAAAATGGTTGAACCCAACCTCGAAAAGGTCGGCAACACTGGCATAGCTGGCAATGTGCCCGCCCAGCTCGCCATAGGCGGCGTTGGCCCGCACCACCATGGCCAGGGCGTTCCAGCGCATCAGGGCGGCCAGATGCTGTTCGGTACGCAAATCGCCGGGGAACGTAGGCTGGTCATCGACTGCAATGGTGTTCACATAGGATCGCTGCACAGCCATCGGCCCTGGAAGGCCCGCTTTTTCAGCACGCCGGCTCAAACACTCCAGAATGTACCGGGCACGATCCTTGCCATGCACCGCCAACAGCGCCTCAAACGCTTCCTCCCATTCCCGGGTTTCTTCAGGATCGACATCGTGCGTATCGGAGCCCTGATGCCGGGCCATCCGTTGCCATTCAATGGGGGAATTCATTGCCTACCTCGTTCGTGCGTTGCTGACATAACCTCAGCCAACTATTTTGCGCCAATCCGGGAAGAATTAGTTATTGAAGCACGCTGTGAAAACAGCCCGTAAAAGCATAAAATGCCTAAAAATTAAACTTTATCAGCACATGAAACTTGATATCACCGACTTAAGAATACTGAACGAGCTGCAGCGCGACGGCTCGCTAAGCAACGTGGAGCTCGCCCGGCGGGTTCATTTGTCGCCGTCACCCTGCCTGGTACGCGTGCGGGCACTGGAAGCCGCCGGCGTCATCAAACGCTATGTAGCGCTTGTCGATGCCGCCGCCCTGGGCCTGCATCTGAACGTTTTCATTTCAATCAGCCTGAAATCGCAAAGCAAGGAAACGCTGGCCCACTTCGAAAAGCGCATTACGGAACATGCCGAAGTCATGGAGTGCTACCTGATGACGGGCGACTCCGATTATCTGATTCGTGTGGCGGTACCCACCATGGGGGCTCTTGAGCAATTCATCCTGAACCAGCTCACCCCCATTCCGGGCATCGAAAAAATCCGGTCCAGCTTTGCGCTGAAACAGGTGTCCTACAAAACGGCTCTGCCGCTGGCCGAACTCTAACCTGCTTTATCGGTACCGTCGTCGGGGCGAACCGCCAGCTCCAGGCGCTCGTGGTCAAAATCGGCATGCATAGGCTGGATATCGGGCAACTGCTTGTTGGCCCGGGACGACAAAGTACTGAACCGCTCCACCTTGCCGTACAGCCCCTGCTGGCCCGCCACCGCCCGCACCGTGTCGTTGTACTGACGGCTGGCCGTTTCGAGCGTGGCGCCCAGGCGTTTGAGCCGCTCGGCCACCAGCACCACCTGATTATAGATATCGGCGGCACGCTGCCCCAGCTCCCGGGCCTCGTCGTTCGTGCGCGCCATCGCCCACACGTTCGCCACAGTACGCATGATGGGCAGTAGCGTCGTGTGCGACACCAGGATCACATTCCGGTGGTAACCATAGTTGAAGATATCCCGGTCATGCCGCAGGGCCTGCATATAGGCAGGCTCGACCGGAATGAACATCAACACAAATCCAGGGCTTCGTAACCCCGGGAGCGCACTGTAATCCTTCCCGGCCAGATCGTCGATATGCCGGCGGACAGCACGCACATGATCCGTCAGCGCGCTGTCGCGCTCCTGGTCGGTGTCGGCAGCCACCGCGCGCTCGTAATCCCGCAGCGACACCTTGCTGTCGATCACCAGATGCTTGCCATCGGGCAGCTTGATCACGACGTCCGGATGGCGGCGATTGCCCTGATCGTCGCGGTACCCCTGCTGGGTTTGGTAGTGATCGTCGGGCATCAGGCCGGCCAGCTGCAAGGTCTGCTCCAGCAGATGCTCGCCCCAGTTGCCGAGCGTTTTGTTGTCACCCATGAGTGCCCGCGTCAGATTGCCGGCCTCTGCGCTGATGCGAACGCCGGCCTGTGCCACACTGCGGATCTGTTCAGCCAGCGAGGCATTATCACGCACAGCCGTATCGTGAACCTCGTTCAGGCGACGTTGAAACTGGTGAATCTGCTCACGAAATGGTGTCAGCAGCGTGGCCATGGCCTGTTGCCCCGCCGCCGCAAATGCCTGACCTTTCTGCTCCAGCACCTGACTGGCAAGCGCCTGAAACTCGGTGCCCAACTGCTCGCGGGCAACCCGCAGGTCGGCCAGCCTTTCCTCGTGACGCGCCTGTTGGTCAGCCAGTGCCTGCTGCAGGCGCGCCGAATCGCGGGTTGCCTGCAGCAAGGCGTCGTGCGTCTGGTCATAGTGCCGGGAGCGCCGACGTCCCAGAATAAATGCAACCAGCAGGCCCAGCAGCACGCCGGCCAGCAAAAACAGGGCATCGCGCAACTCGACCGCTGACCAATACACTTCCATAAATTACACCTTTCTATTTGAACGAACCGGGCATGGCTTGTTACAGTAGCGCATTATCCTGCGGTCAGCCCGTTCTTATGCACAGGTTTTTTACGCTGCTTTTCAGTCTGTTCGCTGTTGCGGCAGCCAGCATGTTCCCCGTGAATGCCCAAACCGTCTGGCCCACGCCGGGTGCCGGCATACGCATCGTTGTACCGGCCGGCAAGAACATGACCATCGACACCGTGGCGCGGTTGCTCGCCCCTGAAATGGGCAAAACCCTGGCGATCGACTTTCTGGTAGAGAATGTTCCCGATGATTATGGCATTACGGGCACCGACAAGGTGGCATCGGCCAAACCCGATGGCCTGACGCTGCTGCTTTCCTGGTCAGGATCGCTGGTGGTGAATCCCAGCCTGTTCAAAACACTCCCCTACCACCCCGAGCACAGCCTGGATGCCATCGGTCTGGTGGCGGAAGTACCCAACATTCTGGTAGTGAACAACGCCCTGCCGGTGCACGACGTGAAAGAATTTACCGCCTATGTGCACGCGAACCCCGGCAAACTGAATTTCGGCTCGACGGGTAGCGGACGGGCCATGCATCTGGCCGGGCAGCTATACATGAATGCCACCGACACCAATATGGTGCACGTCAGTTACAGTTCGATTGATCTGGCCACATCGAACCTGATCAACGGCCAGATCGAATCCATGTTCCAGCTGGTGCCGCGGGTGCTCAAACCCATCAATGAAAAACTCATACGGCCGCTGGGCGTCATGTCGCGCAAACGCCTGCCGGTTCTGCCCAACGTGCCGACCATGGCCGAGCAAGGCTACCCGGAACTTATCTCGACAGTGTGGTTTGCCCTGTCGGCACCGCGCGGCACCCCGCCCGAGATCATCGGCCTGCTCAACCGGGCGCTGAACCGCAGCCTGGAAAACCCCGAACTGATCAAAAAGCTTGAAGCCATAGGCGCCGTGCCGCTGGGCGGCAGCCCGGAGGCCATGGATATGGTGATTTCCCACGAACTGAAAAAATGGGAAGGTGTGGTTCGCGCCGCCGATATTCCCTTCAACTGAGCGGCGCGCAACGGTCAGTCGGTATCTTGCTCTGCCGGCGCCGTGGAAGGCTCGGGCTCTTGCGGCAGCGTTTCGGCGCCGCTGTCGATGAAATTGGGAATAGTCTGTGCGCAGTAACGGTACACCGCGTCGGACACCAGTTTCTGCTCGTCGCTGAGCCCGCGATCGCGATGCGTGATAACCCCGAGCATGTAGGGAACGTATTTGTCGATTTCACGGAACACCACCCCGGGCACCGGAACCGACGCCGTGAACGGATCGATCAGTGCCACACCCAAACCGGCCCGAACCAGCATCACGGCATTCATGCTGGTGGTGGTTTCGATTTGCCGGCGCACCTTCGAGGCATCGCCGGCATGCAGCAGCGCCGTTGACATGCGATAACGCAGGCGCGAGCGGTTCGACAGCGTGATGATGGTCGTTTCGCCAAGCTCGTCGATGGGCACGGTATCAAGATGCGCCATGGGATGCGCTTGGGGCAACGCAATGCGGCACGGCGCCTGCCCCGACCAGTGCACCTGGCAACGCCCCAGATCGACCGGCAAGGTCACCAGGCCCATATCGGCCTCGCTGTCTTCGACAGCGCGTATGACCAGGTGCGGCGGCATGCTTTCCAGGTACATTTTGCGCTCGAACGCAGGTTGATCGGCTTCCATTGCCGCAATGACCTGTGGCATCATGCAGATGCTTGCCGCGTAGGTTGTTGCAATGCGCAAAGGGCGAATCTGGCCTTGGGCAATTTCCCGCGAGCGGCTTTCCAGCTGTTGCAGGCCCGCCAGCACATGCCGGACTTCTTCGTAAAGTTGCTTGCCCTGCTCGGTCAGCGTAACCTGTGGCCGGGTGCGCGTGAACAACAGAAACCCAAGCTGGTGCTCAAGATCCTGTATTTGGCGGCTGACCATCGGCTGCGAACGATCAAGCAACCGCGCCCCGGCGGTGACACTACCGGCGGCATACACGGCGGCGAAGGCTTCTAACTGGCGAATTTCCATGCTGGGTTACCCTGTGTACCTGGATTGAACGGTTAGGCCCTGTGCCCTCTGTTTGGTCAGGCCTTGCCAACGGTTGCATACAAGAAGGAACTGTCCGCAACCGCCTGATAAAGGTTGTAACTTTATTATCATCTACATTCTATCGGAATTCACTGCAGGTCGGTTCATTAAAGCGGTATCGCACCGACCTTATCCCTGCCTGGCGGGAACGACGGAGGTTTCATGACAAAATCCATTTCAACCCTTGAGCTTCACGACGGCAAAAAACTGCCGCAGCTTGGCCTGGGCTCCTGGCAGATATCAACCGAAGCCGCCCCCGACGTGCTTGCAAGCGCGTTCCGTGTGGGCTATCGCCTAGTGGACACCGCGCCCTTGTACGAGAACGAGGCCGGAGTCGGGAAAGGCGTGCGCGAAAGCGACCTGCCCCGCGGCGACCTGTTCGTCACCACCAAACTGTGGAATGACAGCCACGGGCACGAGCTTACCCGCATGGCATTCATGAAAAGCCTGGAAAGGTTGCAACTGGACTACGTTGATTTGTACCTGATTCACTGGCCGGTACCCCGGGACAACCTGTATGTGCAAGCCTGGGAAACCCTGATTCAGCTACGCGACGAAGGCCTGGCCAAATCCATCGGCGTGTGCAATTTCAACATACCTCATCTTGAGCGACTGCTCGACGAAACCGGCGTACTGCCGGTGCTCAACCAGATAGAGCTGCACCCCGGTTTTCAGCAGGCCGAACTGCGCGCCTTTCACAACGAGCACGACATTGTGACCCAGGCGTGGAGCCCGCTGGGGCAAGGCCACTTCACCGAGCACCCGGTACTGCTGGGGCTATCTCGCAAACACGGACGCTCGGTCGCCCAGGTAATTCTGCGCTGGCACATACAACTGGGGAATGCTGTGATCCCGAAATCCGTGAATGCAACGCGCCTGGTCGAAAATTTCCGGATCGGGGATTTTGAGCTGTCGGACGACGACATGGCCGAGATCGCCGCATTGGACAACGCCACCGGACGCCTTGGCCCCGACCCCGAGCTGTTCCGCCTGCCGAAGAAAAGCTAGGCGGCGGGCTCCTGGGCAGGCCCGCCGGCGGTTGCGAAGGCGCCGGCCTGGTTTTAGTCGGAATCGCGGCGGCGCTGGCTTTCCGGCTGCAAATAATAGCGGCGCTTCTCTTCGTACATGGCCAGATCGGCATCGCGCAGCACCTCGGCCAGCGACCCCGGCCGCTCGCATGTTGCCATGCCCATCGACAAGCTGAGTGCGGGGCCGGTATAGAACTGGTTGTTCAGGGCGACCAGCTTGCGGATATCTTCAAGCACCAGCTGCCCGCCGGTTTCACTGACACCGGGCATCAGCACCACGAATTCGTCGCCGCCAATACGGGCCGCATGATGCGGTGCGTCGACCGCTTTGGCCAGGACCTCGCCGGTGCGGCGCAACAAGGCATCGCCGGCCGCATGGCCGTAGGTATCGTTGCAGTCTTTGAGATTGTTCAGATCGATGGCAATGACGGTGACGGGAAACGGCCCCTTGCGCTCGATACGGCTGATTTCGTCGAGATAGAACGAGCGATTCTTCAGTTTGGTAAGCACGTCGTGCTTACCCAGGTATTCCAGATAGGCCTCGGCCTTCTTGCGCGCCGTGATGTCGGTAAGCGCCACCAGCACCATGGCCCAGTCGCCCTCGTGTCCCGGGAAAACCGAAAATTGCATATGCAGGTAAAGCTCGTTGCCGTCGAGCGAATAGTTCACGACCTCGCGGGTCTGAAACAACCTGCCCTCCCACAATTCGATCAGCTGCTCACGAAAATGCTGCCTCATTTCGCCACGCAGCACCTCGGAGAGCCGGACCAGAAGGTCGGACTTGGAAGGAGCGTTGAACATGAACAGGGTATACCGGTTGACATCCAGAACCCGAATTTCCGCCATACAGCGATCAATGAATTCGGGATGCACATCGGTAAAGGTACGGAAATCCGAGATACCTTGCCGGCGCAGATCATCGAGCAGCCGGCGTATGCTGCTGAAATCCTCCACCCAAAGCGACACCGGGGCCTGCTCGAAAACGCCGCGCGCGTGTTGCTCGCTGGCGGCAAGCCGACGACGGGTATCCTCGAGGGCGGAGATATCTTCCACTACCACCAGCACGCGCTCCCAGGACTCTTCATAACCCTCCAGAACGGTTCCCTTCAGCAAAATATCGAGACGGCGACCGTCGAGCGCGTAATTCACGGTTTTGCTGTGAAAGTACATGGAACCGTTCCACAGCTGCACCAGCTCCTCGATGTAGGTTCCCATCATGTCGTCGCGAAAGACCTCTCCAAGACGGGACACCAGCTCGGACACACTGGATGCGCCGAACAAGGTAAGGGTGGGCTGGTTCACCCGCAGCACGCGGATGCAGGCCGAACACTGCTGGACACGGTCGGGGTCTTCACGCAAGTAGGCGGCCAGATCGGTCACCCCTTGCTCGCGCCACGCGGCAAACAGACGGCGCAACTCGCTGTAGTCTTCCAGCCACAATGACGTCGGTACGGCATTGAATAGGTCGCGCCCGCCATCAAGACCTAGCTGGGACAAAGCGAAGGGTTGTGTTTCCATGAAGATACCCGGTGGGTGAAGACGAGTGCAGGAGTGAAACGGTAATATTAATCGCTTTGTTAGGCAACCATTCCTTACCATTAACAGTAACATCCAAAGCACATGTGCAGCCTACCACTTTTTGCCGCGGAACCCGTTCAACCGTCGGAGCAGATCGGGGAAAATGCCTATATTTTTCGTGGGTTCGCGCTGGCGCATCACGACACGCTGCTGGCCGATTTACGCAAGACGCTCCAGGCCCAGCCGTTCAGAACCATGGTAACCCCGGGCGGCCACATCATGTCGGTCAAACTGAGTTGCTGCGGCACCTACGGCTGGGTGAGCGACAGCCGCGGCTACCGGTACACCCGAACCAATCCGGCCACCGGGAACGAATGGCCGCCCATGCCGGCGTCCTTCCTGGAACTGGCAGCTTGCGCCGCCCGTCGGGCCGGGTTCCGCGATTATCAACCCGACAGCTGCCTGATTAACCGTTACGTTCCGGGTGCCCGCCTGACGCTGCATCAGGACAAAGACGAAAAAGACAGCTACGCGCCCATCGTTTCCGTCTCCCTGGGGCTGCCGGCCCTGTTCTTGTTTGGCGGCTTTCATCGAAATGACAAAACGCGGCGCTATCCTGTGTTCCATGGCGACGTCGTGGTTTGGGGCGCCGCTGACAGGTTCCGTTTTCACGGTGTACTTCCGGTCAAGGAAGGTGTGCATGCGGTGATGGGGCCGCAACGTATCAATCTCACCTTCCGCGTGACCGGGCTTTGATTCAATATTTCTACTATAATTGAAATATTGAAATGAATGTATCGGCCCGTCAACTTCCTGCCTGTAAGCGAACACCCATCATGACCCAGCGCGTCTACAACGTATTATTTCTGTGCACCGGCAATTCCGCCCGAAGCATCATGGCCGAGGCCATATTGAATACAACGGCCGGCGACCGGTTCCGCGCGTTCAGTGCGGGCAGCCAACCCGGCGGACAAGTGAATCCGTTTGCCATTGAAATTCTTGAATCCCTGGATTACCCGATCGACACCTTGCGCAGCAAAAGCTGGGATGAGTTCGCCCTGCCCGGCGCGCCGGCCATGGACTTCATCATTACTGTGTGCGACAACGCCGCCGGGGAAGTGTGCCCCATCTGGCCCGGTCAGCCGATCTCTGCGCACTGGGGGTTTGAAGACCCCGCTGCCGCGCAAGGCAGCCACGAACAGATACGCACAGTGTTCGACAAGGTGTTCCGGCAAATTTCAAACCGTATTCATGTCTTTACCAGCCTGCCGATCACTCTGCTCGACAAAGCAGCCATTCAGCGCGAGCTGAAGCAAATAGGCGCCACGGCACCCCTGGCCGGGGAAGTCGGGAAAGTCGGGAAAGTCGGGAAAGTCGGGAAAGCCGGGAAAGTCGGGAAAGCCGGGTAAGCTGGATGCCGGCGGGCCGCGGCCTACAGCATCACCGGCACGTCGGGTAACCCGTCAGGCGTCGACGGCCCATCGGTATTCCGGGGGGTATGCTGCCTTAACACACCTTCGATCGCATCGATGGCCTGGTCCAGGCCTTGGGCAAAACGACCCTGGCGAAAGCTGTCCTGCAGCCGCCGGCATATCTGATCCCAGGCCGTGTCGGGGGCGCTGATTCCCCGGTCGGCCACAATATGAATATGGTGCTTGTCCAGCGCCAGATACAGCAGCACGCCGGTATTGTGCGGCGTATCCCATACCCGCAGCCGGCCGAACACTTCCAGCGCACGGGCATGGCTGTCGGGCTCGTGTAAAGGGCTGACGGCCTCTACGGCCAGAACCAGTTCGCCACTGTGATGCTCTTCCGCCTGCTTGATGCGCTGAGCCAATTGCTGCAGCACGGCCGGCGAAAAATACTTGCGCTTGAGCCAATGGCCTTCCAGAACGGTGATGCCGGTGACTGCTTTCCAGTTGAATCGTGTACCCACTGTCGCTCCTTGGGGCTGTTGCCTACCAACTACCCGACGCACCACCGCCGCCGCTGCCACCCCCGCCGCCGCCGCCAAAACCACCAGAGCTGCCGCCGAATCCGCCGGAGCCCCCGGCAAACCCGCCCCCGAAACCCCCGCCCAACCCACCGGCGACACTTCCGCGGCGCGAAGCACGGGCCGTGGCCCCCTTGCCTCCGGCGCCAAACAGCCGGCCAAGGCGGCTGATGAGCACCGCCACAGCGGCACACAACAGCGCCAGCCAAAAGCTCTGGAAGGCAACAAAGCTGAAGATACCTATGGAAAATGCCGCAAACGCCGCCGGCATGAAAAAGCTCATGAATGCCAGCGGCAGCAGCACCACCCAAGGGCTGTCGTCGTCGAGAGTGCCGGATTCGGGCGGCTCGGGGAGCGGCTCGCCGTCGATCAGCCCGATCAGGCGGGTGACGCCGGCCACAATGCCGCCGGCATAATCATCATTCCGGAAATGCGGCGTAATCTGTTCCCGGATCACCCGACCGGCCAAAATATCGGGAATGGCGCCTTCCAGGCCGTAACCCACTTCGATACGCAGCCGGCGGTCGTCTTTCGCCACTACCAGCAACACCCCGTCGTCGATGTTGGCACGCCCGATACGCCATTGGTCGAACACGCGACGCGCATAGCTTTCAATGGTGTCTTCGCCGGTGGTGGGAACAATGAGCACAGCCATTTGCGCCCCCTTGCGTTTTTCCAGATCGGCCAGTTGCTGTTCAAGACTTGACCGCGTAGCCGCGTCGAGGGTTCCCGTGGTGTCGGTGACCCAGGCGCCCAGTTCGGGAACCGCCACCGGCTGCCCCGCCGCAGGCCACCCCCACATCAGAAACACAACCAGCAGCCAACCACGGATTACGTTCATTCCATTACCCCGCACACACTGAACACTGGAAAACCACAGGATCAATTGGCCGGCGCCGGCACACTGAACTTCACCTGCGGGTCACGCATGATCTGATCCTGGCGATCCACACCGTAGTTCTCCATGGTCTTGTAACCAAAGACCTTGGCAGTGATCAGTGTGGGGAACTGGCGGACGATCAGATTGTATTCCTGCACCGCTTTCACATAGCGCCCCCGCTCGGTGGCAATACGGTTTTCGGTGCCTTCGAGCTGGGTCATGAGGTCGCGGAACAGCCCGTCGCTCTTGAGCTGGGGATAGTTTTCGGACACCGCTATCAGGCGCGACAAGGCCGACGACAGCTGCCCCTGGGCCTGGGTGAAACGCTGCATCAGTGCAGGATCCTGAAGGTCTTCGGCACTGATCTTGATGCTGCCAACGGCGGCACGCGCCTCGGTGACTTCTTTCAGCAAGGTTCGTTCATTCACCATATACGCATCCACAGACGAGACCAGCTTGGGCACCAGCTCGGCACGCCGCTCGTATTGATTCAGGGTTTGCGACCACGCCGCCTTCACCTGCTCGTCGAGACGCTGGATCTCGTTGTACCCGCAACCGCTCAACACCACGGCAAGCACCGGCATGAACAAAAAAAACAGCACACGTTTCATCGCTTATCCCCACGGCGAACCCGTTCGCCAAATAAATCGGACCAATGCACATTATCCCCCAATCACGTTTGTTTTCCATCGGTGCCTGGGCTACAATGCCCCCTTTGCGCGACGAACCAATCAGCGCGCAACATCGCGGGGCGGTTCCTGCCTTGCCTTGGCGAAGCATTTTGCTCTCAGCCATCTCTTAACCTTTATGTGTCTGCCTAGATTGGTATCTCTCCTCGAGCGATAGGCTGTCGCTGGAGTTTCTTTTGACCTCTGCTATTACTTTTGCCGACCTCGGGTTGGCCGAACCCCTTTTGCGCGCTGTTGCCGACACCGGCTACACGCACCCCACCCCCATCCAGGCGCAAGCCATACCCCAGGTCATCAAAGGGGGCGATTTGCTCGCCGCCGCCCAGACCGGCACCGGCAAAACCGCTGGATTCACGCTGCCCATTCTGCACCGCCTGCTGACGCTGCCCGCGCCCGCCCCGAAAGCGGGCCGCCCGCGCGTACTGATTCTTACCCCCACCCGCGAACTGACCGCACAGGTGGAAGAGTCGGTACGCACCTATGGCCAGCACACGCGTGTACGTTCCATGGTGATGTTCGGCGGTGTGAATATCAACCCCCAAATTTCCGCCCTGCGTAAACCCATCGATATTCTGGTGGCCACGCCCGGACGGCTGCTCGATCACGCCCAGCAGAAAACAGTCGACTTGTCGGGCGTGGAAATTCTGGTGCTAGACGAAGCCGACCGCATGCTGGACATGGGCTTTATTCGCGACATCCGCCGCATTCTGGCCTTGTTGCCCAAACAGCGCCAGAACCTGCTGTTTTCCGCCACGTTCTCCGACGAAATCCGCGAGCTGGCCAAGGGTGTGCTGTCAAATCCCGCCGAAATTTCGGTCGCACGACGCAATACGGCATCAGAGCTGGTGGATCAACGGGTGGTCATCACCGAGCAAAATCACAAGCGGGATTTATTGAGCCATATCATCCGCGAAAGCGGCTGGCATCAAGTGCTGGTGTTCACGCGGACCAAGCATGGCGCCAACCGCCTGGCCGAGAAACTCAGCAAAGACGGCCTGTCGGCCGCAGCCATCCACGGAAACAAGAGCCAGGCGGCGCGCACACGCGCCCTTGCCGGCTTCAAGGACGGCAAGGTCAGTGTGCTGGTGGCCACCGATATCGCTGCGCGCGGCATCGACATTGACCAGCTGCCCCAGGTTGTCAACTTCGAACTGCCCAATGTGCCGGAAGACTACGTGCACCGCATTGGGCGCACAGGGCGCGCCGGCAGCGAAGGCTCGGCCTTGTCGCTGGTTGATCGCTCGGAAGTCAAGCTGCTCAGCGCCATAGAAAAGCTCATCAAGCGCCCCATTGACCGTATCACCATCGATGGCTGGTCACCCAGCATGGTGCAGGCGGAAACTCCCGCCCCGCGACCGGCTCCCGCCGCACGCGCACCGCGCCCTCATCGCGCGGCGAACGCCGGTGCACCGCGCCGCCAGGGGCACGCACCCGGCGCCGGTAAACCACAACGCGCACGGCCTGCCGGCAACGGTCAGCGTGTCGCGCTGCTGGGCAAGTAAGCTGACGGGGCCGGCATGTCATTTTCCACCTGGCTTGCTTTCTTCGCGGCCTGTTGGGCTATTTCGTTCTCGCCCGGCCCCGGCGCGATCTCTGCCATGGCTTCCGGGCTACGGTACGGATTCCGCCGTGGCTACTGGACGACCATAGGCCTGATCCTGGGCATTCTGGTCCAGTTCGTGATTGTCGCCGTCGGCCTTGGCGCGCTGCTTGCCGCCTCCGAGGTAGCATTCAATGTCGTCAAGTGGCTGGGGGTCGGCTACCTGGTGTATCTGGGATGGAAGCAATTTCGTACCGACGCGCCCCCGGTCGCCGCCACCGTACCGGGATCCGACCGGCCATTCCGCCGGATCGACCTAGTGGTCAAGGGCTGCCTGATCAACATTACCAACCCGAAAGGAACCGTGTTCCTGATGGCGGTGGTACCCCAGTTTCTCGACCTGGCACGCCCCCTAACCCTTCAGTACGTCACGATTGCAGGCACATTGTGCTTCACCGATCTGGTGGCGATGGGATGCTACACCACGCTGGCGTCGCGAGTGCTGCGGCTGCTGCGCAATCCGCGCCATATCCGCTGGCTGAACCGAGCCTTCGGCAGCCTGTTCATTCTGGCCGGTACGGCATTGGCAACATTCAGTCACCAACGCTAATAACCGCCGGTGCAAAACCGTTAAAATTTCTCTTATGAGTATTCCGTCAGAAGTCGCTCGACGACGCACATTCGCCATTATTTCCCACCCCGACGCCGGTAAAACGACTCTCACTGAGAAACTGTTGCTGTTCGCCGGCGCGATCCAGATCGCCGGAAGCGTGAAAGCGCGCAAGGCCAGCCGCCATGCCTCGTCCGACTGGATGGAAATCGAAAAACAGCGGGGCATTTCGGTGGCATCGTCGGTCATGCAAATGGAATACCGCGACTGCGTTATCAATCTGCTGGACACCCCGGGCCACCAGGATTTTTCAGAAGACACCTACCGCGTGCTGACCGCCGTCGACGCCGCCCTGATGGTAATCGACGGTGCCAACGGTGTGGAACCGCAAACCATCCGCCTGCTTCAGGTGTGCCGGGCACGCAACACTCCTATCATCACCTTTGTAAACAAGTTCGACCGCGAGGTTCAGGAGCCCCTGAATCTGCTGTCTGAAATTGAATCCCACCTGGGCATGGACACCATCCCCTTTTCGTGGCCGGTCGGTATGGGGCGCCACTTTGGCGGCGTCTTTGATATACGGCGTGACCGCATGCGCGTTTTTCGCGCCGGGCAAGAACGGCGCGGTGAAGACGACGAACTGATCGACGGGCTGACCAACCCGGTCATCGCCGACCGCTTCGGCGAGGCCTTTGCCAAAGCCAGCGAGGAAATTGAACTCATCCAGGCGGCATCCCCCGAGTTTGATCACGAAGCCTTCCTGGCCGGCAAACAGACTCCCGTGTTTTTCGGATCGGCCATCAACAACTTCGGCGTCCAGGAAGTGCTAGACGCCCTGGTCGACCTGGCACCCAAGCCGGGGCCACGCCTTGCGCTCGAGCGCGAGGTTCTGCCCCACGAACCCAAGTTCAGCGGCGTGGTCTTCAAGGTGCAGGCCAACATGGATCCGGCGCACCGTGACCGGGTGGCCTTTGTACGCGTCAGCTCCGGCCGCTTCGAACGCGGAATGCGTCTGAAAGTATCGCGCACCGGCAAAGAAATGCGGCCCAACAACGTGGTGTCGTTTCTATCCCAACGGCGGGAACTCCTTGACGAGGCCTTTGCCGGCGATGTCATCGGCATACCCAACCACGGTGTCCTTCAGCTGGGCGATGTTCTGACCGAAGGCGAAACACTGCGCTTTACCGGCCTGCCGTTTTTTGCACCCGAACTGTTCCAGGCCGTCGAAGTGAAGGATCCCCTTCGCATGAAACAACTACGCACCGGCCTCACCCAGCTGGGCGAGGAAGGCGCCATTCAGGTATTTCGGCCCGAAGTCGCCGGCGGTGCCATGCTTCTGGGCGCCGTGGGGCAACTGCAATTCGAGGTCGTTGCCCACCGGCTCAAGACCGAGTACGGGGTCGACGCCCGGCTCATGCCGTCACGCTACACCATGGCACGCTGGTTCACCTGCGACGATGCCAAAGTATTGCAAAAATTCATGAATGCGAATGCGGCCAACATCGCCTATGATGTCGTCGATGCGCCGGCATTTCTGGCCGGGTCCGCCGCCCAGTTACGCGTTGTGCAGGAACTCTATCCGGGCATAGAATTTCACGCCATGCGTGAACACGGCGGGCGTGTTTTCGGGCAACAAGCCTAACAGAGGGAAGCTATGTCCTGGCGGGTTATTTTTGGGATACTCATCGTGGCTGCCGCCGCTTCGGCCTGGGGCGGGCTGCGGCTGGGCGACTGGCTTATTGCCAACGGGCCGGTAGCCCCCGTTACAACCGTTCCCCCTGAATTGGCCGGCGAGCCGGTTCTTGACGCCGACGGCCGCCCGTACCAGGCACAGCCCCCCCAACCGCTGGTCAATGGCCAGCTTGGCCGGCCCGAAACCACCTTCAACGTTGCGTGGCAGGTTGCCCCCACCCCCATCGACGAACTGATTAACAACGGCCGTATCGCGCTGGCCACCACCCAGATCAGCCTGGAAGAGGCCGTGGCCCTGGCCCAGATGCAACAAGAAGGCGGCTTGCAAGGCCTGGGTACCGTGGGTAATCTGGCGATACCCGGCACCGAAATTCAACCCATTGAAATGAGCCCCACCGATGCACCGGTGATGGCGTCGCAGCAGCAAACGCCAACCGCCGCCGGCAACGGCAACTGGCAGGCTGCCCTGAAACGGGAACTGAATGCCTGCAGCGCACTGGGCTTTTTTGAACGCCCAAGCTGTGCCTGGGCGGCGCGCAACAAATATTGCGAGCCCAACAATGCCTGGGGTAGAACAAGCGACTGCCCTGCAAAAAGCTTTTAAGGCCTGACAGCTTTTCAGGCTTTATGCAAGGCGGCTGCGCCGTTACTCTTGCATCTGGCTTTGCAAGTAGTTTTGCAGCCCCACCTTATCGACCAGATCGATCTGCGTTTCGAGCCAGTCGATATGTTCTTCGGTATCGTCGAGAATGCCCTGCAGAAGATCGCGCGACACATAATCACGCACCGACTCGCAATAGGCAATGCCTTCCTTGATAGTGGCCTGGGCTCCGGTTTCGAGCTTCAGGTCGCACTGGAGCACCTCGGGAACGTCTTCGCCAATCAGCAGCTTGTGCAGATCTTGCAGGTTCGGTAGACCATCAAGCATGAATATACGCTCGATCAGGGCATCGGCATGCTTCATTTCCCCGATGGATTCATCGTATTCATGTTTGCCCAGTTTGTTGAAGCCCCAGTGATTCAGCATACGGGCGTGCAGAAAATACTGGTTGATGGCGGTTAGCTCGTTCTTGAGCTGGGCATTCAGATGTTTGATAACGGTGGCGTCGCCTTTCATGGGTTGTTCTCCTGGTAACAGCGGTTGTCGCAAACGGGCGACAAGAAACGCCCACCCCTAGTATAGGGCGGACACAACAGGAGCGAAAGACTACCACGCCCAGGTTTCAGGCGCGAGTTGCAACCCGGATTTCCGTGGCGTCGGGAATGGCGGCATCGTTTGCCGCGGCGGCCACAACGGCGCCGGTCCGCCGTACCTCGGTAGCGACAGCCGCATAACGCCCACCCGGCAGATACTCGGCCGCCGTGTCGGCGCAGCACCCGCAGCACGCAGCAACCCCCAACTGGCCTTGAAGGTCAGACAACGAGGAGGCACCTTCGGCAACCGCTGCTTTTACCTGGCGCTCGGTGATTGCATTACAGATACAAATAAACATGAGAATAATTATCATCCAATTCTTTCTGTGATGCAAGTGGTGCCCGTGCAAGCTACAAAAAAACCCGCCTCAATGAGACGGGTTTGGCAACCAGCGGGGCGTCACGCGCCGCAGACGGGCGCGGTATACCTGTTACGCCGCCGCGGCCGCTTCCTCTTTCTGCACCGTGGCATGGCGGTTGACCGCACTGAGAATCGCCAGGAATGATGCGGTGACGATGTCTTCATGCACGCCGACACCAAAGCCGGTGGCTGAGTCGCCGACACGCAGCTCTACATAGCACGCCGCCCGCGTATCGGTGCCGGTACCTATGGCGTGCTCGTGGTAGTCCATAATCTTGATATCGGCGCCCAGTGCGCGGCAAAACGCGGAAATCGCTCCATCGCCCTGGCCGACCAGATGGCGTACCTCGTCATTTTCCAGAACCTCGGCCTCGATCATGAACTGCTTGCCGGTACCGGCCTTTGGATCACCGGTAATACGATGGCGAACCAGCTTCCAGGGCGAGTCCTTCTGCAAATATTCCGACAGGAAAATGGAATACACGTCATCGGCGGTGACCTCGCGACCGGTTTCGTCGGTCACCCGCTGAATGGCGCGGCTGAATTCGATCTGGAGCCGGCGCGGCAACACCAGGCCGTGCTCCTGCTCCAGCAAGTACGAGACACCGCCCTTGCCCGACTGGCTGTTCACACGGATCACCGCGTCGTAGTTACGGCCCAGATCGGCCGGATCAATGGGCAAATAAGGAACTTCCCACAGGGCATCGGCTTGCTGGACGGCAAAGCCCTTCTTGATGGCGTCCTGATGCGATCCCGAAAACGCGGTAAAGACAAGATCACCGGCATACGGATGACGCGGATGCACCGGCAACTGGTTGCAGTACTCCACGCAGCGGCGCACTTCGTCGATGTCGGAAAAATCCAGGCCCGGATGAATACCCTGGGTGTACAAATTAAGAGCCAATGTGACCAGATCCACATTGCCGGTGCGTTCGCCGTTGCCGAACAGGCAACCTTCAATGCGGTCGGCACCGGCCATGACGGCCAGTTCGGCCGCAGCAACCGCCGTGCCGCGATCATTATGCGGGTGCACGCTAAGCACGACGCAGTCGCGCTTGTCCAGATGCGTGTGCATCCACTCGACCTGGTCGGCGTACATATTGGGGGTTGTGGCTTCGATGGTGGCCGGCAAATTGAAGACTATCTTCTTGTCCAGTGTGGGTTTCCACACAGCGGTAACCGCATTGCATACGTCGAGCGCAAATTCGGGCTCGGTGGTACTGAAGACCTCGGGCGAGTATTCGTAGTGCCAGTCGGTTTCCGGATGCTGGGCCATGTACTTCATGACCATCTGGGTGCCGGCAACCGCAATCTGTTTCACTTCGTCCTTGGACATATTGAACACGATTTTGCGGAAAGCCGGGGCACATGCGTTGTACATGTGAACCATCGCCCGCCGCGCGCCCGCCGCCGACTCTACCGTGCGCTGAATCAGGTCTTCACGCGCCTGGGTCAGCACAATGATGGTGACATCGTCGGGAATGCGCTTCTCGGTGACCAACTTGCGCACGAAATCGAAGTCGGTCTGTGATGCCGACGGAAACCCCACTTCTATTTCCTTGAAACCGATCTTGATCAACTGCTCAAAGAAGCGAAGCTTGCGCTCGACGCTCATGGGCTCAATGAGCGACTGGTTGCCGTCACGCAAATCGGTGCTCATCCAGATTGGTGGCTGCGTTATGCGTTTGCTGGGCCAGGTACGCTCGGAAAAATCGCGCGTGAACGGAACAAATGGACGATATTTGCTGGAAGGATTCGGAATCATGGAACACCTGTTTATAGCGAGGGATAGTTTTCGGTCTGCCTAAGCCGGTACAACGCAGCGGAAGTTGTGCTGTGCGCCGCGCAACGGCGGTCAGGCTGGAAACGGGTGGCGGAAGAGGGCTGCCGAACTGCCACAGGACACTAGGCCCGGCAACCGATCGGTAGTAGTAGGGATAGGGACAGCGCGGCTGCAACAGCCGGCAAGGGAGAGGAAGTACGGGACGATACGCGTGAAAAACCGCGTGCAAAGCCGCCGGAAACAGCGCGCGCGCCTGCCGCAGCAGCACGGGGGCTGATGTGTGCGGAGCAGCAGGAAGAGGCGCGTTTGGTACTCATAGGTTGCTAGTCGACCACATTTTCAGAAATTTTGCAAGCTGTGCGGCTCGTCGGTAGGCGACTGTTTCCGGGCGAGCGACTGGGACAACAAGGCCTGATGCCGGCGTGCCAGTTGAATTTTGGCGGCACGGTGCGACCCCAGCTCTGTGACGGCGCGTTGTATTACCCCCACGCTGACAGGATGGCGCGGGTCGACCCACGCCCACTGCAACACTTCCAGGGCCGGTGCCGTCAGGCCGTTTGCCAGCCGTTCCATGGTGCCGGCGCTCACCAGACGAGCCATGGCCTGCCGATGCGAGCTGCGAATAACGACTTTAAGGAAATAAGCAATAATAAGGGTGCACAGCACAATGAGTGCCCACCAGAAGAACGGGTTGTATTGCTTGAGCAGGGTGACAGCCTGTACTCCCAGTGCCGCCAGCCCGCTGTAGTCCACCGTTTCTCCGAAAGCAAGCAGACGCCTGGCGGCCCAGAACCATGCCAGTGCAACGACAACGGTTGTGACAACACAAGCCGTTTTGTGAACTGCGGTCAGTTTCCATAGTGTCTGGCGCAGCAGTATGCGGTCGCGACGAGTGGGCTGATCAGGAGCAGTCGTGTTTATCATAGGTAGTCAACTTACGTTTTTATGCAATCGCGTCATTCGCTAGAACTTCGTCAGCACCAGCAACTGGCCCTGACACCTCAACTGCAGCAGTCTTTGCGCTACTTGCAGCTATCGACGCACGAATTGCAGCAAGAGGTCGCTCAGGCTTTACAGGATAACCCCCTTCTGGAGGCCGACACCGAGTATGCCACCGATGGGCACGAAACGGTAGCCGAGCCGGACGGCAGCGCCGAGCACGCCGCCCTGGAGCAGGATGAACACTGGGCGCAAGCCGGCAGCCGGGCGTCGAACAACCACGCCGACGAAGAGCCCGACCGGCCTGAAATCGCTGTTGCCGCCACGCTGCACGACCATCTTTACGAACAGTTGCGAATGACACGCGCCGGCACCCGCGATGCGGCTCTGGTGGGTGTGTTGATCGAAGAACTGGACGAAAACGGCTATCTGCATACCTCGCTGGACGAAATGTTGTCCTTTCTGCCTCCCGAACTGGAAGTGGACGCCGACGAACTGCTCGCCGCCTTGCGTCTGCTGCAATCGTTCGATCCCAGCGGGGTTGGCGCACGATCGCTTTCCGAGTGCCTGTCGCTGCAACTGCTGCACCGCCACAATGCCGGCCGGCTCGGCACAACCGACACCCTCTTTGCATGCGCCCTTCGTCTGGCCCGAAACCATCTGGAGCTTCTGGCCGGCGGCAACTTCCAGCAATTGCGCGACGCCCTGGGCTGTGACCAGGACACCCTGCTTGCCGCGCACCGCCTGCTGCTTCAGCTTGATCCGCGCCCGGCCAGAAACTGGGCGACCTCGACGGCCGATTATGCAATTCCCGACGTGCTGGTACGCAAAACAGGGCGTCGCTGGCAGGTCAGCGTGAATCCGGCGGTCATGCCCAGAGTCAGGGTGAACCCGGTTTACGCACAGGCACTGGCCGATTCCGGTCACGCCACCGCACTGCAAACTCAACTGCAGCAAGCCTACGGTTTGATCAAAAGCGTCAGCCAGCGATTTGCCACCATTGTGCGCGTCACCCAGGCCATCGTGGATCGTCAGCAGGCCTTTTTCGAGCAAGGCATGGGGGCCATGCGCCCCTTGATACTGCGCGACATTGCCCAGGAACTGGAGATGCACGAATCGACGGTGTCGCGGGCCACCAAACAGAAGTACGTGCAGACACCCTGGGGGGTGATAGAGCTGAAGCGGTTCTTCGGCGCCGCGCTGCACACCGAAGACGGTACCTCGACGTCGGCAACGGCGGTGCAGACCCTGATTCAAAAACTGATCAACGAGGAACCTGCGGGCAAACCGCTGTCGGACAACCGCCTGGCCGAGATGCTGGCCGAACGCGGCGTTGTGATCGCCCGACGCACGGTGGCAAAATACCGGGAAGCCGCCGGCATCGCACCGGCCTCGGTGCGCAAGGCCCGCCGCGCCCTGGACGCCGCCCGATCGGGGTAAGCGGCTAGAAACCGACCGTCAGGCCGGGAAGATCCACCGTAACGTGTTGCGCATCGACGGCAAGCACTGTTTGGCGCGCAAACTGCTGCGCACACTCGGCATCGGTGCTCAGTTTGGTGTATCCGTAGGCATCGGCAATGCCGACGATCTTGTCGAGAAGCAGAACCTTGCCGCTGGGACGCAGCGGTTCACAGCCCAGCTGGGCCCAGGTGGCATCGAGCCAGTCGCGCGCTGAGCGCGAATCGGGCGCGTCGGACTGGACATCAACCTCGATATCGAGGGTTTGACGGGCATTGAAAATAACGGAAACAGTCGCTCGCATGCAGACTCCGGAAACAGGCCATGACGGGAAATTTTACAGGGCAGGCGGATGCCTACCAGTCGGGCGCCGGCTCCCAGGTTACATCGGCATCGTGATCTTTTGACAAACGCAGCATGGCAAGCAACGGAAAGGCACGACGGCGGAAACTGACCGGCTGGGACATGGGATGCTCGTGCTGGTTGACGTCGTCTTCGTGGGAATATTCCTGCTCGACGTCG
The DNA here is from genome assembly GCA_050252075.1 of Burkholderiaceae bacterium. Classification (GTDB taxonomy): domain Bacteria; phylum Pseudomonadota; class Gammaproteobacteria; order Burkholderiales; family Burkholderiaceae_B; genus JAAYGT01. Next base: position 8,999 of record JBFWLP010000029.1, on the reverse strand, counting down.
AGCGCCATGGCCTGCTCGATACCTTTGATGGCCGAGTCCAGTTCAGACCGGGTAATGACGCCTCGTTCCGGCAGGGTGTCGGCATAGGGCTTACCGGCTGCTTTCAGAATAGGCAAGGCATGTTTGGCAAACATTAAAACCTCGGCAGCGGGTTTTGAGTGAAAAACGATAAGCATGATAGCCCCCTGTGTGCATAGTGCGACAACTGCGCATGGACATAGTCATACACTACCCGAACTGTACTGAACTGCCAAGCGGGAAAATAGGCATCGACAGACGCCCCAGGACCCGTTCATGACCCGCCTGAAACTTGCTGTGCTTGGCCTGCTGACACTGTGCGCCTTCTTCTACCGCACCCCGCCGGCCATCGGCCAGGCAAGCTGCGGCCCCGCCGCACTAGGCTCGCCCTGCGCACCCGGTGACCTGGCGTCTGCGGGCACCGGGGAACCGATCCTCAATCCCGGCATTGGAAACCCGGTGCATCTGGCAACCGGCAACAAATATGTGCGCGACGTGGATATGCCGTCCGGCGCGTCCGCCCCAGGTATCGAACTGGTTCGCCACTACAACAGCCAGCAGCCCGAACGCCTGTCCCCAACTCCCGGCTGGCGCTGGTCGTACGATGTCCGGCTGATTCCTTATGGCGACCGCCGGCAGGTTCGCCAGGCCGACGGCAGCCTGCTTTTCTTCACCGGCGCAGGCGAAAACCTGCAGCATCCCACTCACGGCACCCTTAACAAGGAAGGCGGGCAATGGCGATGGCAATGGCCCGACGGCCGGCAGCTCTGGTTCGGCCCGTCAGGCTACCTGGTGAGCCTGGTGCAGGGCCCGGAACAACGGATCGACATTGACCGGCTGCCCGCCGCCCATGCGGCGCCCCATGCCATTCGGACAGTGCGCCGGAACCAGCGCACACTTTTGCGCTTTCACTATCAGCCGTCCGGAAACGCCGCACGCCTTGCGGCCATCGACACGCCGCTGGGGCGCTTCCACTACGATTACGATGCTGAAAATCGCCTGGTGACAATGCGACGGCCCGACGGCATGCAGCGCCATTATCTGTTTGAGCCCGGGCAACAAAGTGGAAACCGCCACGCACTGACCGGAATAACGCTCGAAACGCCCTCCGGCCGACACCGGCAGCGTTTGCGTACATGGCATTACGATGCGCAGAACCGGGTCGTCCAAAGCGCCGACACGCCGGGCGACACCATCAGCCTGCACTACATCTCCTCACCCACGACCACCCGGCCCGGACAAACCCGCGTCAGCGGACCCCACGGGCGCCGCACACAGTTTCACATCGCCCTGACCCCTCGGGGCCATCGCGTGGTCAGGGTCATTCACCGCGATTGCACCGCCTGCGAGATCCGGCAGGGATCGGCTCAGTACGACGCCCATGGTCGAGCCACCCGTATCAACGGCATTCAGATCGAACGCGATGCCACGGGGGCCACGCGCACCTTGCGCTGGGGCCGGACCGCCCGCGGATGGCCCCACCTGGTCATGCATTTTGACCGGGCCGGCCGGCGCACCGCCTGGGAAACCCCGTTGACGGGCAACGAGCAAATGCACTACCACCGCGACGGCATCCCGCGCCTGCAACGGTTTGCCAACGGCGACAGCCGGCGTATCGATGTGGACGCGCAGCGTCGGCCAACACGCATTACGCAAACGCGGCACGACGGGCAAGACGACATCGCAGACCTGCGCTGGCACGGGCGCCGGCTACAGCAGATCCGCCATGCCGGTGAAACGGAAACACGACGGCACGACCGCCACGGCAGACTCATCGAGCGGCACATTGCGCGTCCGGGCATCGAGGCCGGATCGACGCCTCTCGACTTTGCGGAGCGTTTTCACTACGACGCCCGTCATCGGCTGGTCAAGCACGAGTTGCCCGAAGGCGGGGCCCTGCTGTACGACTGGCACGCCTCGGGCAGGCTCGCCCGTTTGCGCTGGGAGCCTGAAAACTCGACACCCGAAACTGTCATCGACAGTGCACCTTCCGTGGCCGGATACCGCTATGGCAACGGAATGAGACTGTGGGTGGCGCAACACCACCGGACACGCCTGCACGACCTGAACCTGGCGGACCGTCACGGCATACGCCGGCTGCAACGCACCCGCTTTGACGGCGAAGGTCGATTACGCCACGAAAGCGACATTCTGGAAACGCACACGGCCACACGGCGAACGGCCCGGCAATTCGGGTACGACGTGCAGCAACGGCTGGCAACCGCCCAGGGCCACACCGCCGTGACCAGGCAAGCCGAACGCCGGACACGCCATTTTTATGCCTGGAACGATGATGGCTCCAGCGCAGCCGCGAGCATCAACGGCATCACGGAACGCCCGGACATCACTCGCGATGCATCGGGCTTGCCGCTCCGGGTGGGGAACCGCATACTGCACTACGGTGCCAATCGCCGCCTGGCGGCCGTTCAGGAAAACGGCACCACACTGGCCCGGTTCGGTCACAACGCCTTCGGCCACCGTATCAGCAAACACACATCGGCCGGCACCACGCATTATTTTTACCTGGACAATCGCGTGGTGGCGCAGGCGCGAACAACCTCGCCATCGACCACACGCAGCACGGCCGGGGCACCCGGTCCACACATCACGCAACGTTTTCTGTATGCCGGCCATGCTCTGGTCGGGCTGATCGATTACACCGGCAGTCATCAAGCCGATGGGCATGACACCGGCGAAAAAGCCGCCTCACGGGGAATGCTGTTCTTTGTTCACAGCTCCCGGCTGGGAGCCCCGCATCTGGTTACAAACGCCGAACAACGCGAGGTCTGGCAGGCCGACTACACACCGTCGGGCCTGGCAAGCACCGCCGCTTCGGCACTGGACCTGCCATTACGCCTGCCGGGCCAGCTGTTCGACGCCGAAACAGGCTGGCACGACAACCTGTTTCGCACCTACTTGCCAATGTTCGGCCAATATCTGGAACCCGACCCACTGGGCCCGCTTCCGGTGGGCGATGCCCTTGGATATGCCGCACAACAGCCTGGACGATTTCTGGATCCGCTGGGTTTGCTGCTTTTTGCGTTTGATGGAACCCGGCAGGATCCCTCGACACAAAGCAACGTGTGGAAAATGAGTCAGGCCTATCAGGACGGCCCGGTGTTCTATCAGGCAGGGCCGGGTCAGTCCGCACACGTTTCCTGGGATGCCCTGACCGGCTATAGCGGTGATCGCATTCTTCAGCAGCAGTGGCAACGGTTTCTTCAGCAAATGGCCGCACTGAACGGCAGCACCGAGACAACGCCGCTGGACATCATCGGGTTTTCGCGCGGAGCGGCGCTGGCCCGGCACTTCGGCAACCAGATTGCCGAACATACACAGGCCGGACTGTTCCGCTATTCCCACCCCTATCTGGGCGAGCTGCAGGTGTGTCTGGATCTGCGTTTTATGGGACTGTTCGACACGGTTGCGCAATTCGGCATCAACGGCAGTCGGAACACGCTGTATAACCTTACCTTGTCCAGCGCCTGGCAATGGATCGCGCATGCCGTCGCGCTGCAGGAACGCCGGTGGCTGTTTCCGCTGAGCAGCGCCGGTGACACCCATGCAGCCAATGTGGTCGAGGCGCCGTTCGTCGGCGCCCACGCCGATATCGGCGGCGGATACCTGACCATTGACGATCACGGCGCGCCGCGTGGCGGTGACCTTTCCGATGTGGCCCTGAACTGGATGGTCTGGCAGGCACGCGCCACCCAGACCGATTTCCGCCTGGCCGACGCCGACCGCGACATTACCACGCCGTACCTGCACGATGAGCGGTCGTCCACCCTGCGCTACCTGGTAAACGGTGACCGGGCGGTACTGAATGCCGACGGAACACACGCACTGAACTACCAGCACGAACACGCTGTACTGGGAGAACGGGCGCGCCTCGCCACCGAGGCCTTCATTGCACGCCACGCCGACTGGCTCACACGCCCGGCCGGTGAGCCGGTGGCCGATGTCGACATGGCAGGCTACGCGAAATGGCTGAACGACACGTTGGGGTGGCGGCAACCTCCGGCATGAAAAGGAGAATTCACGCTATCATTTAGCCCAAAGCGCGCCGGGCCGCCTTCGGCCAAACGCCGGCCCACCGCACCTATGGGCTTTTTGGCACGCCCCTCAATACGCACAACCTTTTCCCGAGCTTCACTCTTATGCTTTCAGGGCAACAACAACAACTTATTTCCGCTATTCAAACCGCCGTGGCAGGCCTGCTGCCCGACGTTGACGCCGCCCCCACACTGGAGCGCCCCAAGGTTGCGGCCCACGGCGACATTGCGTGCAATATTGCCATGCAGCTGGCCAAACCGGCCCGACGCAACCCGCGCGAGCTGGCACAGGCCATTGTCAACGCATTGAAAGCCGATGCCACCATCGCACCACTGATCGCCGACATAGAAATCGCGGGGCCGGGCTTCATCAATTTCCGGCTGACGGCCGCGGCGCGCCAGCAAGTGCTGGAACAGATTCAACAGAACGGCGCGCAGTTCGGGCACACCCCGCCCGGCGGCGAGAAACTCATGGTGGAGTTTGTGTCCGCCAACCCCACCGGGCCGCTGCACGTAGGCCACGCCCGTCAGGCCGCACTGGGCGACTCCTTGTGCCGCCTTTTCAGCTCCCAAGGCTACCAGGTAACGCGCGAGTTCTACTACAACGACGCCGGCAACCAGATCGACAACCTAGCCATCAGTGTTCAGGCGCGCGCACGCGGCATTCTGCCCGACGACGCCGCCTTCCCCGCCGATGGCTACAAGGGCGACTACATTCTGGACATCGCCCGCGACTACCAGGCATGCGTCACGGTCACCGCCGACGGCATCAATGTCACGGCCACCGGCGACATCGACAACCTGAACGACATTCGCCGCTTTGCCGTGGCTTACCTGCGGCGCGAGCAGGATCTGGATCTTCAGGCTTTCGGCCTGTCCTTCGACAACTATTATCTGGAAAGCTCGCTGTATACCTCGGGTCGCGTCGAGGAAACCGTCCAGGCACTGGTGCAGGCCGGCCATACCTATGAAAGCGAGGGTGCCTTGTGGCTGCGCACCACCGAGCTGGGTACCGGCGACGACAAAGACCGCGTCATGCGCAAGTCGGAAGGCGGCTATACCTACTTCGTACCCGATGTGGCTTACCATGTCAGTAAATGGGAGCGCGGGTTTCATCGGGCGATCAACATTCAGGGCAGCGACCACCACGGCACCATTGCCCGTGTGCGCGCCGGTTTGCAGGGGCTGAACCTGGGCATTCCGCCCGACTATCCCTCGTACATTTTGCACAAGATGGTCAAAGTCGTGCGCAATGGGGCCGAGGTGAAAATATCCAAGCGCGCCGGCAGTTACGTCACCCTGCGCGATCTGATCGACTGGGTCGGCCAGGACGCCGTGCGGTTCTTCCTGATCCAGCGGCGGGCCGACTCCGAATTCGTGTTCGATATCGATCTGGCGCTGTCCAAAAGCGAAGAGAACCCGGTGTACTATATCCAGTATGCCCACGCACGTATTTGCTCCATGCTGGCGCAATCGTCGCCTTCGCCGGACGACCTGCGCAACGCCCCCGTTCACACCCTGGTTGCCCCCACCGAGCTCGCCCTGATGCAGCGACTGGCCGAATTTCCGGCAACACTGGCGTTATCGGCGCAAGAGCTGGCTCCGCATCACCTGGCCTTCTGGCTGCGTGATTGCGCGGCCGATTTCCACGCGTGGTACAACGCGGAACGCGTACTCGTCGACGACAACGGCCTGAAACTGGCGCGCCTGCGTCTTGCCCAGGCCACCGCGCAGGTGATCTCGAATGGCCTGGCATTGCTTGGGGTCAGCGCCCCCGAAAGGATGTAAGTTCTATTATGGCTCGTACCACCCGTAAATCGGCGACCAAACGCTCCGGCGGCATCACGCTGTTCGGGGTGCTGGTCGGGCTTATTCTGGGGCTTGCCGCCGCCGTGGCGGTAGCCTTGTTTGTTACGCAAGTTCCCATGCCCTTCGCCGACAAGGCCAGCCGCGATCCGTCCAAGGTGTTGCTGCCCGATGTGCGCGACGCCCCTGATCCCAATCTGGGGCTGTTCGGCAGCGCAGGTACAGCGCCGCGAGGCCCCACCGACACACGCATCCAGCCACCGGCACCGGGCACGCCCTCCGCCCCGGCCGAAGGCAGCCTGGACCAGCTGATCGCCAATCTTACGAAAACGGCACCGGAGCCGGCCGCCGTTCCGGGCACCGAAGCGCCCGGCGCTCGCGCCCCGTCGGCCACGGCCCCTGCCGCCGCGACGGCGCCGTCGGGAACTCGTCCGGCTGCCGACACTCAAACCACGTATGCGCTGCAGGCGGGTGCATTCCGCTCCCAGGCCGACGCCCAGGCCATGCAGGCGCGAATTTTGCTGCTGGGCCTGCCTGTTACCATTCAACAAACCGTTGTGAACGGCGAGGCCTTGCACCGTGTTCGCGTCGGCCCGTTCAAGGGGATTGATGAAATGAACCGCTCCCGCGCCCGGCTGGGTCAGGAAAAGATCGAGTCCACTGTCGTTCGCCCCTAGCCCGCTGTGCGTTTAACGCCTTTCCCGACAACTTTCTCGACCATCGACTTACGGAATCGTCACTATGTCTTTGTTTCAATCTGTTTTACGTGCCGGCGCCATCGCCGCACTGAGTGTCAGCGCGCTGCTCGCGCCCGGCCTTTCCGCCCAGGCCGCCGAACGCTATGTCACCATTGATCCGCCCCAGCCATCGGACACCACCGGCAAAGTAGAAGTACTGGAATTTTTCGCCTACACCTGCCCTCACTGCAACGTGATGGAACCCATGGTGAAAAAATGGTCGGAAACATTCCCCGGGAATGTCGTGCTGAAGCACGTGCCCGTTGCCTTCAATGCCAGCATGGCCGACCTTCAGAAACTGTACTATTCGCTGGAAGCCATGGGGCGCCTTGACCTGCATCCCAAAGTGTTCAACGCCATTCACGATGAGCGCAAACGCATATACAACGCCAAGGCCATTACCGACTGGGTTGCCGAGCAAGGCGTGGATCGCAAAGCGTTTGAAAACGTATTCGGCTCGTTCGGCGTTCAGGCCAAGGTCAACCGCGCCAACGAACTGGCTCAGGCCTACAAGATCGACGGCACCCCCAGCCTGGCCATCGGTGGCAAGTACGTAACCTCGCCGTCCATTGCCAATGGCTACGAGGGCACCATTACCGAAGCGCAGAAACTGGTGGAAAAGCTGACCGCCAAATAAACGCAAAAATAAACGCAAGGGCCGGCGCCGGCCGGCCCGGCGGCTCAGCCGCCTGCAGTGCGCGCAGCCTCAAGGGCCTGGGTCAGGTCGGCAATAAGATCGTCGGGCGCTTCCAGCCCGATATGAAACCGCACCACCGACGGCTGCGGACTCTGCGTCCAGTAGCCATGGCTTTGCAGGCCGGCGGGGTCGACCCATTGCACCAGGCTCTCAAAGCCGCCCCACGAGAAGCCAATACCAAACAGCGTAAGAGCGTCGACAAAACGGCGGCACGCCGGCCCGTCGAGCGTCAAACCGACCGACAGCATGCCGTTGGATCCCGAGCAGTCACGTTGCCACAGGGCATGCCCGGGATCTTGCGGCCACGCCGGGTGATACAGGCGGGATACCTCGGGCCGCGACTGCAGGAACTCGCAAACCTGCATGGCGTGATCCGCCGTTTCTCGCATGCGAATGGGCAGCGTGCGCACACCGCGCAACGCCAGCCAGGCATCGTCGGCGCTCACCGAGTAACCCATGGCGTAATGCGTGACGGCCAGCCGGTCGATCAGCGCCGCATCGTTGGCCACCACGGCACCCAGCATGACATCGGAATGACCGGCCACGTATTTGGTGCCCGCCACGACGGACACATGCGCGCCCAGCGCCAGCGGCTGGTAGATATACCCCGAACCCCAGGTATTGTCGGTGACGAGAATCAGCCCGTGCTCGCGGGCGAACGCGGCGAGCGCCGGCATATCGAGCATCTCGAACAGCAGCGAACCGGGCGACTCCACATACAGCACACGGGTGGTGGGCCGCAACTGCTCGCGCAGCGCCGCCACCGTGCCGCGTGCATAGGTGGTATTGACCCCAAGCCGCTGCAAGACGGTTTTGTCCAGATAGCGCACCGGCCCATAGGCGCAGTCGGCCACAAGCACATGGTCACCGGCACTGACCAGGCTGAACAGCGCCAGTGTTATGGCGCTTAGCCCGGACGGCGCCAGAAAGGCCCGCTGCCCGGCCTCGAGCTGGCAGAAGACATCTTCCAGAGCGGCGTGGGTATCCATACCCACACGGCCATACGTAACGGCCCGCTCATGGCCCTGCGCCTTCGTGGCAATGGCGCGTTCCAGCGCGGCCAGGTCTTTGAACCGTACAGTGCTGGTTCGGATAGAGGGAAGCGCTACCGGCGCCGCCCCGGTTCGGGGATCAAAGTGGCCCACACCCGTGTGTTGCAGGAGGGTTTCAACGTGGCAAGAGGTGGTCTTGGTCATGGCAACGGTAAATAAGCACGCACGCTAAAATGTGCAATCCTTGATAGTAATAGATACCGGGCATGCCGCTATGCTTCCATTTGACATTGCACTGGTTTTTTTTGGCATAGCCGTACTTCTTGCACTCACTCCCGGCCCCGACAATATTTTTGTCATCATGCAATCGGCCATGGCGGGTGCGCGCAGCGGTTTCCAGGTGGTGCTGGGTTTATGCACCGGCCTGGTCGTGCATACCCTGGCCGTTGCCCTGGGGCTGGCCGCCCTGCTTGCCGCCTCGGCAACGGCTTTCGTCGTGCTGAAGGCGGCCGGCGCCGCCTACCTGGCCTATCTGGGGTGGTGCGCCCTGCGCGATTCCGGCCGCGCCGGCAACGACACACCGGAAACGGTACGGCTGGGCGGCTGGGCCTTGTACCGGCGCGGGATCGTCATGAACGTGACCAACCCCAAGGTCTCTTTGTTTTTTCTGGCGTTCCTGCCCCAGTTCACCTCGGCG
>JBFWLP010000028.1:0-33491 GCA_050252075.1 Burkholderiaceae bacterium | reverse complement strand
CACTTATCGGCTGTTTAATTGTTAAAGAGCATGTACTGCCGGCAACCTTGCGATCACCGCGGTTCTCGTTTGCTGTCAGAAGCAAAGAAGCGAAATTATGAAGCATTTTTTAAAGCGTGTCAACCGGGTCAAACTACCTGAACCACCGAACCACCACCTTACTGCTCACCTCTCGCCGCTGCCATCCTGCCCAGCAACTGCCACCGCGCCAGTGCATCGAACCCATGACAAACTACTCGTCACGCCTTCCTTTGCACTGCCCCTCGCCGCCCACACCACCTAGGGAAAACCCGGTGTGTCTGTGCTGCGAAGAACGAAACTATAGCACACCTTTTTTACGCAATGCAAACCAAAACCCAACAAAATCCCCCAACACCCCACCGCGCAGCACTCACCAACACCGCCCAGCACCGTCAACCCATTGATTACAAACCACTTATTCACTCAAGCACCGGATCAAAATAATTTACCACCGGCCCACCAAGCAACCAGCGTTGAATTTACTCTGACCCCAAAACGGCTCTGACCCCGATTTTTACTCTGACCCCAAAGTTGCTCTGACCCCAAAGTTGCTCTGACCCCAAAGTTGCTCTGACCCCAATTAGAAGACGACCCCAATTAGAAGATGATGAACATGAGGATGACGGCGATGAGGTAGACGAAGGGGTAGACCTTGCGAACGATTTGATTGACCATGACTGCTTTGTGCTGGTGGCCTTCGGTGAGCAGTGCCGATATGGCGCAGGAGAACAGCAAGCCAATGATGAGCATGACGATGGTTACATTGAACAGTGCGTCGGTTAATGTGCCGTAGTGCAGTACGGGAAGTTCGCGTGTAAGCACGAATTTCAGGGCTATGGTGGTAAGAATCAGGGTGGTCAGGCCGCCGACGCGGCCCGATGAATAGGCCGGCTGGGCCAGGTGGTTGATCCACTGCAGTCCGCAAGCTGCCATTCCGATGATGAACAAGGGCAGGAATATTTTGTGCAGCCCGTCGATGAAGTCGTGCTCAACCACTATCTTTACCTCGGCTTGCGGGAAAAGCTCGTTGGGAACATCGGGTCGCGGCACGGCGTTCAGGTGCCAGGCAATGGACACCGGCTCCCAGTTCCCGTGAACAATCGCATCCAGGGTTTCCATGTCGGTGGGATCCAGATACTTGAGCGAATAGTTGATCTGGGCGGTATCCATGGCCACACTGGTAAGCACGAAGTTCAGATTCAAACGTCCGAAGGGATAGCTTTCCAGTTCCCCCACAAACTGGGGTGTCGCATGCAACTTTTCATGCAGCTCAACCGAACCGTCGGCATACACAATCAGAGAATGCACGTCGCGGGAGCTCAGGCCTTTCACCCCGCTGACTTCAAGCAGCGGCTGCCACATGGTTTCAAGCCGTTTTGCCGCCTGCTTGCCTACCCACACCTTTCGGTCTATTCCATTATTGTCGGCCGGATCGAAGCTCACGCGTTCATCTTGCCAACGCAGCAGAAGCTGGGCGGTGATATCGAACGTTCCAAGGGTAAGGTTAAGGTCGCTGATATCCTCAAGATAGAGATACATGTCGACCAGAGTGGGGCTTTCCAGTGTGGGGGATGTTTGTGCGGCTCGGGCCTGCTGCCACGGCGCCACTGACGCAATCACCAGAAAACAGAGAATGGCAAGAGCACAATGTGTTATTTTTTTCCGGACGAGGCCTAACAACCCTGGTGGTATGCACATACATTTATCCTTATTCGTATATCTGGCGGCGACACTGTCAGCCAGAAACGATGATAAACCAGTGAAAGCCGCCATCCGCACCAACGAACCCAACATACAACACTAGAGAAAACACCAAGACAACCGCCAACGCCCCGCCACACTCCATGCCAGTTGACACGAACACGACCGAACGGGAGGACCTAACACCGGCAAATCGCACAGCAGCGATCAGGCTGGCGGTGCTAATATTTGCGGCACAGGTTGTGGCGCTGCTGGCCATTGGCGTGCCGTTGACCCTTTATCATGTGAACGAACTGCGGAACGAGGAAACCGCAAAAGCCCGGAACCGGATGGCGCTGATTGAGCGCGTGGTGCACGCTGAGTACAACAAGATTGTGAGCGATACCAACGCATTGGGGTCGCTACCCACGCTTCCCCAATTAATCACCACCCAAAGTCTTGAACCTTCGCATCCGCTGGTCAATTACCTGTCACGCATTCTGCTCAACGACAAGCGCTATGACCAGCTACGGGTGCTGAACGAAGAAGGGTTTGAGCAAATGCGCATCGTTCATCGCGACGAGCGTACATTTTATCTGGCCAACGACATGCTCAGGGACCGCTCCCAAGCAGTGTACTTTCGGGATACCCTGCAATTGCTGCCCGGCCAGATCTACGTATCCCCCATTACGATCAATGCAGGCGATGATGCGGTTGAGCATCCGAACATCCCCATGATACGCACCGCCTCACAGATACAAGACGCAGCGGGCAAGCTGCGCGGCGTCATGGTCCTGGACTACAACGCCCAGGGGCTAATGGATTCGGTGGGCGCGGTTCTGGTAAATGCCCCGAACGAATACCTGACAATTACGAACCAGCATGGTCAACCGATCATGGCAATTCGTCAGGGGAAAAGCACCCCGCCCCGTCGGGAAGAGTTGACCGGCACAGGCGACGGGGTCACGATCACAACCCGGCTTTACCCCCTGCAGATCAATCCAACGGCCATTCCCAATGTCTACCGCAACGAAGATCTGGGAGTGCCGCCCACTCTGGCAGAAAAGTACCAGTGGACGCTCACCACTCACTTGCCCAACGCCACCTGGGAGTCTGCCGCCTTCGTTTATCAGCCTGCCGGACGGGTTCTCGTGGCCGCCTTGCTGGCCCTATTTGCGTTTGCGGCGTATGAAACGGCCAATGCATGGGTTTATCGCCGCCAGCTTCGCCGCGACCGCGAGGCCCATCTGCGCGAACTGGAAGATCTGTACGAGCGAGCGCCCTGCGGTTACCACACCATTGACAGCGCCGGCACAGTGTTACGGATGAACGAAACCGAGTTGGGATGGCTGGGGTACTCTCACGACGAAGTTGTAGGAATGATGTCCTATACAGCGCTGCTGGCGCCCGAGGTACGCAGCTACTACCTGCAAAATTTCGATGCACAGAGAAAACAACAGGCAGTACACGATTTTCGGATTGCCCTGCAACGTAAAGACGGAACCACCTTTCCCGCCAGTATTCATGCCTACCCCGTGTATGATGCGCAAGGCAGGTTCATTGGGAACCGGGTGACCGCCATCGACGTGACCGACCGGCATGCCCTTGAGCTGGAACTGAAGCGGCAGGCATTCACCGATCCGCTGACCGGAGTGTTTAACCGGCGACACTTCTTCGCGCAAGGAGAGCGCCACTGGCGCCATGCGCAGCGCAACAATATGCCGGTCGCCCTGCTGGTGATAGACATTGATCTGTTCAAATCAATCAATGACACTTACGGTCACGAGGCGGGTGACAAAGTGTTGCAAACCATGGTTCAACGGTGCACGGCGACGCTTCGCCCGCTGGACTTGTTTGCGCGCCTGGGCGGCGAGGAATTTGCCGTTTTGCTGCCCGAGGCCGGCCTGTTGGAGGCAAAGCAAGTGGCTGAACGACTACGGCAAACGCTGGCGGACACCCCCGTGTGGATCGCCGGAAATGCCACAGTGCGTTTTACGGTTTCCATCGGCAGTGCAAAATGCGAGCCCGGCGATACCGGGCTGAATGACCTGATGCGACGTGCCGACAAACAACTTTACCTGGCAAAGCAAGCGGGCCGGAACCGCATTTTCTAGAAGGCTAAAAAGGCACCCTCCATGACGTCCACCTCCGAAACGCCTACGCCGTTGGCCGGCGAACCTCCATCGGTATCCCACCCCGAGGCCGCCCAGGCAGCAGAAACCGGCAATTTGCCAATCGGCGGCTTGATCGCACACCGGCCGATTGCCTCCATTCCGCTTACCATTCTGGCGGTCATCGCTTTTGTCTGGGCGCTGAAGTGGGCGCAAGACTTCTTCATTCCACTGCTGTTCGGCATCCTGATTGCCTACACGCTAAACCCGGTAGTGAGCTGGATCGAACGGCGCGGCCTGCCTCGTTTGATCGCCACCAGCCTGGTCATGATTGTATTGTGCGGCTCTGCCGTGCTGGTGGCCAACTCTGTCTACAGGCAGGCTCAATCGATTCTGGATGAGCTTCCTCTGGCGGCCTACAAGCTCGCCAACGCCTACAAGCGGATCGACGACGGTGGGCTGGGCGCCATGGACAAGCTGCGCATTGCCACCGAAGCCTTGAAACAGGCCGCAAACACCGAACAGACACCCACTCCTTCCACAGAAGATACGGCGGCATCCGGCGAGAAACCGCCCGAACCGCCGCCGGTCGTGGTGAAAGCGGCGGAATTTGACCTGAATGACTGGCTGTGGGCGGGCTCGGTAAGCGCAGCGGCCTTTATCGGCCAAATGACCATGGTGCTGTTTCTGGTTTTTTTCGCTCTGGTGTCCGGCGACACGTTCAAGCGCAAACTGGTTCGGCTGACCGGGCCATCGTTGTCGCACAAGAAAATAACCGTGCACATTCTTGAAGACATCAACCTGTCCATTCAGAAGTACATGCTGATGTTGCTGGTCACCAATGTCATGCTGGGGCTGCTGACCTGGGGGCTTCTGGAGTGGCAAGGACTGCACAATGCCGGGGCCTGGGCAACCGCCGCGGCGCTGCTTCACATCATTCCCTATTTTGGTTCGCTGCTGGCCACCCTGGCCATTGCCCTGGCGGCCTTCTTGCAGTTTGAGTCGTTTACCATGATGTTTCTGGCCGCCGGACTCACCCTGGGCGCATCCACAGTGATCGGCATGCTGGTCGCCACCTGGATGACCGGGCGCATTGCGCGCATGAATGCCATGGCTGTGTTCGTTGCCTTGCTTTTCGGCACCTGGCTATGGGGCGTTTGGGGTATGCTGCTGTGCGTGCCAACAGTTGTTGTGCTGAAAGTCATTTCCTCGCGTATCGAGGGCCTTAACCCGATTGCAGAATTGCTGGGCGAATAAATCATGAATCATCCCAATTTGTACTTCCGCAGCTTTGTGGTGTTGCTCGTCATCGTCACACTGGCATTTCTGTGGGTTATGCTGCCTTTCTACCCCTCTATATTCTGGGGTGCCATTCTGGCAATCGTATTTATGCCTCTGCATCGCCGCCTGCTGGCGCTGACCCGCGGGCGAAAAAATTTGTCGGCCCTGATCACACTGCTGGCCATCATACTGATCGTCATTATTCCGGTCATACTGATCGCCGCCTCGCTGGTCAGGGAAGGCGCATCCGTGTATCAGCTGATCAATTCCGGCAAACTGAGCCTGGGCGTTTACTTTGAGCAGATCATGAACGCCTTGCCTCCGGTAGTGCACGACACGCTCACCCGATTCGGCATGGGCGACATTATCAGCTTGCGTGAAAAACTGTCGGAAGTGGCCGTACAAGCCAGCCGCTTCCTGGCCGGCCAGGCCGTCAATGTGGGGCAGAATACGTTCCAGTTCCTGATCGGCCTGGGCATCATGCTTTACCTGCTGTTCTTCCTGCTGCGCGACGGCGCGCATCTGGTGCGCATCAGCCGCAATGTCATTCCTTTAAGCGAAGAACACCAGCATTTACTGGTACATAAATTTGCCACGGTGGTTCGCGCCACGGTGAAGGGCAACATTGCCGTGGCAGCCACCCAGGGCGCACTGGGTGGTTTCATTTTCTGGCTGCTGGGTATCCAGGGCGCCTTGCTGTGGGGCGTGATCATGGCGTTTCTGTCACTGCTTCCCGCCGTGGGCGCCGCGCTCATCTGGGCACCGGTCGCTGTGTATTTTCTGGTCACCGGTGAAATCTTCCACGGCACGGCATTGGCTCTTTACGGCGTTCTGGTGATCGGCCTGGTGGACAACGTGCTACGCCCCATTCTGGTGGGGAAAGACACCAAAATGCCCGACTTCCTGGTGCTGATATCCACACTGGGCGGACTGACGGTGTTCGGGCTGAATGGATTTGTCATCGGGCCGCTGTTTGCCGCCCTGTTCATTGCCTGCTGGGATCTCTTCCCTTCAGCCGTACGCATGACCACCGGGGACAAAACGCCGTAAACACCAGGCGTTATACGCCCTGGCCACCGAACAGAATGGCAATGTTCACGCCCAGGGCAACCGTCCAGATCAGGCTGCGCACGGTACCATAACCCGCGATATAAACGGCCAGGTAAAGCAGCCGGCATACCACCCACACCGCCATCAGGGTAGTCAGCCATGTGGTGTCCACCTGACGGTAAAGGGCCAGCAAACACGCGCCAAAAAAGAACGGCAAGGCCTCAAAAGTGTTCGCCTGGGCTGAATTGGCCCGCGCGCGCCAACCGGTAAGAGAGGCCAGCCACGGTCGGGGTTCATGATTGGAAAAGCCTTTGCCCCCCGCCTTCGCGCACACGGCGGCAACAAAAGGCAGCATGGCCGCCGCCAGAAATAACCATATCATTGCTGTCATTGTTTTTTCCTGTAAAAAAAGCCGGCTTATCGGGCCAACCAATAACCGTGAAAACTGAGCGGCGTGGGATGGGAAAGCATCACCCGCGCTACCGGGCCGTCGGACACATGGGCTGCTTGAAAAATCGCCAGATACGACACCCCCGAACGCCCATCGAGTGCCAGGCTAAGCAACCACGGCCCCTGGTGGCCCGACTCTGAAGGGACTACCACCGGTTCCCCGAAATGGGTGTCCGCTAAAAAGAAGGTATTGCGGGCGCCAGTGTCCATGTTCACGCGGGCCACTCCGTTGTGAAACACGGTAACACCTGGACTGCACGTAAAGTACGCGTAATCATAAGGCCGGGTCGACTCCGACGGATCTACCGAGGGAAATTCATGATTTTGTTCGCTGATGACATGCCCGGTGGCTTGCCGGCCGGTCAGATCGAATCGATAGCGCTGGATCTCGCCGGGATACTCGGCGCGCCCCAGGCGACCCAGCATAATCTGCCGCAATGCGGCATCTTCACCTAGAAAGTGGTCTGGTTCGCGATAGGTAACGCAGTCGGCCACCAGCGAATCGCCGTCTTGAAACGCATTGGCGGCGTGCCACATGAAGCGTGCCTCCGTTTCATACCGCCTGGGTGGATCAACCCCGTTACGATCGATCAGCAACCATATGACAGGCTGATCGGCCCGCCAGCGCAAACTATCTACCACGCTGGCCGAACCAAGAAGAAACCCCGGCAACGAAAGCTCCAGAGGTTGCAACATGATCACGGCGTACCGCGCGGTGAGAAACCAGTCGTGCAAATAGGCATTTCGGGGGGCAGGCAGCCGCTGGTGGTCCTTCAATACCCCCTGGGCACTGCGAGTGACCAGATGCAGCATCATGCGACGGCCATGCTCAACCCCGAGCAACACCCAGTCGCCGTTCGCCGGATCGACTTTGGTGTGGGCCTTGTAATCGAAACGAAACCCGGCGGGACCTATGTCGCGTTCACCCAGCGTGTCGAGCGTATCCTGGGTGAGCGCGTAAGGCACGCCCACCTCGTCGAAGGCGTACAGCGCTGCGTCGCGTGCCACCACCGTAACACCCGCCTGCGACCGAATCCGATTGCCAAGATTATGCAATCGGCCCTGCGGCGATTTTGTGGACCACGTGGGCCAGACAAAACGGCCCAGTACCTCTTCTTCGAGAAACTTGGCGGTACGAACAAAACGATTCCGGTACCGGACCTTGCCGCAATCGAAGTCAAATGCCTGGATCATGCCGTCGCCGTCCAGCAAACTACGCTTGGTGGTGCTGCCCCGTTGAAAGAGCCCGGGGCCGTTGCGGTAAAGTGTTCCGCGCAAATCGTCGGGTATTCGCCCTTCGATCGTCGGGAAATAATCATTTTCGGCGCGCAACGACTGCGCCAACAGGGCAACCCAGCCCGCGTCTTGCCAATGCTTTTGCTCTGCCATGCGGTGCTCCAGTGTACAAACTTCGTCGGGATGAAATGCAGTATTTCCCTGCGCTGCCTGCGCCATGGTCACTGGCCAGTATACGACGGATGCGGGGAAATTTATGTATAATTGCGGGCTTGATGCGGCGGCAATCTTGCTGCCTGGAATTGCCGATGTAGCTCAGTTGGTAGAGCAGCGCATTCGTAATGCGAAGGTCGGAGGTTCGACTCCTCTCATCGGCACCAAAGAAATCAAGCAAACAAGCCAGCCAATCGGGCTGGCTTTTTTTTGAGCGCCCGGCGGGACCAAAGCTGCAAAATATGCCGACGGCAGTCAGTGATGCTGCGCCAGATCAAACAAAACCGCAATTGCCGCCTTGAACCGCTTGTACCACCAATAAGATGTATTTAATATATACCTTTAGGCGGTAATGGTTCCGCCGGAATCAAAAGGATTGAAGATGCAAATCGGAATGCTCAAACTGGCGGGCCTGAAGGATCAGAATGGCGCCGTGAAACTGGCGCAGGCCCTGCGATCGGTTGCCGGCGTGAATACCGCCGAGGTCTCTTATGACAAGGCGAAGGCGTCAATCACTTACGACGAAGACCAGGTGTCGTTGCAACAGCTTAAAGCGGTTGCGGAAGCCGCCGGCTACCCTATTGCCAGGCCCGCACACGGTGAAGACAGCGGGTGCTGCGGCGGTTGTGGCGGGTAATTTACCCGGCCGGCGCTGCTTGCAGCGCCGCTGTGCGCTCAGTTCGCTTAACGGCCAAAAACCAGTACGTCGCCGTTGGTATCGAACGGCACCAGTCCGTCAATACGCCCGCTCTTGATCATTTCAACCATGCTGTTCAGCGGTGTTTCGGCCTGTTCCGAAGCGGGCGCTTGTCCGGGCGAACCGCCCAGGGCGGCCACGAACACAATCGACCAGTCGGGCACATGTTCAATGGCTTCGGCGTTCAATTGATCGAACGTACCGATTTCATCGGGAGTCTTGTCAAGACATGCCAGGGGCGTCAGTGTTCCTCCACGCCCTTCCTTGTAAGCTGCATGCTGCTGGGGCAAAGCATCGGGCGGCGGAGCGTCGACCCGCGTAAACACAAACAACAGACGCTGCGCGTCGGGCTGGCCACGCGCGGCCTGAAGCAAATCATCAAATGAGGAAATATTCATACGGGTTTCCTGAAGTTACTCTTTGAATTGCACCTGCGGTAACTGGCTTCCCCAAGGCATGAGCGGTACTGTGGAAATGCTGTTCGACGGCGAACCCTCGATCACCCGTTCACTGACCGCCAGATAGACCAGGGTATTGTTCTTTTCATCCACCAAACGGGAAACGTTCAGGCCCTTGAACAAAAAACTCATACGCCGCGTGAACACTTCCTCTTCAAGCTTGGGCACCGGCTTTTTACCGATGATCGGCCCCACCTGCCGGCACGCAATGGCAAAGCGCGAGGGGTCTTCGGCAAACCCCAGCGCTCCGGAAATGCCACCGGTCTGGGCGTGGGAAACGTGGCACACCACACCGTCGATCAAGGGATCATTGAACGACTGCACGCACACCTTGTCGTTATTCACCACACGCCAGGTCGTACTGACACAGCCCACCTCTTCAGCACCGGCCGGCGCGGCGACAACGAGCGCCCCCAGGCTGAGCACCAGAACGCGAAGCATCGGACGCATGTTTTCTCCTTGGTTAGGAAACAATGCTAACAGAACAAAAAAGTCGTTTGAAAATCAATCACCCCGACGAAGCGTCACTTCCTTCTGGGCCTTGAGCACCGGGTTCGGCCAGGTGCTTTTAATGTAAGCAATCACGGCGGTGATCTCTTCGTCGGTCAGTACACCGGCATAGGCAGGCATATCGCTTTCATAGCCGGGAGGTGCGGTACGGCCAGGCACCAGGCCATTCTTGATCATGTCGATCAGCATGGCGTCGGGGTGATGCCAGGTGTGGCCGGTTTTGTCGTGAGGCGGCGCCGGAAGACGACCGTTGGCCATACGTTCGCGCCAATTGGCCTGGCCCTCAAGATTGACACCATGGCAGGCGGCACAATGGTTTGTGTACACGGTTTTGCCCAGCATGACACGCGCCGTATCGGCGGACGGATCAATAAAGCGGCTATCTGTGCCTGGCCACATGGCATAGGCAATGATTGCCGCCAGGCCCAGTAGCGCAATGCCGGAGACCGTAAACCATCGTGCTTTCGACATACGATTTTGCTTCCATATTCAGACGCTGCTAGTGTATCCCCTCTTCAGGCCGGCCGCGGGCATCCGGCCGGCCTGGCCACTTCACGGTGCCCCGCCGGGGCACGGGACCAGTCTTGCGGTGCGGAGTTCTTGCATCAGAAATAACACTATTGATAATAATTCCTATTTGCATTATCAATGCTAAAATTCGCTCAAAATATTTCCAAAGTTCAAGGGAGCGATATGAAAACCATGCACAGTAACCATAAGTTTTTGCGACCAACCCGGCTGGCCGCGCTTCTGAGTGCCGTTTTGGCCGGCGCGCCGGTGGGTGCCCAGACGGCGGCAGCCGAAGCACCCGTACCCACGCTGTCGAAAGTAACAGTGAAGGCCAAAGCCATTGATACGACCTTGCAGCATCTGGAAGCCGATGTTGACGGCGGCGCGCTGGGTAATCGCACGCAACTGGAAACGCCGTTTTCCACCACGGTGGTGACCAGCGAGGACATGGATCGCCGTCAGGTGGGAAAACTGGGCGATGTCTTTGCACTGGACGCATCGGTAACGGACAACAGCAGCCAGAGCGGTGCATGGGCAAACTACATGAGCGTGCGCGGCCTGGTTCTGGATTGGCAGAACGGGTATCGCATCGACGGTAAACCCTTCATCAGCTACGTAACCACTCTACCCTATGAGCAACTGGATCAGGTGCAATTGCTTAAGGGGGCAACCGGTTTCATGTACGGCTACGCCGCACCGGGCGGTGTTATCAACTATGTGACCCGCAAACCGGTAGATGAGCCGATACGTGACGTAACGGTGGGCTATAAGTCCAGCAGCCTGTGGCGCGAAAGCATTGACCTGGGCGACAGGGTGGGAGAGAACGGCTGGTTCGGTTATCGCCTGAATGCAACCCACGAGGAAGGCGATACTTACAACAAAGGCTCAATTTACCGCGACGCCGTGTCGCTGGCGCTGGATGCACGCCTTTCCGAACGCCTGACGTGGGACATGCAAGCCATGTATCAGAAGCGCGATGCCATTGATGCAGACCCCACCATTTACACCGGACAACTGGCGGGGTTCTCGTTGCCGGATCCGGTGCGCAATGACAGCCGTCGCCTGGTCGGCCCGGGAACATATGCGGATAATGAATTCCGCTATTTCTCTACCGGACTGAAGTACAAGCTTTCCCCCAACTGGACGGCGAGCACTTATTTCAGTCACGCCACTACCCGTACGCGGCGCAACGAAGAAGTCATTTTCCTGCAGGATGCGGCAGGAAATTATGATGATTACCGCTCGGACTATGGCGAGTATTATCAATTCAATTCCTGGCAAGCCCAGCTCGATGGAAAATTCACCACCGGCTCGGTGAAACACGACGTGATCGCCGGCGTGTCGTGGCAAGGGCAGCACAACGACTATTCCGCCGCAGGCTTCTACCAGAAAATTGGCACAGGCTCGTTGTGGCAGCAGAACCAGAACAGTTACTACAGCTCGGGCACCATGGACAATGGATTGGCCATGTATCGCGCCGTGGACATCGAACAGCAATCGGCCTATCTCAGCGACACATTGACGTTTTCGGAAAACTGGTCGCTGCTGGCCGGCGTACGCTACACCAACTACCGCCAGCGCGGGTTCCTGCCTTCGGGCCAGAAAGACAGCAGTTACACCAAGAACGGGGTGATCACACCAACGGTGGCGCTCATGTACAACTTGTCCCCGCAAACCATGGTTTATGCAAGCTATGTCGAGTCGCTGGAACCGGGCAAGACGGTACCGAACTTCTATTCCAACGCGGACACCCTGCTGGATCCTTTAAAAAGCCGGCAGTACGAACTGGGCGTGAAAACCGAACAAGACGGATGGGCGGCCACGGCGGCCGTGTTTCGTATTGAAAAAGCGGCGGAGTATGCCAACGCATCGAACGAACTGGTGCAGGACGGCGAAGCGCTGTATCAGGGCATCGAGGCAGGCGCCTCGTTTGAGCTGGGCAACGACTGGATCGTCGGCGGCAATGTCATGCTGCTCGATTCCGAGTACCGCAAAGGCCTGAACAATATCGGCCAGCGGGTAGCCGGGTCGCCGCGCCTTGTCGCGGCCCTGCAGGTAGGCTACGACGTGCCGGCCGTACCCGGCCTGCAGCTGTTTGCCGATGCCAAGTACACCGCCGCAACACCGCTTCGGCCTTCCAACGATATCGATGTCGATGCCTACACGCTGTTTAACATAGGCGCCAACTACGAAACCCAGATCAACGGCTACGACACCACCTTTCGCCTGGCCGTCAACAACGTCACCAACAAAAAATACTGGATGTATCAGTACTCCGACTACATCAAGGCAGGCGATCCGCGCACCATCAACCTTAGCGCCACATTCAGATACTAAGCCGCAGCACCCCAGGGGAGACCCCTGCGCAACAATTTGAACGATTTGGGGTCAGAGCAAAAACTTGGGGTCAGAGTAAAATGAAAAATGCTCTGACCCCGATTTTACTCTGACCCCGATTTTTCAAGTTGCCATGACTGTCACATTGTCCACGAAAGATATTGCCCGGATGGAGCTTGCGAATCGCTTGTTCTTCCGTTTGTATCAATGTGCGAATATGCTGCACAAGACGGGGTCGCGGGCGGTGGAGAGCGAAGGTTTGACAACCCAGCAGTGGGCGGTGCTGGGCGCGTTATCCCGGCAAGAGGCGCAACGCGGCATGGGGGTGAATGAACTGGCTCGCTATCTGATGGTAAGCCGGCAGAACCTGGCCGGCGTGATCGGCCGGATGGAGCGCGACGGGCATATTTGCGTGGAAGTCGACCCCGATGACCGGCGCTCTCGCCTGATAAAAATGACGGACTCCGGGCGCGATGTCTGGTGGAACAAGGCAACGCCCAAGATCCACGCTTATTATGATCAGGCTCTGGACGAGTTCTCGGTAGGCGACATGACACACACGCTGCACTACCTGATGAAGCTGCTGAACAATATGCAACGCCTGGACACAGGCAACGACACCGAGGCCTGACGATCAGTCCTGACGCAGAAGCTCTCGGCCGATAATCAGTTGCTGAACCTGGGTGGTGCCTTCGTACAGACGAAGCAGCCGCGCGTCGCGGTAGAACCGCTCAACGGGATATTCATTGATATAGCCGGCACCTCCATGTATCTGAACCCCGCGATCCGCCACCCTGCCCACCATTTCCGTGGCAAACAGCTTGGCGCAAGAGACCCGCATGGAAATGTCGGGATCGGCAACCTGAACCGGCTTTTTCTCATACAGCGCGGCCACTTCGCGAACCAGTGACCAGGCGGCCAGAAGCTCTGCCTGACTGTCAGCCAGCATGCCCTGGATAAGCTGGAATTCTCCGATCGGTTTGCCGAACTGCTTGCGCTCGCGAGCGTAACGACGCGACTCATCGAGAATGCGCGACGCCAGCCCGCACGACACCGCTGAAATATTCAAACGGCCCCGGTCCAGCACCTTCATGGCGGTTTTAAACCCCCGGCCGGGCACCCCACCGATAATGTTCGCGGCCGGCACACGGACGTTATCCAGAATGACGTCGCAGGTTTTGGTACCCCGTTGGCCCATCTTCTTGTCATTCTTGCCCAGCGACAGCCCGGGGCTGTCGGCCGGCACAATAAACGACGACACCCCGCCTGCACCCGGCCCGCCGGTGCGGGCCATAAGCGTGAATGCAGCCGCCCGGGGCGCATTGGTAATGTAACGCTTGGTACCGTTCAGCACGTAATGATCACCATCGGGCTCCGCACGGGTTTTCAGGGAAGCTGCATCGGTACCTGCGTCGGGTTCGGTCAGCGCGAACGACATGATCAGTTCACCGCTGGCCACGCCGGGCAGGTACTGCGCCTTTTGCTCCGGCGTGCCGTCGATAAGAATACCCTGGGAACCAATGCCGATATTGGTGCCGAACACGGAGCGGAACGCCGGCGCGGTGCGCCCCAGTTCGTAATTGACCAGAACCTCCTGGCTCACTGACAAACCGATACCACCGTACTCCTGCGGCACCGTCATGCCGAACAGGCCCATTGCCTTCATGTCCTGAATGATGTCGGCGGGCACCTCGTCGTGCTCTTCCAGATAGTCTTCCGCCGGAACAAGCCGCTCGCGTACGAAGCGCTGAATGGACGACAGCAGGATGTCAAAGGTTTCGGTATCTAGGGACATGACGGCTCACTTGGCGTACTTGCGAAACTCGGGCTTGCGCTTTTCTTTGAAGGCATTGACGCCCTCGCGTGACTCTTCAGTGTCGTAATACAGTTTCAAGGCATACATGCCCATGCCGGCAATGCCGCTTTGATGCGCGGTATCCATATTGAAGCTGCGTTTGGCAATGGCAATGGCCGTCGGGCTGCGCTCGCAAATTTCCTCTGCCCACTGCTGCACGGTTTCATCGAGCTGTTCGTGCGGCACGCACACATTGGCCAAACCCATGGCCACGGCTTCCTGGCCCGAGTACCGACGGTTCAGGTACCAGATTTCGCGGGCCTTTTTCTCGCCCACCACCCGCGCCAGGAATGCCGTTCCGTACCCCGGATCGACAGAACCCATTTTCGGACCCACCTGTCCGAAAATAGCCTTTTCGGAACAGATGGTCAGATCGCAAATAGTGCACAGCACATTGCCCCCGCCGATGGCATAGCCCTGAACCCGGGCAATCACGGGCTTGGGAACATCGCGAATCGCCGTGTGCAATTCTTCGATGGGCAATCCTATGGTGCCTCGGCCATCGTAGTTGCCGTCATGCGCCGACTGGTCTCCGCCGGTGCAAAAAGCACGATCGCCGGCACCCGCCAGCACAATGGCGCCGACCTGACGATCGTAGCCGGCCATGTTCAGCGCCTTGATCAGCTCATCGCAGGTTTGGCCGCGAAAGGCATTCATTTTCTCGGGGCGGTTGATGGTGATCCAGGCCACGCCGTTACGAACGTCGTACAAAAGGTCTTCAAATTGCATAGTGATCTCCTTGAAAGTCGGGTTTCGGGAAGTCGGGACGTTAGCCGTGCATGGTCAGGCCGCCCGACACGGACACCACTTGTCCTGTGATGAAGGCGGCATCATCACTGCCAAAAAAGGCAATGGCACTGGCCAGGTCATCGGGCTGCCCAAGACGACCCAGAGGAATGGCGCTGCGGAACGCATCGAGCAACTTTGCAGGATCGCGGGCGCCCTCGGCCACACTGGCGAGCAGAGCGGTTTCCGTGGGGCCCGGACAAACAACATTCACTGTGATGCCATGACGGGCGTGCTCGCGTGCCAGCGTTTTCGACAACGCTACCAGCCCCCCCTTGCAGGCGGAATAAACCGCCTCGCCGGAGGAGCCGCCACGGGCCGCGTCGGACGCCACGTTGACAATACGGCCATAATTGCGCTCGGCCATGCCCGGCAATACCGCGTGCAGCATATGCAACGCACCCACCAGGTTGATGGCAATCAGTTTTTCCCATTCGGAAGGCACCGTTTTGACAAACGGTTTGAAAATATCCCAGCCGGCGTTGTTGACCAGAACCGCCACGGGGCCGAAATGCGCCTGAGCATCGGCAACGGCGGCATCCACCTGATCGCGCTGCGTGATATCACACTGAAAAGCTTCAGCGGTGCCGCCCTGGTCGCTGATTTCGCGGGCTACGCTTCGGGCGGCTTGCAGATTCATGTCGAAAACAGCGACCTTGGCCCCTTCCAGGGCAAACCGCCGGCAGGCCGCCCCGCCGATACCACCCCCGCCCCCCGTCACAATGACAGCTTTATCCGTGAGATTACGCATGAAGACTCCTTGAATGAACACAAACCCTGCCATGCCATACGTTCTTTTATGACAATATATTGTCTTATTGTAGGGATGTAAAAAGAAATCGTCAAAGGAAATATCTCATACGAGACTAGTAATTACCCTAAATTTATAACTGAGAAATAGCCAATAAATCAGGATCGATACTGAACTGCGGACTTTCAATCACATTCGGTATTTAAGTAAACTTATTATCTTATTTGACAATAAAATGCCGGACCACTGCCACCTTGCCACCGGACAGCGGCTTCCCCAACCATGCTCTGCCGGGCCTTGCCTGTAAGCCACTCGCCGGCCTGCCAACAAATACGTATGTGCCGCGCGATCGTGATACAGTGAGGAACTCCCTTTCAGGCTCGCTATTTGCTCTATGAATGCTCCGGCCGGCGGCCCATCGCCCACGCTGTCACCCAGCCAACATGCCATGGCGCAGGCCTTGCCTTGCATGGTATGGACAGCCACCCCCGACGGCGTGGTCGATTACGTCAACCATGTCTTCCAGGATTACACCGGCCACTCGGCAGAGTCGATCAACAACAAAGGATGGCTGAACGTACTGCACCCTGACGACCAGGCCCCCACCTTGCAGGTCTGGACGCACGCGGCGCAAACCAGAACGCCTTACCGCACAGAGTTCCGCCTGTTTCACGCCGCCGGCAATGATTTTCGCTGGCACTATGTGGCGGCGGATCCCCACTTCGGCCCCGACGGTGAAATCGTGCGCTGGTTCGGGGTTACCGCCGACATCCACGACAGCAAACTGGCCGAAAAGGCGTTGGCCGATGCGCAGCGCAAACTGCAACGGGTACTTGCGCTGCAGGCGCTGGAAGCCCGTGTCCTGGACAAGGTCAGCGCCCAGCAACCCTTGTCCGACATTCTCGACGACGTGACCGGCACGGTGGACACCCTGATTTCAGATGGCTGCAGTTCGGTACTACTGGTGGAAAACGGCCGGCTTCGGCATGGATCGGCACCGGGCCTGCCCGAAGAGTTCAACCGGTTTGTGCACGACGCCGCAATCGGCGAGGGGGTGGGCTCCTGCGGAACCGCGGCCTCCCGCAAACAGCCCGTGATCGTTACAGATATTACGTGCGACCCGCTGTGGGCGCCCTATTCCCGCTGGGTGCCTGTACTGGGCATGCGCGCGTGCTGGTCAACGCCGGTGCTGACACTAACCGGTGACGTGTTGGCCACTTTCGCGCTGTACCACAGGCAAGCGCAAGCACCCTCGCCCGACGACCTGGCCCTGATCGACCGTATCTGCCAATTTGTGCGTGTGGCCATCGAGCGTATCCGCCACCTGGAGCAACTGCGCCACGCACAGCGCCTGGAAGCGGTAGGGAAACTGACCGGCGGCATTGCCCACGACTTCAACAACCTGCTCACCGTAATTCTGGGTAACGCCGACCAACTGGTCGACGAACTGCCTGATGGGGAAGAACATCGCGAACTGGCGCGCGATATCAAAACCGCCGCCCGGCGCGGTGCCGACCTGGTCCGCAGCCTGATGGCGTTTTCCAGGCAACAGGTGCTCGACCCCAAGCCGGTCCAGATCAATACGCTGGTGCGCCGAACCCGATTACTGTTCGAACGCGCACTGGGCGGGAACATTACGCTCGCGCTCAAGCTGCACGAGCCGCCGGGCGCCTCGTTGCTTGATGCCGGCCAGTTTGAGAACGCCCTGCTGAATTTGCTGTTGAACGCCCGCGATGCCATGCCCGACGGCGGAATAGTCACCCTTCGCACGGCCATCGTTGATGAACAGTCGGCAGTGGCGCACGGCGCAACACTGCCTGCGGGAAACTACAACATGGTCGAGGTACGCGACAATGGTCACGGCATGGATGAGCAGACGCTGAGGCATGTCTTTGAACCCTTTTTCACGACCAAAGACGTGGGCAAAGGATCCGGGCTGGGTCTGAGCATGGTTCATGGTTTTGTTCAGCAGTC
The DNA here is from genome assembly GCA_050252075.1 of Burkholderiaceae bacterium. Classification (GTDB taxonomy): domain Bacteria; phylum Pseudomonadota; class Gammaproteobacteria; order Burkholderiales; family Burkholderiaceae_B; genus JAAYGT01. The sequence goes on along the minus strand of JBFWLP010000028.1, from coordinate 15,571 downwards.
CAGCGGACATATTCACATCACCTCTGCCCCGGACACGGGCACCCGTGTATACCTGTATTTTCCTTGTCTTCAAACCCGGTTGGCCGCCGTTGTTCAGAATGCCCGGAAACTCCCGGGTGATGGCACCGAACCTAGCTAGGATACGCGCGCATGGACAGTACACCGCCCAAGGGAACTTTGCTGATTCTGGATGACGACGAAGCCGTCAGCTTTACCATTCAGGCCATTGCCAAGCGCGCCGGGTTTCAGGTGCACACCACCACCGTCGCGGCCGAATTCTTCTCGTTGCTGGAAAGCTGGCGGCCCTCGCACGTGGTGATCGATCTGGTCATGCCCGATGTAGACGGTTTGCAGATACTGCATGAATTGTCCGAGCGCGCCTACCGCGGAAATATTGTGATCAGCAGCGGCCTGGGGCAGCGCATTCTCGATGCAGCCGGGCGCACGGCCGACGCTTATGGGCTGAACTTTGCGGGGCTGCTCCCCAAACCTTTCAGCCCCGACCAGTTACGTGCACTGCTCAACCAGGCCACGGCCCGCGCCGCCCAGTCGGGGCGAGCCGCCGCGGCACTTGCCGAGCACGACCTGGTTCAGGCACTGGACAACCACTGGATCCAGCCCTACTTCCAGCCAAAAATTGTTTGTCGCACCGGCCAGTGTTGCGGCGTCGAGGTGCTGGCGCGCCTGATACACCCCGAGACCGGCCTGATTCCTCCGGACAGTTTTATTCCCCTGGCCGAGCGCACCGGTTTGATCACACCGCTAACGCTGCAAATTCTCGATGCCTCGCTGGCCTGGCTTACCCGGCACACCCATGAAAGGCACGGGCTATCCCTGAACTTGTCGCGTTACTCCACCGATCGCAGCTTCGCCGAAAAACTGGTGGGACTGTGCAAAAAGCACTCCGTGCACCCCAGCCGCCTTACCCTGGAGGTGACGGAAACCGCGCACCACACCAGCGAGCAGGAACTGCTGGAGTTCCTGACGCGCTTCAGGATTCAGGGGTTTCACCTGTCGATCGACGATTTCGGTGTGGGCTACTCGTCGCTGGTTGAGCTGGCGCGCCTGCCGTTCTCGGAGCTGAAAATTGACAAGCGCTTTGTGCAGAACCTGGCCGGTTCCACCGAATCGCAAAAGATTTGCGCCGCGATTGTCGGGCTAGGCAAGGCCCTGGAGCTTGAAGTGACGGCCGAAGGTGTGGAAGACGCGCAGGCACTGGCGTTTCTGACCGAAATCGGTTGCGACCACGCCCAGGGCTATTACATGGCCAAACCCATGCCGGCCGGCGAAACCGCGCAATGGATCCAGCAACGCGCGCATCCGTACTCCTCATCATGAATCATCTTGCCACGCTGCTCTTCGAGCGCCACCCGGATCCCATGTGGATCTACGACCTGGAAACCCTTCGGATTCTGCAGGTGAACGATGCCGCGCAACAACGCTACGGGTACACGCACGACGAATTTCTTCAGCTCACGATCAAGGATATTCGCCCGGCTGATGACATTCCGGCGCTTGAGCGCAACCTTGCACATGTTTCCCAAGGTATCGATGATGCGGGATTGTGGCGTCATCAGACCAAATCCGGCGACATTCTGCATGTCGCCATTACCTCGGAAACCTTGACCATTGAGGGCCGTCGTGCCGAGCTGGTGTGCGCGCGCGACGTTACCGAGCACATTCGCCTGCAAAGCCTGGCCGACACCAATCAGGAACGTTTCCGCCTGATCGCCAAAGCCACGAACGACGTCATCTGGGACTGGAACCTGGTGACCAACGAAGTTTGGTGGAATGAAAGCATTGACACGGTATGCGGGTATGCCCGCGACAGCCTGGAGCCCGACGCTACGTCATGGACCCGCCGCATTCACCCGGACGACCTGCACCGTATCGAAACCAGTATTCACGACGTTCTTGATGGCAAAGCGTCGAACTGGCTGGAGGAATACCGCTTCATGCATGCCAACGGCAAGCCGCTGTACGTGATTGACCGGGGTTTTGTCATACGCGACGAAAGCGGCAAAGCGGTCCGCATGCTGGGCAGTATGGTGAATGTTACTGAGCAGCGTGAATTGTCGGGGCGCCTGGCCCAGGCGCAGAAGATGGAAATGGTGGGGCAGCTCACCGGTGGTGTCGCTCACGATTTCAACAACCTGCTCACTGTGATTCTGGGAAACACGGAACTGATCCACGAGCTGGTAGACGACCAGGAACTGAAAGGTCTGGCCGCCATGACAGTCAGTGCGGCAAAGCGCGGGGCCGAGTTGACCCAACGTTTGTTGGCCTTCGCCCGCCGCCAGGCCCTGGAGCCCCAGCTGCTGAATCTGAACGAGGCCATTACCGACCTTGAGCCGCTGCTTCGCCGCACGCTCAGTGAGCAGATCGCGCTGGAACTTCAGCTGGACCCGGCCATCTGGCTCTGCGAAGTCGATCCCAGCCAGTTTGAATCCGCGCTGCTGAATCTGGTGCTGAATGCGCGCGATGCACTGGTCGACGGCGGCAAGCTCATTATTGAAACCGCTGCGGTGGAGATCGATCCAGGCTTTGGCTCACCCGCGTATGATGTTGCTCCCGGCGACTATGTGCTTGTGTCCGTGTCCGACACGGGCAAGGGGATGACCCCCGATACTCTGGCCCAGGCCTTCGAACCTTTTTTCACCACCAAGGGGTTGGGCAAGGGATCGGGGCTGGGGCTGTCGATGGTTTATGGTTTCCTGAAACAGTCCGGCGGTCATGCCAGAATCTATTCCGAGCCGGGTGAAGGCACCACGGTCAAACTGTATTTTCCGCGCGCGGCGGCCACTTCGCCCACACAACCTCGTACGCCCGCGCCGCCGGAGCGCCGCGGGGGCACCGAAACCATTCTGGTGGTCGAGGACGACGAACTGGTTCGCCGCCACGTGGTGAACCTGCTGCTGGGCCTGGGCTACACCGTCATTGAAGCCACCAACGGCCCTGACGCCCTTGTACGACTTGAGCAGCACCCTGAAATTGCCCTGCTTTTCACCGACATTATCATGCCCGGAGGCATCAACGGGCGGCAGCTGGCCGATATGGCCACCGCCCGCTATCCCCGGCTGCGCGTACTGTACACCTCGGGCTACACAGAAAACGCCATTGTGCACCATGGTCGGCTTGATCCCGGGCTTGCCTTGTTAAGCAAGCCCTACACACGCCATGAACTGGCCCAGAAGCTGCGCGCGGTATTGGACACCGAGCCGCCGGAGCAGAACTAGCCCTGGGCCGGCGTGAGCGCATGTCCGAACACGTACGAATCCATGGCCAGCACACCGTGGCGTATGCCGCCGTCGAGCACCGTTGCCGGCACCGGGTTGTTGGCCGCCCCCGCCGCCACCAGTAACGGCAGGTAGTGCTCGGTGGTGGGGTGGGCACGTGCCGCATGCGGCGCCTGTTGCAGGGCGTGAATCAAACGATCCGTGTCGCCCTGTTGTACCGCCTCGCGTACCCACAACGTGAACTCACGGGCATAATCGGCCTCGGCCACGTCACCCATGCGAAACTCGTACAGGTTATGGGTCAGGCTGCCGGAGCCGATGACCAGCACACCTTCCTGGGCCAACGGCGCCAGGGCGCGCCCCAGAGCGTAAGCCTGTTTCTCGTTGTAATGCGCCGGCAGGGACACCTGAAGCACCGGTATGCCGGCGTCGGGGTACATGTGCAGCAATGGCACCCAGGCCCCGTGATCCAGGCCACGCTCGTCATTCAATTCGGCCTCGATACCCGCGGCACGCAGCACTTGCACCGTGCGTGCCGCCACTGCCGGCGCCCCTGCGGCCGGATAGTGAATGGTATACAGCTCGCGCGCAAAACCGCCAAAATCATGGATGGTTTCCGGATGCGCCGTGGCAGTCACTTGCACCTCGCGGGTCATCCAGTGGGGCGACACCACCACAATCGCTGCAGGCGTCGGTAACTGGCGGCCCAGATCGGTTAGCTGCGCCCCCGCCTTGCCGGGTTCCAGCGCAAATGTAGGTGCACCGTGTGAAACAAATAAAGCAGGCATGAATGTCATGATTCGCTCCCGGTTGAATGGGCTGAATTAGCGGCGGCCAAAGAGACTGTCGACCGACAGCCGGCCTGCTCCCGACAGAAGCAGCGATACTGCCATCGCCAACAAGGCCAGCGCAAATACGTAACCGTTATTGGCAAAGAACAAACCCAAGTCGATGTGCACGCAGAAAAAGGCGACGACCAAGGCAACAGCAAGGACGGCAGAGGCCGGGCGAACCAGCAAACCGACCACGAGTGCCAGGCCGCCGAAAAACTCGCCGGAGCCGGCCAGCAGCGCCATCAGATAACCGGGGCTCAATCCGATCGAGTCCATCCATTGTCCGGTTCCTTCCAGGCCGTACCCGCCGAACCAGCCGAAAAGCTTCTGAGCGCCGTGCGCCATGAAAATAATGCCCGCCACCAGGCGCAGGGCCAGCGGCGCCCAGCCGGCGTCAGTGTGCGTTAAACGTTGGATAAAAGTGTGTGTCGTAGCCATGATGATATTCCTGAGATTTGATTCGTTGTTATTCCCTGATCGGGACATGGGTGTACTATACTTTTTCAAAATTGAAGGATAAACAGCAGTTTCTAATATTAATTGTTTATAAAATCTGAACAATGGACAAATGGCAAGAAATGCGCGTGTTTACAGCCGTGATTGACGCCGGCAGTTTTGTGGGGGCTGCCGATCAACTGGGCTTGTCCAAGGCGGCGGTGTCCCGCTACGTTGCCGAACTTGAGCATCGGCTGGACACACGACTGATACAGCGAACCACACGCACCCTTTCCCTGACCCAGGAAGGCGAACTTTTCCTGGCGCGATGCCGCGAAATCCTTGCGCGGATCGACGAATCCGAGGCCGAGCTGTCCACCCGCACCGACAGCGCAACGGGATTGCTGAAAATCAGTGTGCCGGTCAGCTTCGGGATCAAGCATCTTGCCCCGTTATGGCATGAGTTTCTGCAGGCACATCCGCGCATCACTCTGGATATTCAGTTAGCCGATCGCGTGGTGGATCTGGTGGACGAAGGCTTCGATGTTGCCGTGCGCATCGCCCGACTGCCTGATTCATCACTGGTATCGCGCAAACTGGCGCAAACGCAATTGGTATTATGCGCGTCGCCCCACTATTTGCGACAGCGCGGCGTTCCCGATCACCCGAACGAACTAAGCGCGCACGACGTTTTAGGCTACAGCCTGCTTGCCGCGGCGGACCAATGGCAATTTACCGGCCCCGACGGAGTAGTAAGCGTAAAAGTACGCCCCCGCGTGTGGACCAACAACGGCGATACCTGCATCACCGCAGCCATTCAGGGTGCCGGCATCATTCTGCAACCCACCTTCCTGGTCGGCGACCACCTGGCCAGCGGACGACTTGTAAAAGTGCTGCCCGACTATCACTCATTGGAACTAGGCGTCTACGCCGTCTACCCCACGCGCAAATACGTCCTGCCCAAAGTCCGCGCCCTGCTGGAATTCCTGTCGGGGAAACTGGAGAGTCAGACATGGGTGGGGTCAGAGTAAACATTGGGGTCAGAGTAAAAATTTACTCTGACCCCAATGTTTACTCTGACCCCGATTTGGAAAAATGGTAGCGGTTGCGACCGCTGTCTTTGGCTTTGTACAAGGCCTGGTCGGCTTGGGTGACCCATTGGTCGGCGGTCAGGCCGGGTTGGTAAACGGCGATACCTATGCTGGTACGCACGTGCAGTGTTTTGTCGTTGATCACAAAGGGTTCTTGCATCAGGCCGATGACCCGTTCGGCCAGCACCCTTAGGCCGCCGTCGGACTGGGCATCTTCCACCAGAAGCACAAATTCGTCGCCGCCCAAACGGGCCAGAAGGTCACTGGACCGCAAAACCTGCGAAATACGATTGACGAATTCCTGAATAACCCGGTCGCCTACACCGTGGCCGTGCGTATCATTGATCTGCTTGAATCTGTCAATATCAAAGTACATTAACGCAGCTGGGCGGGCATGCCGTGCATGCTGTGCCAGTACGCGGTCAAGCTGCAGATAAAAATAGGCGCGGGTGGCCGCACCGGTAAGGTCGTCGTAGTTGGCCCGCCGGAACAGCTCATTCTCGGCCTTCTTGCGAGCCGTGATGTCTTCCACGACGCCAAGCACGTAGTCGATCGTCCCGTCGGGACCCGGCATGGGTACTTTGTTGACCTCGATCCAGAGCTCGGTTCCGTCGGGTTGCACCTGGGTTTCCTGATGATTCACCAGTGGATTACCCGTCTGGACCACCGTTCTGTCCTGAACCGAGTAGGCGGCGGCATAGCGTCGCCAGGGCATTTGCGCATCGGTTTTTCCGATAAGGTCGTCCAGGTGCCTGATGCCGGCAAATTCGAGCATACGGCGATTGCCGCCCTGGTACACACCATCGACCGATTTCCAGAAAACCAGTTGGGGAATAGTATCGAGCACGATCTGCAGGGTCTGGCGGGACCGATACAGCTCCAGCTCGGCCCGCTTCTTCTCGGTAACGTTCTTGGCAATCCCGAGCACGCTCGATACTTTTCCGTCGACCGATATGGGCACCAGAACGACCGACAGGTTGCTTTGCGTGCCGTCGGCACTGCGCACCATATTGTGATAAGACACGGCCGCCCCTTGCAGTGCCTGCTGAAAGTAGGCATGTGAGTTGTCGATATGCTGCGCAATCACAAACTGATCTACCGACATACCAAGCAAACGATCCCGGGATACGCCAAGCTCTTTCTCGGTTTGTGCATTCACCGCCGTAAACCGGCGCTGGCGATTCAGCGAATACACCGCAAAAGGATGATGCTCGAAAAACACCGCAAACTTTTCCGCCTGCCAGGCTTCCTGAGCCAATGCCTTGTAATGCCGGCGAACTCGCACGGCAATATAGGCGGCGAGCAGACTGAGCAAAATACCCGCGCCCAGCGTACCGCCCTGGGCCAGCAACATATCCTGAATGCCCGGGGCGTGCTTCTGGTTGAAATAGAGCAACCATTTGACACCGGTAAACTCAAGCTCATGGCGATGCAACAAGGGCAGGGTCGGAGCTGTCTGGAGCCGTTGAGCCGTACCGTCTCCGTCGTGAAGCACTGTGGCTCGGTTTACGACCTCTTCGAACACCTCGATGTCAAAACTGGCTCGTATGACACTCTGGTCGAAACGATTGAACAAGTCGTCCAGGTATATGACGCAAAAGACAAAACCTTGCACGGAAGATGCCCGCCGGGGGCCGGCTCCCGGCGGATGACCAGACTCCGGCCAGGGTGCGATCACCGGCGCAAACAGCAATACAACCCGGGATCCCGGACGCCCGGTAATGGCCAGGTGGGACAGCGTGGAACGAGGCTTTCCCGATTCCAGCGCCTGCAGCATGGCCGCTTCCCGTTCGTACACCGACGCGTAGTCCAGACCCCGCAAGTTTTCAACCCGTTGGGGGTCCAAGGGATTAACGGCATACGTCAGCGGATAATATTCCGGCACATTGAAACGCTGGCCCCACACCCGAAACCGGGGGAATTCGCTACGCATGGCCTGCTCGAACTGCGCCAGATCTTGCGCTGCCACCCGAGGCAAATACCCTACCGAACTCAGGCCGGGCAACCGTGCAAACGGATCGGATTCCCGCACATAATGCTGGAACTTGCGTTCAGTCAGCTGACCGCTGGCGCCAACGAACGCTGCCAGATCGGCGCTGGCAGCCACATACCCACCCAATAAACGATCGAGCTCACCCGCGTGATAAACCGCAATGTCATGTAATTGATGGTAGCGGCGAACCGCATTGTCTTGAATGGCACTTCGAACGACAGACGCCGTTAAGAACAAACCCACCAGGCAAACTGCCATGAAAAGCAGCGCCTGAATCCAGCGTTCGCGCGCACCCCCGGTTTTTCGTTGCACTGTTCACAACCCCTGAAATTTGCCTGTGCAGCTACGATGAACGCCAAGAAACGGCCCGGCCGCCCGGCCAGTTGCGGACAGCAATTATGTATCAATATGTTTCTTTTGGGGTTGTTCCAGAACTTCTACTTCATGGTTTTGACGCCAAAATACCACAAACGTGATAAATACTGATATCAATCATACCGACAAGCAGCAAACAACACCATAAATTATTAATATTAATAATGTTTTATAGCCACAGTATGTAACATTTGTATTGTTTGATGCGGCGCCGAGATTGGGGTCAGAGCAATTTTTTACTCTGACCCCAATCTCGGCACTCTTTCATGGTTCACGAATTTGCCACGCTCGACCTGCTAAACTCGCGCATTTTTACGCCGGATTTATCTAAAGATCATGAGCACGCTTGCGATTGTTGTTTCCCTGCTTTTATTGATGTACTTCGCCTATCGAGGTGTAACGGTATTGCTTTTGGCGCCACTGATGGCTTTGCTGGCGGTGCTATTGTCGGGAGAGCTGTCGTATTTCCTGCCCATTTACACCGATACGTTCATGAAGGCGCTCAGCGGCTATATATTGGCATTTCTACCCATCTTTTTATTGGGATCGCTGTTCGGGCAGCTCATGGCCGATTCAGGAGCGGCCCACACCATTTCGCACTGGATAGTCGGCAAGTTGGGGCACAGGCATGCCATTGTGACTGTTGTTCTGGCCTGCGCGATACTGACTTATGGCGGCGTGTCGCTTTTCGTGGTGGCGTTTGCCATTTACCCCATCGCACGCGATATGTTCCAGACCGCCGACATTCCCAAGCGGCTGATACCGGCAACGATTGCGCTGGGATCATTCACATTCACCATGACCGCTCTGCCTGGCACTCCCGCCATCCAGAACGCTATTCCCATACCCTATTACGGGACAAATGTTTTCGCAGCTCCCGGGCTTGGCATTATCGCGTCGGCCATCATGCTGTTCGGTGGCTTGTGGTGGCTGCATTCCATGGCCGCTCGTGCCAAAGGAGCTTCGGAAGGCTACGGTATCCACAAAGAAGATAACGGCAATGCCGATGACACGGCGCAGGCCGATAGCCGACACACCAACATGCCGCTTGTTCTCGCGCTGCTTCCATTATTTCTGGTGATCGGAGTCAATGCCTTATTCACCTACGTCGTGTTCCCCGGAATCGACATGCGTTATCTGACCGACCGCTTCCCTGGCGTATCGCCCGAAAAAATGGCGGGGCTTTGGGCCTTGATCATCGCACTGGCTATTGCATGCACCGTGCTGGTCGTCTCGCGCCTGGGCCATTGGTCCAATCTGCGTGAATCCATCAACAAAGGGGTTTTCGGCTTCATGCTGCCCTTGTTCAACACCGCGTCCGAAGTAGGATACGGTGCCGTTATTGCCGGGCTGGCTGGATTCGTCATCATTCGCGACGCCGTACTGAACGTCGCGCCCGGCAACCCGCTTATTTCAGAAGCCATTGCCATGAATGTACTGGCGGGGATTACCGGCTCGTCCTCGGGCGGCCTGAGCATTGCCCTGCAAACCTTAGGGCCGGACTACCTGCGCATGGCCCAGGAAGCAGGCATCAGCCCCGACTTGATGCACCGGGTGGCCGTCATGGCCGCCGGCGGTTTCGATACCCTGCCCCACTGCGGCGCAATTATCACCTTACTTGCCATTTGCAAACTCACTCACCGCCAGTCCTACCTGAACATCGCCGCCGTCACCATGGGAGTACCCATGATCGCCCTGATCGTCGTCATCACACTGGGAACACTATTTGGCAGCTTTTAAAGCCGCCGGAATTGGGGTCAGAGCAGAATTGGGGTCAGAGCAAAAATTTACTCTGACCCCAACTTTCCAGGCAGGCGGTCAGAAGCGGTAGGTTGCGCTGGCGATGATGGTTCGGCGAGCTCCGTACCAGCAGTCGCCGCGATCGAGGCAGGTGCTGACGTAGGTTTTGTCGAACAGGTTATTGGCGTTCAGGGCGAAGCGCCATGATCGGGTGTCGTAGGCCAGCATGGCATCAACCAGGGTGATGCTGGGGGTGCGTGGCGCCGCCCCGTCAGTGAATCCACCCAACCAGCGCACCCCGGCACCGGCGGAGAACCCGGAAACATTACCCAGCGCAAACCTGTACTTCCCCCACACCGACCCTTGATGGCTGGGCAGTGATTCCAGCTTGTCATCCAGATTGATGTAGTTATAGTTGGCAATCAGGTCAAAATCGTTGCCGAGCGTCGTTTTAAGCTCCAGCTCGATGCCGCGATTTTGCGTTTCACCCACCTGGATACTGCGCGTGGGATTGGCTGGGTCGCTGACCAACTGATTCTGTTCCTTGAGTGTATAGGCCGCTGCACTGAACATAGTTTTCCGGTCAGGCGACTCGTACTTCACCCCCGCTTCCCATTGCTTGCCGCGCAAAGGCACGTAGGCATTGCCGGCGGCATCCCTTCCAAGTACAGGGGTAAACGACTCGCTGTAGCTGATGTAGGGCGAAAAGCCGCTATCGAAGGCGTACATCAAACCGAATCGCTTGGTGGTGGCAGTGCTGACAGAGCTTTCCTGGCCATCCACGGCGTTTTCAGAGCGATCACGCCGCAGGCCTGCCACAAAGATCCAGTTCTGATAGCGCATCTGGTCTTGAAGGTAAAACCCGGTGTCTCGCTGGCGCATGGTCGGCAGACCATAAAAAGCCGGCGGCGTATAGGCGGGGTAGACGGGGTTGTACGCATCAATCAGCGGGACACCGCCGCCACTGTAGACGGGGCCGTCAAACGCCGAAGACTCATCCTGCCGGGCGTAGTTGATTTCAAAGCCGGCCAGCACGTTGTGCTTGACGGCTCCGGTCATAAAATTGCCTTGAAGGTGTTGATCGGCTTCTGCCATGCGTACGGTGACGTCTGCCCCGTAGGCATAACGTCCGAACATGCGCTTACCTGCCGGATCGCCGGCCCAACCGCCGGGCTCAGTAAACGAATCGCCGTACAGATTCCGATAATCAACGTGGTTATATGACCATCGGGCATTTTGCCGTACTGTCCAGTTGTCGTTGAGCGCATGCTCCAGACTCCAGCCTATGGAACGGCGCCGCGAGTTGTAACGATCCCAATCGGGATCTCCGATAAACGTATTCGTGTCCAACCAACCGTTCGGGTTGTCCAGCGCCACGCCTTCCCAGGGAAAAAACTGCGACGTCGTCCCGGTTTTATCCTCTTGCCACAAGCCCAGCAATGTCAGCGATGTTTGCGCCGAAGGACGCCATGTCAATGACGGCGCAAACACCTGGCGGTCATCCGGCACATAATCAACCTGCGTATCCGCCTTGCGTCCCAGTGCCACAATCCGGTACAGCCATTGGCCGTCCTCGTCCAAAGGCCCCGTTAAATCGGCCTGCAACTGTCGCCTGTTGTACGAACCGTACTGCACGCCCACCTCGCGGGCCGTCTCGGACTGCGGGCGCTTGGTCACCATATTCACAACACCCGCCGTGCTGCCCTGCCCGTAAAGCATCGAAGCCGGGCCTCGCAAAACCTCGATGCGTTCAAGCGTATAAGGTTCGGCACGGGTGGTGCTGGTGTAATAGTTATAGTTCGTGCGCAAACCATCAAGGTACACCGTTGGGCTCGATCCGCGTATACGAAAATTGTCGGAACGCGAATCCAGGCCATAGGCGTCCGACCGCACTCCTGCGGCATAGTTGAGCGCCTCTTGCAGACCCTGCGCCCCCATGTCGCGAATCTCGTCGCGAGTGATCACGCTGATCGACTGCGGGGTTTCGATGAGCGGAACATCGCTTTTCGTGGCCGTCAACGCCCGTGTGGCAATATAGCCATCGACCGGCCCCAACGGCGATTGCGCCGACGGCTCGGCAGTAACGGTTACCGGTGCCAGCGTGCGTGCCGGCCCACCCGAACCCGTCACCGACTGGGCAACACTTGGCATCGCTACACCCGCAAACGTTACCAGCCCGGCCGCCTGCAATGCGGCGCAAACAGCACCCTGCGCCCGACGGCGCATCACAACATCAAACATTTTCCTCTCCCTGTTTTCAGATTGGGGTCAGAGCAGAATTGGGGTCAGAGTAAATTTTTGCTCTGACCCCAAAATTACTCTGACCCCAAACTCACTGACCTAGAATTTCCAGTACCAGGCGCTGACGGCGACGGGGATGGCGAGTGCGATCCATGAGATGGCATCCCACACTCCGGCGCCTAGCAAGGCAGCGCCTAGTCCGGCACAGGTTATGAGCCCGATGGCGATGGGCCATCCCCATACGTTTTTGGAGGGGCGCGCAGTGGCGAGGTTTTTCATAGTGCCTGCTCCCCGGTGGTAAGGGCGGGCCGGGATTGGCGGGCCTGCAGCTGGTTGATCCGCGCATCGGCGGCTTTGCGTCGTGCGAACCATAGATACAGCCCGCTGCCCAGCACCACAATGCTCAGAAGATCCAGAATGGTCCAAAGGATTTTCATGGGCAGGCCGCCGTAGTCACCAAAGTGCAGGGGCTGCGATAGCTCCAGCATGACCAGATACCAGGGCGGATGGGCCACCGCCGTCACTTCACTGGTAGCGGCGTCAACGAGCACGGGCGTAATCAGGTGGGAAGTGAGCGGAGTGCCGCCTTTTGTCCACATCACATAGTGATGCGGCGTGGCATACAAATTACCGGGGTAACTGAAGCTGACAACCTCGTTGCCCGGCACCGCCGCGGCGGCCGCCTGCAAGGCTTTATCGGCCGACGCCAAAGCTGTAGGGGGTTCGGCAGTACGGTAGTCGGCAATCATTTCCGCCACATCCGTCGCCTGCCAAACCTGAAACAGCGGCGCTGCCAGCTCGTTGATCACACCGGTTGCACCGACAACCGTGAGCCAAACCAGCGTGACAATGCCAAGCAGATTATGAAGATCCAGCCATTTGAGCCGCGTTGACTTGCCCTTGCGTACCGTGCCGAAATCCAGTTTTTTCATGAACGGACCGTACAGGACAACGCCGGAAACGATGGCAATCAGAAACAGTACACCCATGAACGCAAGAAACAACTGCCCCGGCAAACCGGCGAACAGATCAACATGCAGGGCCAGCATCACCCCCATAAAGGTGAACTGCTCTTCCTGAATGGTGGGAGCATCGTGCAGCAACTCGCCGGTGTGGGCGTCAAACCGCATGTAATGATGGGACTTGGGATCGCCCTGGTGCGAGGGCGACATGCCGACATACACCACCGGGTCATGGTCATCCATATACACATATTCGACCACTTCGCCGGGATACTGCGCGCGGGCCGACACCAGAAGCTGATCCACCGAAACACGCGGCGTGCCTTCTGCAACCTCGGCATGGGGTTTGCCCTCTTGCAACCAATGCTCGATTTCTTCATGAAAAATCAGCGGCAAACCCGTTATACAAATCACCAGCAAGAATGCGGTGCATATCAGACTGGTCCACTTATGCCACACATACCAGGTTTTCAGCGAAGCGGCCGCCGTCATCGACTCGCTCCTTTTTCATTGTGTCGGGATGGATTCATCGCCCTCTCGCCCTTTGTCGATATGACAGGTTAAAATAAGTACAAATAGGAACCATTATCATTATAGTTTATAATTGACTCATATCAAACCAGGAATTTCAAAGACCATGCAACGTTTATTCGCAAGCCTTTTGTGTTACGCGATCAGTGCGATCGGCGCCATCGGCGCCGCCAGTGCCGCCAACGCTACAAACGCCGGCGCCGCGACGGCAGTCACGCCCGCCGCGGTGGTGAACCATTACGCCGACCTGGCGATTGCCGAATACAGCGACGCATTGGCTCGGGCCCGCATATTGCAAGATGCCGTGAACCGGCTGGTTCAGACACCCAGCGCAGCGGCCTTGCAAGCCGCCCGCCGGGCCTGGCTGCAAGCGCGGGAGCCCTATCAGCAAACCGAGGCATTCCGTTTTGGCAATCCGGTAGTCGATGCCTGGGAAGGCCGGGTGAATGCATGGCCGCTCGATGAAGGCATGATCGATTATGTCGATGCGTCGTACGGCACGTCGTCGGACATGAATGCCTATTATGTTGTGAACGTCATCGCCAACAACCGTATCAGTCTGGGCGGGAAAACGGTGGATACCGGCACTATCAACGCCGCCTTGCTGCGTGACGCCCTGCATGAAGCCGACGGCAACGAGGCCAATGTGGCAACGGGCTACCACGCCATCGAATTTTTGCTATGGGGCCAGGATCTGAACGGTACAGGCCCGGCCCCTGCGGGCAGCACCGGCAGCCCGCAGGAGCGCCATGCCGGTAACCGGCCGTATACGGACTACGACACCGCCAATTGCACGAACGGTCATTGCGACCGGCGCGGCCGGTATCTGCAGGTTGCCACCGATTTGCTGGTAGCCGATCTGGAAGACATTGTGCAGGCCTGGCAACCACAAGGGCAGGCCCGCCGTCACGTCGTTGCCGATCCCGTCGATGGGTTACGCGCCATGCTGACGGGGTTGGGCAGCCTGTCGTACGGCGAACTGGCCGGGGAACGCATGAAACTCGGGCTCATTCTGCACGATCCTGAAGAGGAACACGACTGCTTCTCCGACAACACGCACAACTCACACTACTACAATCAGTTGGGCATTATGAATGTGTACCTGGGGCAATACCAGCGCATCGACGGTTCGACAGTCGCCGGCCCAAGTCTGTCCGAGCTGGTTCAGGCGGCCGATCCGGCACTGGACAAGGAAATGCGCCAACGCCTGCAAGCCACACAAGATGCCATGCAGGCCATGCGCAATCGCGCCCAAACGGTTGAAACCTACGATCAAATGATTGCTCAGGGTAATACCGAAGGAAATGCCGTGGTTCAGTCGGCCATCGACGCCCTCGTTGCCCAGACGCGCAGTCTGGAGCGGGTGATTGCCGCCCTGGACCTGGGTTCGGTGGCCATTGAAGGCTCCGACAGCCTGGACAGCCCCACCGCCGTATTCAAGTAAGCAGCAATTCACCATGGTGTATCTTTCGGGCCACTATCCCCCATTGAACCGGCAGCTGGCGATGGTTCTGCTGGCGATGGCCGGCACCGCGCCGGCCGGCGCCGCACCGTTGTCCCGCACCGATCTTTCCGGGCAGGATCAAGACCGTGTCCAGACCATCGTTGCACCCACAACCGACTTCACCCAGGCCGAACCTTACGAGGCCATGCAAGCCGGTGCGGGAACTCACCAGAAGCACGTCAGCCCCGATGCCTTTTCACAACCGCTAGCCAATCTGAACTTCGACGACAAGCAGCGATTTCTGGTCGGGAACGGCATTTTCCGCAAAGACTGGGTGTCTTCTCCGTCGTCCACCCTGGCCTCCGACGGGCTGGGGCCTTTGTTCAATGCCCGCTCGTGTCAGGCCTGCCACGTCAAGGACGGGCGCGGATCGGTTCCGGGTTTTGAGCCTTTGGATCGCGCCAATGCCATGGCCCTGCTCGTACGCTTTGCACAACCCCACTCGATATACGGCGGACAGCTTCAGCCCTTTGCCGTGGCCGGGGTGCCCTCGGAAGGCGCACTGGACATCACCTATAAAGACATTCCCGTCAGGCTGAACGGTAATGAAACGGTCATTCTGAAAGAACCGGAATACCGCATCGTTCAGACAAGATACGGCGACATCGACCCGGCAACAACCCTCTCGGC
>JBFWLP010000027.1:0-34447 GCA_050252075.1 Burkholderiaceae bacterium | reverse complement strand
TAATGTAGCGGTTTACGAAATCGGATGCCTGGATGGTGGACAGGTTTCCTGCACTCACGCCAATGTAGACAATGGGCGTGGAGTCGGCCTCGACCTTGCTGATGACGGGTTCATCAACATCGTCGGGCAGAAATCGCCGGGCACGTGACACTTTATCGCGCACGTCGGCCGCTGCGGCATCGGGGTCGCGATCCAGAGTGAACTTGATGTTGATGTAACTGACTTCAGAACGGCTGCGCGACGTCATGACGTCGACGCCCTCCATGCCCGATAACTGGTCTTCCAGGGGTTTGGTCACCTGCGACTCGACCACTTCGGGCGAGGCGCCCTTGTATTCGGTGCGAACGGAGACGACCGGCTCATCGATGGCGGGGTATTCACGCACTGACAGCCTGTCGTAGGAAATAAGCCCGACCAGCACAATCACCAGCGAGAGCACCGTCGCAAAAACGGGGCGTTTAATGCAAACGTCGGACAGGATCATGCGGGGCCCCGGATAAGCTAGTTAGAAGTTTTGACAGTACCGGGAGCCGACACGACGTTGACGCGACTGCCGTCGGACACTTTCTGCAGGCCCGACACCACCACCACATCGTCAGGCTGCAGGCCCTGGGTGATCTCGACCATGGCATCACGGCGCATGCCGATTCTGACCGCCACGCGACGGGCCACACCGTCTTGCACACGGTACACATACTGGGTGTCGCCCGAAGGCGCCAGGGCGGTTTCGGGAATCGCCAACACTTGATCATCGCGCAACTGCAGGCTGACACGTGCAAACATGCCGGGCCTGAGGGTGTCGTCGGCATTCGGAATGGTGGCCCGCAACAGCAAGGAGCGGCCGCCAACGTCGACCACCGGGCTGATGGCCCGCACCTGCCCGTCACGAACCTGCCCCGGCAGGGCGTCGAAGGTGACGCCAAGCTTGAGCCCGGGATAAACGCTGTTCAGAAACTGCTCGGGAATACGAAAGTCGACATTCAGCGGATCAACGGACTCGATGGGAACGAGATCCTGGCCCGGGCTGATGTAATCCCCCACGGATACGTTACGCAAGCCGATGAGCCCGTCGAACGGGGCAAGAATGGCGGTTTTATCGAGCTGGGCTCGATTCAGGGCGACAGCCGCTTCCTGCACCTTCAGCTCGCTGGCGGCTTCATCGCGCGCCTGCTTGCTGATGAACCCTTCGCGGCTAAGTTCTTGAGCCCGACGATACCGGCTTTGCGCCAGCGAAAGGCTGGCCTGCGCCTGCAGCAACTGTGCTTTGACCACGCTGTCGTCGAGCTGGATCAGCAGATCGCCCTTGCGCACCTTGCCGCCCTGCTCGAAATTGATGGCGGCAATGCGGCCTGCCACCTCGGAACGCAACATGACCGAGTTTTCGGAACGCAGGCTGCCTACCGCCGATAAAACCCGCTGGAAAGCCATTTTCCGTACCGGCGCAACCTCGACGGCCGTTCCGGCAGCTGCCGGCGGCGGAGCGGCCGTGGCTGGTGACGGACCTGCGCCGGGTGCGGCCGGCGTACTGCTTTTCTGGGCGTACGACAACGGAAAGCCCTGCCCTGCGTACCATTTGGCACCGGCGAAGCCTAGCCCGGCTCCCAGTACCAGCACGAAGCAAAAACCAAGTAAAGAACGTTTCATGAAATTGGGCGGCACGACCCGCGCAGAAGGGGAAATCGCACTAACTTTAGCATTAGTCCAGACAATTGGACATCAGCCACGTAACACTTTCGAAACACCTTCGTTGGCCAGTTGGTCGGCCCGTTCGTTACCCGGATCACCGGCATGCCCTCGCACCCATTGCCAGCGCACATCGTGAGACCCCACCAGGGTGTCCAGCTGCTGCCACAGATCGGCGTTTTTTACAGGTTTTTTGTCGGCGGTTTTCCAGCCACGCCGTTTCCACCCCTGCAGCCATTCGGTCATGCCCTTCTGCACATACTGGGAATCCGTATGCACAACCACCCGGCAACGCCGCTTCAGGACGCTTAGAGCCTGAATCACGGCCATGAGCTCCATGCGGTTGTTGGTGGTGCCGGGTTCGCCCCCGGACAGGGTCTTTTCATGGCGCCCCGACTTCAACAGTACGCCCCAGCCGCCCGGGCCGGGATTGCCTTTGCAGGCGCCGTCCGTCCAGACATCTACCTGCGGTTCTTGATCCGTATGACTCATTGCTTCTTTGATTGGATTATTCGGTTTGTTGTGCGCTGTGACCGGACCGGCGGCTCGCCACCACCGACGAGGCACGCACACGCCGCCGGGCCGACTTCCAGCGGGGCTCGACCAGTCGCATGCCGGCCACGCGCTTGACGGCGGACACGACATAAACGGCGCCGCATACCGGCCACCACCGGTCGCCGGCGGCATCCATGAACGCCCAGCGACGCAACCAGGCATCGGTCGCACACGGCGGGGCGTAACACCCGAAGCGGCCCCGGTCCAGCTCGAATGACAGCAGTTTGAACCAGTCCTTCAAGCGGGCCAGCGATACCTGGTCATCGGTGGGAATCGGTAAAATAGGGTCCAGCCCCGGAATGCGATCGGACACTCCCCACAGGCTCCAGGGGTTGAAGCCCGAGATCACCACATGCCCTTCAGGCATAAGCACGCGTTCAGCCTCGCGCAGCACCTGGTGCGAATTGTATGTACATTCCAGCACATGCGGCAGCACCAGCAGGTCGATGCTCTGGCTTTCGAAGGGCAGTGCCAGGGGATCCACCACCATGGCCGCGCCTTGTGTATGTAATTCCGAAGCCACCCCTATGGTTCGGGCCCGATTCGGGATACGATTAGCTCGCAGAAGATCCCACTGGGGCAAACCGATTTGTATGGCATGATAACCAAAGACATTCGCAACCATCGCATCAAACTGACGCTGCTCCCACGCCTTTACGTACTGTCCGGGCGGGGTGTTCAGCCATTGCGCCAGTTCCAGGCTTGGCGGTTGGTCCATTCCATTATTCTCCAAAAACATGACTGCAACCCGACTCGTTCCCGTTCCGGCCTTCAATGACAACTATCTGTGGGTACTGCATAAAAACGGTCGCGCCGTCGTGGTGGACCCCGGCGATGCCGCCCCCATCGAGGCATTTCTGGAAGAACACCAGCTGACGCTGGACGCCATTTTACTGACCCACCACCACGGCGACCACGTGGGAGGTGTTCAGCAACTGCGTCGCCAGACAAACGCCCAGGTGTACGGCCCGGCCACGGAAAAACTGCCCCATTGCGATTACCGGCTGAAAGAAGGCAACCGTGTAGAGCTGCCGGGAATCGACATGGTAGCCCATGTGCTCGATGTCCCCGGTCACACTGCCGGCCACATTGCCTATTTCGGCCACCTGGAAACCGGCGAACCCCTTGTTTTCTGCGGCGATACGCTTTTTGCGGGGGGGTGCGGACGCCTGTTCGAGGGAACTGCTGCGCAAATGGTGGATTCTTTAGGTAAACTTACGCGTTTACCGCCGGAAACGTTGGTGTGCTGTGCACACGAATATACCCTGGCGAATTTGCGCTGGGCACTGCACGTCGAGCCTGACAACCCCTTGTTGCAGCAACGGTTTCAGCAGGTGCAAGAGCTACGGCGCAGCGAAATACCAACGTTACCTTCAACCATCGCGCTCGAACGGGATACCAACCCTTTCTGCAGACTCTCCGAGCCGGCGGTCATGCGCGCCGCAAGCGACTATGCGGGCAGCACACTGCAGTTACCCGCCGACGTATTTGCCGGCCTGCGCGAATGGAAGAACAACTTCTGACAGAAGACGAATGAACGGCCTACGATTACTCATATTGATTCTGGTGGCGGTACTTGCAGGGTGTGCAACCACCTCGCAAGACGGTAAACCCGGTAAGGCGTATGTCGCCGCCGACACCTCCCGCACCATCGACCTGACCAACCCGCCACGCGACATGTGGGATCGCATCCGGCGCGGGTTCGCCATACCCAACTACCAAAGCGAGCTTACCGAGCACTGGACACAGTACTACGCATCGCGACCTGAATCCGTGCTCACCATGAGTACACGGGCCGGCAAGTATCTTTACCACATCGTCGACGAGCTTGAGCGACGCGGCTTGCCCACGGAACTGGCCCTGCTGCCGTTTGTGGAAAGCGCCTACAACCCCGAGGCCTATTCGCGTGCCCATGCGTCGGGGCTCTGGCAGTTCATACCCAGCACTGGCCGGCACTTCAACTTGCACCAGGACGTCTGGCGCGACCTGCGGCGCGACCCCATTTTGTCCACCAACGCAGCGCTGGAATACCTGACCTACCTGTACGATTTCCAGGGCGACTGGTACCTGGCGCTGGCCTCGTACAACTGGGGCGAAGGGGCGGTACGACGGGCCATGGAAAAGAACGAGCGCGCCGGCTTGGCCACCGACTACGCCTCGCTGAAACTGCCCGACGAAACCCGCAACTATATTCCCAAGCTTCAGGCGATCAAGAACCTGATCGCCAACCCCCGCAAATACGGCCTGGCGCTGCCCTCGGTTCAGAATACGCCCTACTTCACCACCATCAAGAAAACCCAGGATATCGACATCAAGGTCGCCGCCCAACTGGCGGAAATGCCGGTCGAGGAATTCAAGGCGCTGAACGCCTCGTACAATCGCCCCACCATTCTGGCCGCCCACAATCCAGTTCTGCTCATTCCCACCGACCGCGTTGAAACGTTCCAGACCAATCTGGCCAGCTACGAGGGCCCGCTCAGTTCCTGGACCACCTACCAGACGAAACGGGGCGAGTCATACGCCGCCATTGCCAAGAAACACGGGATCAGCCTGAACGAGCTGCGCGCGGTGAACGGTATCAGTCGCAACAAATCAACGGCCGTTGCGCAGGCGCTGCTCATTCCGGCACCACCGGCGCAAGGCCACCGCGGCCCGGGCAACCTGCGCCTGGCATCGCTTGAAACCAGCCCCCCTGCAGCCAAAACGGCACAACCGCGACGCCAGAACCAGAAAGACGTCGTCGTGCTGCGGCGTCAGCCCACCTTGCGTACGCATACCGTGCGCGGCGGCGATACGCTGTATGCGCTGGCCAAACGCTACAACACATCGGTAACCGAGCTGCGGCGGCTTAACAATCTGAAAGGCAACACGCTTTCCAAAGGTGAGAAACTGCGTGTGCCGGGCACCGACGCGCGCGGCTAAGCTTTCAAATCAAACAACAAGGATCACACATGGGTTTCCTGACGGGCAAGCGCCTACTCATCACCGGCGTTATTTCCAACCGCTCCATTGCCTGGGGCATTGCGGCCGCCTGCCGTCGTGAAGGCGCCGAACTGGCATTCACTTATGTGGGCGATCGTTTCAAGGAGCGCGTTCAGGAATACGCGGCCGAGCTGGGTAGCGACATTGTCATCCCCTGTGATGTGGCCGACGACGGCCAGATCGACCAGGCCATCGCCAGCCTGTGCGAGCGCTGGGAAGGCCTGGACGGCCTGGTGCACTCTATTGGCTTCGCGCCGCGCGAAGCCATTGCAGGCAATTTCCTCGACGGCATGACGCGCGAGAACTTCCGTATTGCGCACGACATCTCGGCCTACAGCTTTCCCGCCCTTGCGAAAGCAGCCCTGCCCTTGCTGAAGGGGCGCAAGAGCTCGGTGCTCACGCTAACTTACCTGGGCGCCGAAAAAGTGGTTCCCAACTACAACACCATGGGCTTGGCCAAAGCCTCACTGGAAGCCAGCGTGCGCTATCTGGCGGCCTCGCTGGGCCCGCACGGCATTCGCGCCAACGGCATCTCGGCCGGCCCCATCAAAACGCTGGCGGCAAGCGGGATCAAAGATTTTTCCGCCATACTGAAGTTCGTGGAAACCCATGCGCCCATCCGTCGCAATATCACTATTGAAGATGTCGGCAATGTAGCGGCATTCCTGCTGTCGGATCTGGCGGCCGGGGTTACCGGTGAAATCACCCATGTCGACGGTGGCTTTTCGGTCATTGTGCCCGGCATGGAATAACCTTGACAGGAAGACATCATGTCGGCAGACAAGCAAAAAACGCTGGAACAACTGTTCAATGAAGGCCTGACCACACGGCGCGAGGTACTGGGTTCCGAGTACGTTGACGGATCGCTGGCCAAGGCCAACGAGTTCATGATGGGCATGCAGCACATCACGACCGAATGGGCCTGGGGCTATATCTGGAACCGCCCCGGCCTTGACCGGAAAACACGCAGCCTGCTGAACCTGGCCATGCTTACCGCCCTGAACCGGCCGGCGGAAATCCGCCTGCACGTGAAAGGAGCCTTGACCAACGGCGTCACCGTCGACGAAATCAAGGAAGTCTTGCTGCAGGCAACGGTTTATTGCGGCGTGCCGGCTGCCCTGGATGCCTTCAAGGTGGCCAACCAGGTGCTTCAGGAAGAAGGCGCTTTCGACCCCCCGAACGCCTAGCTTTTACGGCCCGAACGTTCAGGCCGGAAAGGCGGGCCCTTGCGTGCCCGCCTGCCATACGGGAAACTTGGGCATCACCGCCCCGAACAGGGGCGAAGCCAGCCAACCCTGCAGCCAGGCGTGCAAATTCGGCCAGGGCCGGCCGGCAAACCATTCGCCATCGGTATGGGCATATTGCCGCACAAACGGAAATATGGCGGTGTCTGCAATACACGGGCGGCCCCCCAGAAGGTAGCCCCCGTCATGCAGACGATCATTCAATGCCTGCAGCCAGACGGCGGCCGCATCGCGACAGGCAAGCGGATCGGCATTTTCGTGCACATAGCGCGGCGGATACTTGTAGCGGTCAAGGTTGTGCTTGAAAGGCCCGTCACACCAGGCCACCAGCGCCATGGCATCGGCCAGTGTCCCACCTTCAGGTTGCAGCCATTGTTGCGGGTCATTGTCATGCAATGCCCAGTGCATGATGTCGAGGCTTTCGTCCAGTACCCGGCCATCGGGCAGAACCAGGACCGGCACGGTGCCCTTGGGCGATGCGCTTAACATGGCCTGCGGTTTGTCGCGCAACACAATTTCGCGTAACTCGCACTGCCGGCCGCTCACGGCCAGGGCAAGTCGGGCCCGCATGGCATACGGACACCGCCGAAACGAGTACAGGACAGGCAGCGACGACATTAATTCCGACCCGGATCAGCGTGCGAATCCGCTTGCGGCTGCGTACGCTGCGCCTGCTGTCGCTCCTGGGCACGACGGCGCGCCAGTTCCAGAGCATGCTCCTTGGCCGCTTTTTTTTCTTCCACACGCACGCCGATATGGCGTTCGGCGCGATGACGCGCCAGTTCGACCTGACGTTGCCGCTCGGCAAAACGGCTTTTCTGCTCGTCGGTGTGCTTGTCGTGGCAATGCGGGCAGCTCACGCCTTCGACGAACAAGGGCGAGGCCTTGTCATTGGCGCTGAGCGGCTGGCGGCAGGCACGGCACAATGCGTACTGGCCGGGCTCCAGGCCATGCCGGACCGACACACGCTCATCGAAAACAAAGCATTCCCCGCGCCACCGGCTTTGTTCCTGCGGTACGGTTTCCAAGTATTTCAGAATGCCGCCTTGCAAGTGATACACGTTCTCAAACCCTTGCGACTTCAGGTAGGCCGTTGACTTCTCGCAGCGTATACCGCCGGTGCAGAACATGGCCACACGCGCGCCGCCGGCCAGTACGCCGCCTTCTTGGGATTGCTCTTTCACCCATTCCGGAAACTGGGTAAACGAGGTGGTGTGCGGGTTGACGGCACCCTCGAAGGTGCCGATGGATACTTCGTAGTCGTTGCGTACATCGACCACCACCACATCGGGGGCGCTGATCAGATCGTTCCATTGCTCAGGCGGCACGTACGTGCCTGCCTGGGTTTGCGCATGCACATTCGGTACGCCCATGGTGACGATTTCGCGCTTGAGCTTGACCTTCATGCGGTAGAACGGCATGGTGTCGGCCCACGACGATTTGTGCTCCAGCGTGGCCAGCCGGGGATCGGCACGCAAATGCGCCAGCACGGCCTGAATGGCCTGATCCGAACCGGCAATGGTCCCATTGATGCCCTCTTCGGCCAGCAACAAGGTGCCCTTCACGCCGTGCTGTTCGCAGAAGGCCTGAAGCGGGTCGCGTCGTGTTGCGTAATCGGGTAAGTGAACAAACTTGTACAACGCAGCAATGTGGTAATTGGCCATAGGGAAACCGGAAGAAAACGGGCTCGACAGCCTGGCATGGCGAGCAAAAAACCCATTTTAACGCCAATGACTTAGCCGCGTTTCCGGTATCATGCGGGCTGAATTGAGCGGGGATACTATGGATTCAGTCACACAGGCGGTCTTTGGCGCGGCGATTCAGGGGGCGGTGCTGGGGCGCTATCAGGGGTTGCGCAAGGCATTGCTTGCGGGTGCGGTGCTGGGTACCCTGCCCGACCTCGATGTGCTTATCGATTACGGCGACCCGATCTCGGGAATGATCAACCACCGGGGCTTTTCCCATTCCGTGTTCGTACTTACCGGCGTGTCCGCCCTGCTCACTGGCGTGGTTCGGCGCTTCTGGCCTTCGCCGGAATACGGGGCGTGGCGCCTGTTCCTGGCCATATGGCTGGTGCTGATCACCCACCCGCTGCTCGACGCATTCACGGCCTACGGCACCCAGCTGTTCTGGCCATTCATGCCCACGCCTTCCAGTTGGTCATCACTGTTCATTATCGACCCCTTCTTCACCCTGCCACTGGTCATTGCCGTCGTCGTGGGCCTGACGGCGGGCTATGGGCCGAAAACCTACCGGCTGGTGACGGGGGCGCTGGCTTGCTCCGTTCTGTACCTGGGTCTTTCCGTGGCGGCCAAGCATACCGTGGAAAGCCGCGTGCTTCGCGCCGTTGAGCAGACGGGCCTGCAACCGGTGGCGACATTCTCCACCCCGGAGCCATTCTCCATTTTGCTGTGGCGGGTGGTGGTGCGCACGGCTGACGACCACTACGTCGAGGCGATCGGCGGCCTGCTGGATACGGCGCCGCCCGAATACATTACGCTGCCGCTGAACTCGGAACTGGGGCGGGCCTTGCCCGAAACGGAGCAACTTGCCGGCCTGCGCTGGTTTACGGGAAACTGGCTTCGCTACGACGACATTAATGGCCAGCTGGTGGTGACCGATCTTCGTATGGGATTGGGCACCGGCTACTATTCATTCCGGTTTCTGGTTGGCCAACGTACCGGGCCGGCGGGCACCTGGGAAGTCGTTACACCGTCGTATTGGCCAACCAACCGGGGAACGTCGGAACTGCGGCGGGTGCTGACGCGCATTTATCGCCAACACCCTCCCTTGCCGCTGGCCGACTGGGAGCCGCGCATGACGCAACAGCCGCCACGGGCACCCGGCCGGTTTTTCTGATGCAACTGCTTAATGGTGGGCCAGCGGCTTGTCGGTAAACAGCCAGTCGCGCAGCTCTTTGTCGAACCGGGGATCACGGCGGCGTATCCATTCGATGGTCATGGCGGCGTGCTCTTTTTCTTCGTCGCGGTTGTGGGCCAGCACCGCCTTCAGTTCCGGATCTTTACAGGCATCAACACGCTGGTTGTACCAGTCAACGGCCTCGAGCTCTTCCATTAGCGAAATAATGGCACGGTGCATGTCGCGGGTTTCGTCGCTGAGCTCAGAGACGGGTTCGTGATAGCCTTCGTTCGACATAAAGTGCTCCTTGGTTTGAATTCGTGTGAAATAGCGCCATCGCGTTGCGACGGCGCCGCTTAACCTTAATAATACCGATGATTCAACGAGAGCGCTTATGACAGAACAACAGCCCCTGATTCTGGTTATTCTGGCCCTGACGGTCGGTATGTTCCTGTGGGGCCGCTGGCGCCACGATATGGTGGCGGCAGGCGCGCTGCTGGCCTGTGTGCTCACCGGCCTGATAGAACCGGCCGACGCCTTCGCCGGTTTCGGCCATACCGCCGTGGTCACGGTGGCCTGCGTTCTGATTCTCAGCCACACTCTGCAAACGTCCGGCGCAGTCGATGTGCTGACACGCGTGGTACTTCCCGCCAACGCCGGGCCAACGCTCAGCATCGCCGCGCTGATTGCGCTGGCTGCCTTGCTGTCGGCATTCATGAACAACGTGGGCGCACTGGCGCTGCTGATGCCTGTGGCCATACAACTGGCGGGGCGCCTGAATCTGCCGCCTGGCAAAGTACTCATGCCGCTGGCGTTCGGATCCATTCTGGGCGGAACGACCACGCTTATCGGCACCCCACCCAACCTGATTATTTCAGGGTTCCGGCAATCGGCCGGCATGGACGGTTTTTCCATGTTCGCGTTTACACCGGTGGGTGTGGTTGTAACCGTGGCGGGTCTTGCATTTATTGCCCTGGTGGGCTGGCGACTGGTACCCGCGCGCAAGCAAAGCGGCATTGAAGGCTTTGAAACCGGTGCCTACGTTACCGAGGCCCGCATTCCGGCTGACAGCAAACTGCATGGCCTGACATTGCGCCAGATAGACGATCAGTTGGGTGATCTGGACGCCCAGGTCGTGGGCCTGGTTCGCAACGAGGTGCGCCTGACGGCGCCTCAGTCCAGCCGACGAGTCTATGCCAACGATATTCTGGTCATCGAATGCGAAGCGGAGACGCTGTCAAAAGCGCTGTCCACCCTGGACCTGACGCTGGAAGAAGCACAAACCGACGCTCCCAAGACCGAAAACGATAACGCCACAGCCCATAAAAACCACGCTGCGGAACGGGAATCGCCCGCAGCACCGGCGCAAGACGGCAAGGCCGGGAACGACACCACCGGCGTCGCCGATGCCGATGCCGACGACGCCGGAAGCCGGGTCGGTGCCGACGAATACGTCTTGATGGAAGTCGCCGTGCTGCCGTCGTCGACGCTTCTGGGACGGTCGGCCACCGACCTGATGCTGCGGACACGGTACGGAATCAACCTGCTGGCCGTATCCCGGCAAGGCACGCGTTTCGGTGCGCGCCTGCGCAACGTCACGCTGCGGGCCGGCGACCTGCTGTTACTGCAAGGCCCGCCCGACTCGCTGTCCGCCTTTGCATCAAGCATGGGATGTGTGCCGCTGGCCGAACGTGAGCTGCGCATACCCGACAAACGCAATGTGGTGCTCTCATCACTCATTATGGTGTTGTCGGTGGGTGCGGCGGCCAGCGGGCTCATGCCATCAGCCATTGCCTTTACCTGCGGCGTGCTGGCCTCTATGGCCCTGCGCACCATTGCGTTGCGGTCAGTCTACGAGGCAGTTGACTGGCCGGTGATTATTCTTCTTGCGTGTCTGTTGCCAGTGGCCGGGGCCATGCAATCGACGGGCGCCGCGGGCTGGGTTGCCGGGCTGCTGCTCGATTATCTGGCACAGGGCGACCCCGTGGTGGGACTGATAGTCATTCTGATCACGACCATGGTACTTACCGACCTGATGAATAATGCCGCCACGGCGGCCGTGCTGGCGCCGATAGCTCTGGGCGCCGCCAATCAGCTCGGCGTGAACCCCGACACTTATCTTATGGCCGTAGCCATCGGTGCCTCATGCGCGTTTCTAACCCCCATCGGGCACCAGAACAACACCCTTATCCTGGGGCCGGGCGGGTTTCGGTTCGGCGATTACTGGCGCATGGGGTTGCCTGTCGATCTGCTGGTCATTGCCACCGCCATCCCCATGCTTCTGATGGTATGGCCGCTGGACAGCAACTAACACCATTTAACAAACCCGCATGGTTGTTACGTATTGACATCAGCACCCCTTGCCGTGCTAGGATTGGCGCGGGTATTGGGGTGCCCAGTTCGATTCCGCCTTGCTTTCCACCCAGGCAGGGCGCCAACTGAGACAATCAAAAATCGGTTCGCACCCCGCAGAAAAAGGAGGAGAATCATGACCTCAAATCGTGATCCGATGATTCCCGACGGGGAAGTCAACCCCATCGACACCGACTACAAGGTGGGTCAGGACAACATTGTCGTTAACGTAGGCCCGTTCGGGCTCGACATCCACAACCGCGTTTTCATGATTTCAGGCCTGGTCATTGTGGCCTTTGTCGCGTTAACGCTCATGTTCCAGAATCAGGTCGCGCCGCTGTTTGGAAGTATTCGCGGCTGGCTCACTTCGAACCTGGACTGGTTTTTCATTATTTCGGGCAATATCTTTGTCGTCGTTTGCCTGGGCTTGGCGATTTCTCCCCTGGGCAAGGTGCGTCTGGGCGGCACCGAAGCCAAGCCGGACTACAGCTATGCGGGCTGGTTCTCCATGCTGTTCGCAGCAGGAATGGGTATCGGCCTGATGTTTTACGGGGTCTCCGAACCACTTGCTCATTTCGGTACATCCATGGGTGGAACGGCCGTAGAAAACGGCGTACGCACGGATTGGGCACCCTTGGGAGCCGCCGCAGGCGACCCAGAGGCCGCGCATCGACTGGCAATGGCAGCCACCATTTACCACTGGGCCCTGCACCCCTGGGCCATTTACGCCATTCTGGCCCTGGGCCTGGCATTATTCTCGTTCAACAAAGGGCTACCGCTCACGATACGCTCGGTGTTCTACCCGCTGCTCGGGGAACGAGTGTGGGGCTGGCCAGGCCATATTATCGACATTCTGGCCGTGCTGGCCACTATGTTCGGTCTGGCAACATCGCTGGGCCTGGGCGCATCGCAGGCAGCGGCCGGGCTGAACCATTTGTTCGGCATTTCCATGGGTACAACCACGCAGATCGTGCTGGTGATCGGCATTACTGCCATCGCTCTCGTATCGGTGCTGGCCGGGCTGGATGCCGGGGTCAAACGGCTCTCCGAAATCAATATGGTGCTGGCCGTTTTACTGTTGCTGTTCGTACTGATCGTCGGCCCCACGCTGGCACTGGTCACCGGTTTCTTCTCTAACATCGGAGCATACCTTGGCAATCTGCCGGCACTGGCCAACCCGTTTGGCCGGGAAGACGCCAACTTCTCGCAAGGCTGGACAGCCTTTTACTGGGCATGGTGGATTTCCTGGTCGCCTTTTGTCGGCATGTTCATCGCCCGTGTTTCCCGGGGCCGTACGGTTCGGGAATTCATTATCTCGGTACTGATTGTGCCCTCGCTGGCCTGCACGCTGTGGATGACGGTTTTTGGGGATACCGCTATTTTGCAGGTGGTCAAAAACAGCTACACGGCAGCGGCCGACGCCGAATTGCCTTTGCAAATTTTTGCCATGCTGGAAGCACTGCCGTTGGCGCAGATCACCTCGTTCCTTGCCATTATTCTGGTCGTGGTGTTCTTCGTTACATCTTCCGACTCGGGCTCGTTGGTCATCGATGCCATTTCCGCAGGCGGCAAAGTCGACTCACCGGCACCACAGCGAGTATTCTGGTGCACCTTCGAGGGCCTGGTCGCCATTGCCCTCATTCTTGGGGGCGGCCTGGTGGCACTGCAAGCCATGGCGGTATCCACCGGATTTCCGTTTACCATCGTGCTGCTCATCGCCACGGTATCGGTCATCAAAGGCCTGTCCACCGAGCCGCGTCTCGGCTGAGCATAAGGGCGGATATCGGCATGCAAGCCGAGCAACTTGAAATACTCGACTTCCTCCGGCGCTATCCGCCCTTCTCGGATCTGCCCGAGGAAGTCCTGCAAGATACCGTACTGTCGGTCGATGTCCGTTACTTCAAGGCAGGCACACCCGTCATTCAGTTCGGCGAAGACGCCCTGGCATGGTATGTGGTGCGCAGCGGTGCCGTCGAAGTCTACCGGCGCGACGGCACCTTGTACAACCGCCTGACCGAGGGCGGCTATTTCGGCGAGTTCGGGCTGCTCCATCGCAAAAAAGTGCGCTTTCCCGTAACCGCGCGCGAAGACACGCTGGTTTACCTGATTCCCGAGCCTGTCTTTACCCGGTTGTTTGAAACTTACGAAGCGTTCGCCGATCTGGTCGAAGTCGAGGATCGCACCCGCCTGCGCCAAGTGGTGTCGCGCCGGGAAGATTCCAATGAAATGATGTCGGCCACGGTGGAAACCTTGATCGGCCGTGAGGCGATCACCTTGCCCCGACACGCCACGGTACGCGATGCAGCAGTCTGTATGACCGATGCCGGCGTATCATCGCTGCTCATTCTGGCCGACGATCCGGATGACGAGTCCGGCCCGCTGGCCGGCATTGTCACCGACCGTGATATGCGCACCCGCGTAGTGGCACAAGGCCTGAGCTACGACTCTCCCGTCACCGACATTATGACCAGCCGGCTCGTTACCGTTGAGGCCCACCAGCTGGTTTTCGAGGCCATGCTGCAAATGCTGCGCCATAACGTGCATCATTTGCCGGTACTGAAGCGGCGCCGGCCGGTGGGCGTTATTGCCTTGTCGGACATCATCCGGTACGAGTCGCGCAACAGCCTGTTTATTGTCAGCAGCATTTTTCGCCAGCACACGGTGCCTGATCTTGCCGGCCTGGTTTCCGACGTGAAGGCCAGCTTCATTCGCATGGTGAACGAAGAAACCAGCTCGCGCATCATCGGCAGCGCCATGGCACTTATCGGGCGCAGCTTCAAGCAACGGCTGCTGGAGCTGGCCGAACAAACCTACGGCCCGCCGCCGGTGCCCTACTGCTTTCTGGCCATGGGTTCGATGGCGCGACAAGAACAACTCATCGTCACCGACCAGGACAACGGCCTGATCCTGCACAACAGTTACGACCCCGACAGGCACGACGACTATTTCCGGAAACTGGCGGCGTTCGTGTCCGACGGGCTGGCCGAATGCGGCTACAGCTATTGCACCGGCGGCATCATGGCCACAAATCCCCAATGGCGACAACCGTTGCGGGTATGGGAAGGCTACTTTACCGACTGGATAGAACGCCCCACAGCGCAGGGTTTGCTGAACAGTAATATTTTTTTCGACCTCGACGGGGTTTACGGCAGAACGGAATGGGCCGAAACTTTGCGACGCCTGATCGCCGCAAAAGCCAGAGGCAATTCCCGCTTTCTGGCCAGCATGGCGCGCAATGCCTTGCTACGCACGCCGCCCCTGGGATTTTTCAAAGATTTCGTGGTGGAGTCCGACGGCCGCCACAGCCGTACCATCAACCTGAAGCGGCGCGGCACCGCGCCATTGACAGACCTGGTTCGCGTTCACGCCCTGGCCATCGGCTCGCGCGCCACCAATTCCTTTGAACGCATCAAAGACATCATCGATTCGGGCATTTTGCCACCGGGCCGTGGACAAGACCTTTACGACGCACTGGAGTTTATCGCTTCGGTACGTATTCGCACCCAGGCCAACGATCTGCTGGCCGGCGAGGAAACCGGCAACAGTGTGCAACCTGAAAAACTGTCCGAGTTCGAGCGCAAAAGCTTGCGCGATGCGTTTCTGATACTCGGGAACGCGCAAAAGTACCTGAAATTCCGCTACCAGGCCGGGCGAAGCGGCTAAGGCAACCGGAAGACCACCATGCTGCATTCCGGCCTGCTCAAACCCCCATCGTCGCCCGGCACCGATCAAAAGATTTCCGACTGGCCGGTACACTTTCAAACGCTGCAGAAAGCCGCCCGAGACACACGCCTGCGCGCTTATTACGCGGCCGGCATGGTGGCGGGTGACACGCCGCTGAGCCATACGCCTTTGATGGCCATGGATGTGGAAACCACCGGCCTGAATCCGGAGCGCGACGGGATAGTCAGCATCGGCCTGGTGCCCATGAGCCTGGACTGCATTCGCACCAGCGCCTCACGCCATTGGCTATTGAAGCCACGTGTAGCCTTGTCGGAAGATTCGGTCACCATTCACGGCATTACCGACTCCCAGATTGCCCATGCGCCCGACTTGCTGGATATTCTGGATGAATTCTTGCAGGCCATTGCCGGCCATGTTGTGGTGGTGCATTACCGCACCATTGAGCGACTGTTCCTGAATGGCGCCCTTCGCACCCGTATTGGCGAAACCATTTCATTCCCTGTGATCGACACCATGGAACTTGAGGCGCGGTTGCATCGTCCCCCGCCGCCCGGCCTTTGGGCGCGCCTGACCGGCAAGAAATCACCGGAAAGAGTGTCGGTGCGGCTGGCAGACAGCCGCCGCCGCTACGGCCTTCCCCATTACCGGCCCCACAACGCCCTGACCGACGCACTGGCCTGCGCCGAGCTGCTGCAGGCACAGATTGCCCATCATTTCTCGCCTGACACACCCGTGCAGGCGCTTTGGAAGTAGCCCGCTACAGCAACGACGCGATCAGCCAATAAATAACGGCCGCCATAATGGCCGATGCCGGTACCGTGATAATCCAGGCTGCCACAATTTTTTTCACCGCCGTACGTTTGACCAGCTCGCCTCGATAGACTCGGCGCATTTTCTTGTACTCTTTTTTTGTCAGTTCCACATCGGCCGAATGCGCCTTCAATTGCCTGAGCATCGTTTGCTTGGTGTCGACATCGGCAGCAGCAAACCGGTCGAGATAGGCCTCAACAATTTGCTTGTCGGCACCCAAATGACGATGCTTGATCTCTTCCAGCATGCGCGAATAGTTCGATTTCAGATGCTCACGCAGGAAACCCACACCAAAAATACCGCCAATGGCAATATGGGTGGAACTGACCGGCAAACCCAGCTGAGAAGCAACAATGACCGTCACCGCCGCCGCCATGGCGATACAAAACGCACGCATCTGGTCAAGATCGGTGATTTCGCCACCCACGGTACGAATAAGCTTGGGCCCGTAAAGCGCCAGGCCGATAGCAATACCCAACGCGCCGATCAGCATGACCCACAACGGAATGCCGGCCTTGTCGGACATTCCGCCGCGCAGCACCGTATCGGCAATAGCCGCCAGCGGCCCGATGGCGTTGGCGACGTCGTTGGCGCCATGAGCAAAACTGAGCAATGCAGCCGCAAAAATAAGCGGCATGGTGAATAAAGAATTGATGCCTTTCTTGGTGTTGCTGAGCGATGCCGTTCGCCGCCGCAAAACACCACGCATAAGAAACCAGACCAATACGCCGGCCAAGGCACCCAGCAGCAAGGCGTTCAATAAACTGACATTCCAGACCTTGTTGAGCCCCTTCAGAATCAGATAGGTGGCAAACGAGAAGGCCATGACACCGATCAAGGTTGGCACTGTTCTGCGCGCCGCCTGCACCATGTCGGTTTTGTACGTAATGGCCCACTTTATCCACAACAGGAACCCGGCAGCAATTACCCCACCCAGAACCGGCGAGATGATCCAGCTAAGGATTATCTTGGCCACGACGCCCCATTGCGCAGCCACAAAACCGCCCGAGGCGATTCCCGCCCCCAGAACCGCCCCGACAATGGAGTGAGTGGTCGATACCGGTGCCCCCACCGCAGTGGCGAAATTCAGCCAAAGCGCACCCGCCAGCAGGGCTGCCGTCATCAGGGCTATGAAGTGATCGCTATCGGGAATGTATGACATATCGATGATGTCGCCACGTACCGTCGATACGACATCACCGCCCGCAATGATCGCCCCCATCACCTCGAAAATGGCTGCAATCACAATGGCGCCGAACATGGAGATCGATTTCGACCCCACGGCCGGGCCCACATTGTTCGCCACATCGTTGGCACCGATATTCATGGCCATGTAACCGGCAATCATCGATGCCACCACCAGCATGATGCCCTGCGTACCCGAAATTCCGAGGCCCAGTGAGGAATAGATCATGATGCTGACGACGAAAAGCAGCCCCATGCCGAACCGGAAAAATTCGCGCTGGCTGCGTTTGGTGGCCTGCTGGATATCGGAGAGATCCTGAAATTGCATAATTGGCTTTTGGAGTGCAACGAGCGCCGCACCCGGTAATTAGGAAGACAAAATTACCGAATTATGACATTTCATGGAATGGTGCGGGGGCGGTTACCGGACCGCGTTGCGCTGCAAGCGTTCGAGCGCCGCCTGATTCAGGCGGCGCGCTTCTTGCTCGGCATAGTCACGCTCACCCGATTCGTACGAGCCTTCGTACATGCAGCTGCGGGACCAAGCACACTCGCTTGCGAAACCGCTGCCGCTGTCGGCACCCCCGAAGCTTCCAAGGGAACAACCGGAAAGCACGGCCACCGGAAGCAGCATGATGCCGAAACGGCGAAATCGTTGAATAAGCATGTTCCCCTGCCCGACGCAAAAGCAGCGTTCATTATAGTGGCGGGCCCCGAAAAAGAAAAAAGCCCTTGAGAGTTGACTCAAGGGCTTAATTCAGAATCTGGCGGACAGAGGGGGATTCGAACCCCCGATACGTTATTCACGTATACACGCTTTCCAGGCGTGCGCCTTCAACCGCTCGGCCACCTGTCCTGATTTGTTCATGTTATCGCACAGTAATGCACGGTAAACGAAGTCCGCTATTCTAGCAGAATAACAAAACTTGCGCAGAAAACCACCGACCTGCGCCCCAAAGGCTTATTGGTCGCGGCGCCGGCTCCATTGCGCCAGACGATCGACATAGCGGGCGATGGGATCGGCCTCCAGATTAACCTTGTGGCCATCCTTCAAATGCTTGAGGTTGGTTTGCTCCAGAGTGTGGGGAATGACATTGATGCTGATTGTGCAGGTGTCCGCATGATCCTCGACGCGATTTACCGTCAGGCTGACGCCGTTGATGGTTACGGATCCTTTATAAGCCATGTAGTGTGCCAGGTGCCCCGGCACGCGCACCTGCAATTCCCAGGACTCTCCCACCGGTGCGAAACGGGCAATTTCCCCCACGCCGTCAACGTGACCCAACACCATATGGCCGTCAAGCGAGTCGCCCAATCGCATGGCGTGCTCCAGGTTCACGGCATTTTCCGGCGTATCCAGCCCGACCGTCTTGTTCAGGCTTTCCCGGGAAATATCGACGGCGAACCAGTCGTCGCCGCACTCAACGACCGTCATGCAGGCACCATTGATCGCGATCGAATCACCCAGGCGGGTGGTGTCACGCAAAAAGTCCTTCACCTGTACCTTGACCCTGACTCCGGCGTCGGCCAGAGAGGGGTCCGGGCAGGTAACGGCGTCAATGCGACCGACAGCGGTCACGATTCCTGTGAACATCTTGGAATTTCCTTAAACAATGAGACTGTTCTGAAGCGATTGCCAGCTTTGCGAGGAACGAACGCGCAGGCGAAGGTCGGGCCCTATCGCCTGGTGATCAATGAGCTCGAAACGCAAGGCATCGGTCAGTGACGACAGGGTGGGAAAGTTGACCATGCCTATGCCCTCGCCCAGCAGAAGGGGGGCCAGGTAGACGACCAGCTCATCAACGCAACCGGCGCCCAGCAAGGCGCCGCTCAGGCGGGCGCCGGCCTCGACGTGCACCTCATTGATGTCGTTGGCGCCCAGCCAGTGCATCATGGCCATTAAATCGACCTTGCCGTCCCGGCTGGGCAAGCTGACCACCTGCACATTGCGGTCGGCCAGGCGCATCGCTTTTTCGTCATTCGCCGTGCACGTAAAAACAATGACCTTGCCGCCGTCAAACAACCGGGCTTTTTCAGAAATGGCAAAGTTTGAATCAACCACCACGCGCACCGGTTGGCGAGGCGTAAGGACATCACGTACGTTCAGCTGGGGATCATCGCAGGCCACGGTTCCCGTGCCCGTCAGCACGGCACAGCTGCGGGCGCGCCAGGCATGGCCATCGGCACGGGCCTGCGGGCTGGTGATCCACTTTGACTGGCCGTCGGGCAATGCAATGCGACCGTCAAGCGAGGCAGCCAGCTTCAACCATACCCAGGGACGCCGGCGTGTCATGCGTGAGACAAACCCCGGATTCATGGCCAACGCGTGGTTGGCGCACAAGCCCACCGTTACCTGTATGCCGGCTTCGCGTAAACGCTGGACACCGCGCCCCGCCACCAGCGGATTGGGGTCGAGCATGGCCACCACCACGCGCCCGGGCCGGGCGGCAATAAGCGCATCGACGCACGGCGGAGTGCGGCCGTAATGGCTGCAAGGCTCCAGCGATACATAAATGGTGGCGCCTTGCACATCGATATCGCGCTGCCGGGCCTGCATCAAGGCCATGATCTCGGCATGAGGACCACCGGCTTCCTGGGTGGCGCCGCTGGCAATGACGGCACCACCGCGAACAATGACGCACCCGACACGGGGGTTGGGCGACGTAATGTACGCCACGCGCTCAGCCAAACCCAGCGCCAGCTGCATCCAGTGCTCATCGTTCATCATGGGTTGTTCCCGGAAGAGTCACCGTCACGGCGCGGTGGCTCCTGGATTTCATCGATGGCTTTTACGAATTCCTGAATGTCTTCGAAACTTTTGTACACCGACGCGAAGCGCACGTAGGCCACCTGGTCGAGCTTGATGAGCTCGTCCATGACCAACTGGCCCACATAACCCGACTCGACTTCGCACAGGCCGCTGGTGAGCAGCCGCTCTTCGATACGCCCGACAGCGGCATCCACCTGCTGTGTATTCACCGGCCGCTTGCGCAGGGCCAGGTTCAGGCTGGCCCGCAACTTGTTGCGATCGAACTCGACACGCGTACCGTTGCGCTTGACCAGCGCGGGCAGCGTGAGTTCCACGCGCTCATACGTGGTGAACCGCTTGTCGCATGCAACACAACGCCGGCGCCGGCGTATGCTGTCGCCTTCTTCGGAGACCCGGGAATCAATGACCTGGGTATCGGCTCCACCACAGTAGGGGCATTTCATGACGAAACGGCCCGGTACCAGACCGGGCCAGGCAAATTAACGGTAAACCGGCAAACGCGCTGTGAGCTCATTGACCCGTGCACGCACCGCCGCAATGTTCTGGGCGTCGCGCGGGTTGTCGAGCACGTCGGCAATCAGGTGCCCGGTCAATTCCGCCTCGGCTTCCTTGAAGCCGCGCGTTGTCATGGCCGGCGTACCCAGGCGAATTCCGCTGGTAACGAACGGCTTTTCAGGGTCGTTCGGAATGGCATTCTTGTTGACCGTGATATGTGCCTCGCCCAGCACCGCCTCGGCCTCTTTGCCGGTTATGCCCTTGGAACGCAGGTCGACCAGCATGACGTGGCTTTCGGTGCGCCCCGACACGATGCGCAAGCCGCGTTGAACCAGCGTGCGTGCCAGAACATCGGCGTTCTTCACCACCTGGGCCGCATACGTTTTGAAGTCGGGCGACAGGGCTTCCTTGAAAGCAACGGCCTTGGCCGCAATAACATGCATGAGCGGGCCGCCCTGAATGCCGGGAAAAATGGCGGAGTTGACGATTTTTTCGTACTCGGCTTTCATCATGATGACCCCGCCGCGCGGACCGCGCAACGACTTGTGCGTGGTCGACGTTACGAAATCGGCATGGGGGAAGGGATTGGGATAGGCGCCGCCGGCAACCAGCCCGGCATAGTGGGCGATATCGACCATGAACAGGGCGCCGTTATCGTGCGCAATGCGTGCCATGCGCTCGAAATCGATGCGCAGGGCATAGGCGGAAGCGCCGCCCACGACCAGCTTGGGTTTGTGTTCCCTGGCCAGGCGTTCCAGTTGGTCGTAGTCGATCTCTTCCTTGTCGTTCAAGCCATAGGAAATGAAGTTGTACAACTTGCCCGACGCATTGACCGGGGAGCCGTGGGTAAGGTGACCGCCTTCGGCCAGGCTCATGCCCAGTACCGTATCGCCGGGCTTCAGAACCGCCATGTACACGCCCTGGTTGGCCTGCGACCCGGAATTGGGCTGCACGTTCGCCGCTTCAGCGCCAAAAAGCTGCTTCAGACGATCAATGGCCAGTTCCTCGACAATGTCCACGTACTCGCAACCGCCGTAATACCGTTTTCCGGGATACCCTTCCGCATACTTGTTGGTCAGCTGGGTGCCCTGCGCCTGCATGACGGCAGGGCTGGTGTAGTTTTCCGACGCAATCAGCTCAATGTGCTGTTCCTGACGGACATTTTCTTTTTGGACGGCGGCCCAGACGTCGGGATCGACTTGGTCTAGGGTACGTGAACGATCGAACATGAGAGAGTTCCTGGGTAAGAAAAACGGGTATCGCAGCGAAAGCGAACTATTTTAGCCCGAACGCCTGCGCTACGCCTTCACGCCGGGGTTCAGCGAATACCGGCCGGTAATCGACGCCTGAGCCAGAATATGCCCCTGAATGGCTTTGACGACGTCGGCGCCGGTGAACCGCCCTTCCAGGGGCACGGCCGGTATGTTCAGGGCGTATACAGTAAAGACATAACGGTGCGGAATCGTGTCGTTCCAGGGCGGGCAAGGCCCGTCGTACCCGAAATAGTCGCCGTTCATGTCGCGATCAGCCGCGAACCATTGCGTGTAATCGTTGATTCCCTGCCGCGTGCCGTCAAGCGCCAGCGGGCCCGCCTTGCCACGCGGCGTGATGCCGTCGGAATACCCGCCTTCGGCGATTTCGGTGGTGGCGGCAGGAATGTCAACCAGCGCCCAGTGGTAGAACACCACGCGCGGCAGATCGGCCGCTATGCTTTTGCCTTCCTGGTTCACGTTATCGGGCACACCGGGAACATCGGGGTCGTGACAAATGACCACGAACGACTGTGTACCCTCGGGAGCACCGGACCAGGCAAGATGGGGATTCACATTGTTCGAAAGGGCTATGTGGGTTTGCGGATCAATTTTGCCGAACGCGCAGCGCTCGGGCATGGGCGAATTGTCGGCAAATGACTTGCTGCTTAGCTTCATGAGATCCTCCTGTGCAATGCAATGAGTTCGTGGTTAAACGAGGGTAACGCGGGCAAACTTGCGTTTGCCGACCTGAACAACATACGTACCGGCAGCGAGTTCTAGCGTTTTGTCCTCGACGCGCGTACCGTCGATGCGCACCCCGCCCTGCTCAACATTGCGCTGCGCCTCGGAGCCCGACGACACCAGGCCTGCCTGCCGCACTACTTTAAGAATGCCCAGCGGCGCGTTGGTCAAGGTAACCTCGGGCATGTCGTCGGGAATGGCACCGTCACGAAAACGGGCCTCGAAAGTCGCCAGGGCGTCGTCTGCCGCCTGCGCGGAATGAAAGCGCGCCACGATTTCCTGGGCCAGCATGACCTTGGCGTCGCGCGGGTTCATGCCCTCGTCGACCTGCCGCCGAATGTTTGCAACGTCGTCCAGGCCACGGAATGACAGCAGCTCGTAATACTTCCACATGAGTGTGTCGGAAATCGACATGAGCTTGCCGAACATGGAGTCAGGCGCCTCGCTGATACCAATGTAATTGCCCTTGGATTTGGACATTTTGTCGACGCCGTCGGTTCCTTCCAGCAACGGCATGGTCAATATGCACTGGGGTTCCTGGCCATATTCTTTCTGCAGTTCTCGACCCACCAGCAAATTGAACTTCTGGTCGGTTCCGCCCAGCTCCAGGTCGGCCCGAAGCGCCACGGAATCGTACCCTTGCATCAGGGGGTACAGAAACTCGTGCACGGAAATGGGAATACCATTCTTGAAGCGCCGGGTGAAGTCTTCCCGCTCCATCATGCGGGCCACCGTGTAACGCGAGGCCAGTTGAATCATGCCCCTGGCGCCCAGCGGGTCGCACCATTCGGAGTTGTAACGGATTTCAGTGCGCTCGGGATCCAGCACCAGGCTGGCCTGGGCGTAGTAGGTTTTGGCGTTGTCCTGGATCTGCTCGGCGGTCAGGGGTGGCCGGGTGGCATTGCGCCCGCTGGGATCACCGATCATGGACGTAAAATCGCCGATCAGGAAAATAACGGTGTGACCAAGGTCTTGAAGCTGGCGCAGCTTGTTCAGCACGACCGTATGCCCCAGATGAATGTCCGGCGCCGTGGGGTCCAGGCCCAGCTTGATGCGCAGCGGTACCCCCGTGGCGCGGCTGCGCGCCAGCTTGCGGGCGAACTCCGACTCGACCAACAATTCGTCACAACCGCGCTTCACAACGCGCAGATCTTCCTGAACCTCAGGGGTAATGGGGTGTTCGCTCGACGACATACAGGGAAAATTCACTCGAAAAAATACAAAAAAGTGCTCGAAAATTTCAGCGCAATACGCTAGCATAACGCGTGAGCGCCGTCCCTGCACGGTAACAGAATAAATCAGGACGGTGCATTGCGTCGTCCTGCACAGGGGAAACTACTCCCCATGCACAAACCTTTCCGGCGTCTTGGCCACAGCAGCATGGCCCCCCGGCGTTTAGGTCAAGCATCGCACATCAGGATTCCGACTTTATGATCAATCAAGGGAAACCCACCAGTCCCTCGTACCGAGAAACACTTCGGGCCCGCAAGCCCCGCCACCTTTTCCGCAATGGTTTCGTTCTTGTCGCCTTGGGTCTCTTCGGCGGCGCTGCAGCGCTGGCCGTGGTCCAGCCACCGGAAGCACCCGTGGTTTACCAGGCGCGCGAAACGCTGGTGTTGCCCGAGCTGCAAGCCTTGACCGCCGCCACGGAATCAGCACCGTTCATCAGCGAAACCACCATACGCCGGGGCGATACGCTGGCGGCACTGCTGCAACGGTTGCAGGTTGAAGAGCCCGGCCTGCAGCAGTTTCTTATCCAGAACAAAGACGCCCGCTCCATTTACAAGCTCTACCCCGGGCGCACCATTCAGGCAGCCCTGAACGGCGAAGGTCGCCTGGTATGGCTGCGCTACAAGCACACACCCGGCACCACGGCCGACGCCGGCTACAGCACCAAGTGGCTTGAAATCGCTCCCGACGGCAATGGCGGCTTTACAGCGGCCGAACTGGAAGACGCCGCGCAGGCGCACACACGCATCGCCGAAGGTGTCATTGAAAGCTCGTTGTTCGGCGCTGCCGATGCAGCCGACATCCCCGATGCCGTCACACTGCAAATGACGGAAATCCTGGGCAGCAAGATCGACTTTCTGCGTGATATCCGCCAGGGCGACCGCTTTCGCATTGTGTACCAAACCTATTCCCACGATGGTCATGAGGTCGGCGCCGGAAAAATCCTGGCCCTTGAGTTCATCAACGACGACAAGCGCCACGACGCGGTATGGTTTGCCCCTGAAGGCGAATCCGGCGGTTACTACAATTTCGACGGAGAAAGCTTGCGCGGCGCATTCCTTAGGTCTGCACTCAAGGTGTCGCGTATCAGCTCCACCTTCGGCGTACGGCGCCATCCCATCCACGGCAGCTTCCGTAATCACAACGGTGTCGACTACGCCGCTCCCACCGGCACGCCCATTCACGCCACCGGCGACGGCGTGATCGATTTCATCGGCAACCAGCGCGGCTACGGCAAAACCACGGTCATTCGTCACCAGAACAACATCAAGACCCTTTATGCTCACCAAAGCCGTTTCGCCTCGGGCCTGAAAAAAGGCAGCAAGATTGAACAAGGCCAGCTCATCGGCTACGTGGGCTCCACAGGCTGGTCCACGGGGCCGCACCTGCACTACGAGTTCCGGGTGGCCGACCGGCCGGTAGACCCTCTGTCCATCGACCTGCCCGTGGCACGCTCTCTTGATAAAGAGCATAAACAGGCCTTTGAAACAGTGGTTGCCCAGTACAAGGAACACATAGAATTCCTGGCCGACTACCAGCGCCAGGAAACCCGGGTAGCCAGCCGCTAAGGCCGCGTGCCGTCCATGCCCGAACCGGCCGGCCACCCCTATTACATAGGCATTATGTCAGGCACCAGCATCGACGGCGTCGATGCTGTGCTGGCCGATTTCTCTTGCCCCGAACACCCCGTTCTGACCGGCATGGTCTCACTGCCCATGCCGGCGGCGCTGCGCAGCGAGCTGCTGGCCCTGAATATACCCGGCACCAATGAGCTGGAACGCGCCGCCCTGGCGGCCAACGAGCTGGCCATGCTTTATGCACATGCCACACAGGCGGTGCTCGACCAAACCGGCGTGTCATCGAACCAGGTTCGTGCCATTGGCGCTCACGGTCAAACCGTGCGTCATGCGCCACAACTGGGCTACACCATTCAGCTGAACGCACCGGCTGTGCTGGCGCATGCCACGGGCATACCCGTGATCGCCGATTTCCGCTCCCGCGACGTGGCCGGCGGCGGCCAGGGTGCGCCCCTGGTGCCGGCGTTTCACCATGCCCTGTTCGGCACAAGCACACCGCGCGCGGTGCTGAATCTGGGGGGCATGGCCAATGTCACCCTTCTACGCCCCGGCGCGCCGGTTATCGGGTTTGATACAGGGCCGGCCAATGTATTGCTCGATCTCTGGATTCACGAGCATCGGGGGTTGCCCTACGATGCCCAGGGCGCCTGGGCATCGTCCGGGGAAAGCCGGCCGGCCCTGGTCGAGCACCTGATCCACAGCGAACCCTGGTTTGCACTGCCGGGTCCGAAATCCACCGGCAGAGACCTTTTCAGCCGGCAGTGGCTGATGCAGCGGCTGGACCACTTTTACGCTACTTTCGCCAAGGGGCGGGCACTGAACCCCGCCGACGTGCAAGCCAGCCTGCAAACTCTAACGGTTGAAAGCGTAAGCCAGGCACTGGCGCCGTATCTGGCCAATCTGAAAGAAGTGCTGGTGTGTGGCGGCGGGGCGTTAAACACCGGCATGATGGCCGAATTTCAACGCCGCCTGCCCTGCAAAGTTGGAAACACGGCCGACGCGGGAATTCCCGTAACAGCTGTTGAGGGCATGGCATTTGCCTGGCTTGCCTGGGCGCACGACAATGAATACGCCGCCGGGCTGCCGGAAATTACAGGCACGCAGCGGCCGGTGGTACTGGGGTGCCGCTACCCGGCCTAAGGCATGCAGGCCGCGGTTTGCCTAAGCAACCTAAGGCGCAAACGACGAACCGCACCCGCAGGTGGTGGTTGCGTTGGGGTTACGAATAACGAACTGTGCCCCTTCGATGTCGTCTTTGTAGTCAATTTCGGCACCCACAAGGTACTGGAAGCTCATGGGATCGATCAGCAGCTGCACACCGCCTTTGTCGATGGTGGTGTCGTCATCGTTCACCACATCGTCGAAGGTGAAGCCGTACTGGAACCCGGAGCAGCCGCCCCCCTGCACGAATACGCGCAGTTTCAGGTCGGGATTGCCTTCTTCAGTAAGAAGATCTTTCACCTTGCCGGCCGCGGCGTCGGTAAATACCAGGGGCGACGGCGGCGCCTGAAGATCGACGGTTTCGATTCGTGTAGTCATGTGTGTACTCCGTGACAGCCTGATTCGGCTGCTAACAACGTAAAACTATACCATTTTGCAAGGTTCAATTGCCGTCGGGGATCTCGACACGCTGCGTGGCCCGTACGGTATCGCCTTCCAGGACATTCAGAGTAACCGCCGACACTGCGACATCGGGCGGAATGCCAAGCCAGCCGGAACTGCGCTGAAACTGCGTGAAGCGGACATCGAAAACGCCTTCAGCCCGGACAGGTTCTGCCTGATCCGGCGATGCCTGCGGCTCTTGCATCGTGGCGCGCGCGGGCTCCAGCACGACGTTAACGACCTTGTCGCCATGACGGCCGTGACCCACAAACTGCAAACGGCCCTGAAACGATTCGTCGGTTATGCCATTGCGCATGAGCAGTACCTTGTAGAACAAGGTGGAGCCTTGCCGCTGAATTTCAAGCCCCCGCACAGACACGGCACCGGTAGGCCCGGGGGGCAGCAGCTGTTCGTAAAATGCCAGTTTATCGCGGGCGCTGCCCAGCTCGCGCTGGGTTTTCGCCAGTGCGGACTCCACACCACGCAAAGTGCTGCGCTGTACCGCAAGCTCGCCCAGCAATACATCGTTCTGGGTGCGCAGTACCACCAGCTCCTGGCGGGAACGCTGCAGTTCGCTTTCGCTCAGTGCGACGGCCTGGTGCACGGCCTGCGCCTGCTGCCGGCTGGACACACCATAGAAGGCGCCTGCACCGATGACCAGACCGGCAAGCACACCCGCGACAAACGACGTTTTACCTGACAAAAGTGCCCCTTGGCCCCTTAGGGAAGAATGGCCACATGTCCCAGACCGGCGGTTTCCGGCAGACCGAACATGATATTCATATTCTGGACAGCCTGGCCCGAGGCCCCTTTGACCAGATTGTCTTGAGTAACGAGAATCACCAGTTGATCGCCGTTACCGGGCCTGTGCAGGGCAATACGCAACTGGTTCGACGCTTTCACGGAACGCGTTTCGGGCTGGCTGCCGGCGGGCATGACATCAACAAAGGGCTCGTGCTCGTAAAAGCGCTGGAAAAGCGCCTGAAAATCGGTATCCATGGCCTGGGGCTCGATGCGCACATACAGCGTGGAAAACATACCGCGTATCATGGGCACCAGATGGGGCACGAAGGTTATGCCCACCGGCGACCCGGCCACGCCC
Source organism: Burkholderiaceae bacterium (assembly GCA_050252075.1). Taxonomy (GTDB): domain Bacteria; phylum Pseudomonadota; class Gammaproteobacteria; order Burkholderiales; family Burkholderiaceae_B; genus JAAYGT01. Next base: position 6,323 of record JBFWLP010000027.1, on the reverse strand, counting down.
TGCAACTGTTCGCTGATTTCCGGGTGATGGCGATGCCCCGCCACGCCGTAAGCCTTGAAGTTATCGCTGGCCTCGGAAAACAGCGTGGCTACTTCGGCCTTGCGGCCCGCACCGGAAACACCCGACTTGCAGTCGGCAATAATGTGCGTGGTATTTACGAGCGCAGTTTCGGCCGACAGCAACGGCGCAAGACCAAGCAGCACCGTGGTGGGGTAGCAGCCCGGGTTGCCGATGACACGGGCCGATGCGATGGCCACCCGGTTCAGCTCGGGCAGGCCGTAAACTGCCTCTTTCAGGATGTCCGGGCATACATGGGGCATCTTGTACCATTTCTCGAACACCTGGGTGTCCTGCAGGCGGAAATCGGCGGCAAGGTCAATGATGCGCACACCCTTGGACAACAAATGCTCTGCCTGATTCATGGCCACACCGTGCGGAGTGGCGAAAAACACCACATCGCACTCGTCGAGTGAGGCGGTGTCGGGGGTTTGGAACGCCAGATTAACGCGGCCCCGCAAATTGGGGAACATATCGGCGACCGGCATACCGTCTTCTTTACGTGATGTAATGGCGGCAAGTTCAACGTGCGGGTGCTGCGACAAAAGGCGCAGAAGCTCAACTCCGGTATAACCGGTACCACCCACAATTCCTGCTTTTATACGCGCGACGGCATCTGACATGACATATTCCAACCAAAAGAGAAACAGAGTAATTATGCTACTACAAAGGCAAAAGCCCCCGATGACCATCGGAGGCTTTTGCACACAAGAACCCGCGTACGGAGTACGCCGACCCTGTTAGCGCTTGCTGAACTGCTTGCGGCGACGGGCTTTGTGGAAACCGACTTTCTTGCGTTCCACTTCACGTGCATCGCGCGTGACCAGACCAGCCTGCTTGAGCGCGGGCTTGAGCGACTCGTCGTAGTCGATCAGGGCACGGGTGATACCGTGACGCACCGCACCGGCTTGACCGCTTTCGCCGCCGCCATGAACGTTGATGTGAAAATCAAACGACTCAAGGTGGTTGGTGAGTTCAAGCGGCTGGCGCACGATCATGCGCCCTGTTTCACGGGCAAAGTATTCATCAACGGGCTTGCCGTTCACGACAATTTTGCCCGAACCTTTCTTCAAGAACACGCGAGCTACCGAGGTTTTACGGCGGCCGGTGCCATAGTTCCAATTACCGATCATGACCTATCCTTAGATTTCCAGCGGTTTGGGCTGCTGAGCGGAATGCGGATGCTCGGCGCCGGCGTAAATCTTGAGCTTCTTGGCCATGGCGTAACCGAGCGGGCCTTTCGGGAGCATACCCTTGACCGCTTTCTGGAGAGCACGACCAGGAAAACGCTCTTGCATTTTCTGGAAGTTGGTCTCGGAGATACCACCGGGATAAGTAGAGTGACGGTAGTATTTTTTGTCCTGAGACTTGTTGCCGGTAACAACGATATCGGCAGCATTGACGATGACAATGTAATCGCCGGTGTCAACGTGGGGCGTGAATTCTGGCTTGTGCTTGCCGCGCAGGCGACGTGCGACTTCGCTGGCCACACGGCCAAGGACCTTGCCCTTGGCATCAATCACGTACCAGTCACGTTTGACTTCATGCGGCTTGGCCACAAAGGTCTTCATGATGGTTTTTCCTAGAAAAGAAACGAAAAAATTTTCCGGCCCCGGCTGGTAAAGCCTTGCCAAAGCGTTATGTAGCCGCCCGTGCAAAGCCAGAAAAGCCCACCATCATAACACAGAACAGTCAAGGCGGAATAGAAAAACCGTCACTGCAACCGCAGTGACGGCAAACGTGTACTGCACGGCTTACGCCGTGCTCGCAACGAGGACTACTGTTATTTCTTCTGATTGGCCAGGGCAATGCCCAGATAGTTGTCGTAGGAACCTTCGGCCACGCGGAACCATGGCACGATGCCGTCGCGGAAGCCCATGTAGCTGTCGTAGATTTTCTTGAACATGGGGTTCTTGTCGCAGAACTCTTTGTAGACGACATCGGAGGCGGCAAACGACGCATCCATGACATCGCGCGGGAATGCCTTCAGTACCGCACCATTGGCGATGAGCCGGCGCAATGCACCCGGGTTGTTGGCATCGTAATCCATGATCAGACCACTGCCGGCAGCGCGCGACGCGGTGGCCACCAGCGACTGGTACTGCTTGGGCAGCTCGTTGAAAGCGGCATCGTTCACGTACAGTGACAGCTGCGCCGAACCTTCCCACCAGCCGGGGTAGTAATAGTACTTGGCAACTTTCTGGAAACCGAGCTTTTCATCATCGACGGGGCCCACGAACTCGACGGCATCGAGGGTGCCTTTTTCAAGCGAGGGGTAGATGTCGCCCGGGGGAATTTGCTGGGGAATGACGCCCATGCGAGACAACACTTCGCCCGCAAAGCCTGCCGTACGCATTTTGAGACCTTTCAGGTCTTCGACGGACTTGATTTCCTTGCGGTACCAGCCGCCCATTTGCGTACCGGTGTTTCCGAAAGGGAAGTTGATGATGTTGCGGCTGGCAAACAGCTCGCGCAAGAGCTCAAGGCCGCCGCCCTGATACACCCAGGCATCCATTTGGCGGGCGTTCAGGCCGAAAGGCACGGCGGTATCGAAACAGAACGACGGGTCTTTGCCGTAGTAGTAGTAGGACGCGGTTTGACCGCATTCAACCGTACGGTTGCTGACGGCGTCCATAACGCCGAAGCCGGGAACGATTTCACCGCCGGGGTACAAACGGATGGAAAAATTGCCTTCCGTTGCCTCTTCGATCATTTTGCAGAAACGCTGCGACGTGGAAAACAGGGGCGGAAGCGACGGCCCGAAGGTGGACGTCATTTTCCAGTTGATTTTAGGGTTGGACTGGGCCAGCGCTGGGGCGGCGACCGCAGCGGTGCCGGCGACGGCGCCCAGGGTTGCCTTTTTGATAAATGAACGACGCTGCATTATGAGGAGCTCCTTTCGGCATTCGTAATAATTTTTGCAGATGCTCTGCCAGCGCCGATATTACACCTTGCAACGTCTGTTGTAACGCAGGACATTCCCTTAAACCGAAAATATCCCTGCGACCGGCATGACAACGGCACGGCGCCCTGTTTTACTGACCCGCGACCGCCATGTGCTCGATCAGGATCGAGCCACTGGTTTTTGAGCCCCGGGTGATGGTGTCCGCCCCAACCGCGACTATCTGCCTGAACATATCGGCCAGGTTTCCGGCAATGGTCACTTCCTGGACCGCATGCTGGATTTCGCCGTTTTCGACCCAGAAGCCGAACGCGCCGCGGGAGTAATCGCCGGTTACGTAATTAACCCCCTGGCCAATGAGCTCGGTAACCAGAAACCCGGTACCCAGCTTGCGCAGCATGGCCTGAAAATCGTCGTCTGACCGGGTGAGCCGTGAGGTCAGCGACAGGTTGTGCGACCCGCCGGCATTTCCGGTGGATACCATCCCCAGCTTGCGCGCGGTGTACGTTGACAGAAAATAGCCGTTGAGCACCCCGTCGACCACGACATCGCGCGCCCGCGTGCGCACGCCCTCGCTGTCAAACGGGGAGCTGCCCATGGCGGCACGCACGTGCGGGTTCTCGTGCACATGGATATGATCGGCCAGCACAGGCTTGCCCAGGGCATCGAGCAGGAAACTGGCACGCCGGTACAGTGCGCCGCCGCTGGCGGCCTGCACCAGGGCTCCCAGCAACCCGATCGCCAGAGGCGCTTCGAACAACACGGGGTAACGCCCGGTTTTCAAACGGCGGGCAGACAGCCTGGCCAGCGTGCGCCGGGCGGCATACTCGCCGACCTGCTCGGGATCGGCCAGGGCACGCGGATCGCACTGGGACGAATACCAGTAATCGCGCTGCATTTTATCGCCGCGCCCGGCGATGGGCGCCACCGAGAAACTGTGCCGTGTGGTTGGGTAGCCGCCCAGAAAGCCCCGGGTGTTACCCAGCACGAAATGGCCTTCGTACGTTTCCAGCGAGGCGCCGTCGGTATTGGTGATCAGCGGGCTGACCTCGCGCGCTGCGGCTTCGGCGCGAATGGCCAGCTGTGCCGCCTGGGGCGTGGAAATGGCCCACGGATGGTAAAGGTCGAGATCGGGATAATCGCGCGCCAGCTGCTCGGCATCGGGCAGCCCGGCGGCCGGATCTTCTGCCGTGTAGCGGGCGATGTGCCAGGCGGCTTCGACCGTTTCACGCAAGGCTTTCTCGGAAAAATCCGACGTTGACGCCGAGCCGCGACGCTGGCCCGAAAACACCGTAATATCGAGCGAACGATCCCGGGTTTGTTCCACCGTTTCAATGTCGCGATTGCGCACTGAAACAGAGAGGCCGCGGCTTTCGGAGACTTCGGCGGCGGCGTCGGTGGCCCCGAGGGCGGTTGCGTGATTCAGGGCGGAAAGTACCAGTTCGCGAAAGCGGGCCTGGTTTTCGGCAATGGGAAGTGAAGGTATAGGTTGTTCGCTCATTGAAGCTCTTTACAGGTTAGACGGTTATCATAGCTAATTCGCCACACTCTTTTCATCTTTATGGCTAACAGCAACGAAGAAAATTCCGGCAACGGTAGCGATCATGGCTACGACAAGCCCAGCAAATCGCAGGTAAAGCGCGAAATGCTCGCCCTGCTCGACCTGGGCAAGCAACTGGTCGACCTGTCGCCCGAGCGCCTGAAACAGCTGCCGCTCAGCGACAAGCTTTACGAAGCTATCCGCGAGGCGCAGCGCACCAATGCCCGCGAAGGGCGACGCCGGCAGGTGCACTACGTGGGCAAACTGATGCGCGACGCCGACGCAGACACCATACGCCATCAACTGGATGTCTGGGAAAACGGCTCCCGGGAACAGACCCGCGCCATGCACCGCCTTGAATCGCTGCGCGACATGCTGCTGCGCGACGACAGCGCCCTCACCGAGCTGCTGCAAGAATACCCGCAGGCCGATGTACAGCACTTGCGCACCCTGATCCGTGAAGGGCGCAAGGAGGCCCAGGCCAATGCTGCGCTGCTGCCCGGCCAGGAGCCCAAACGCAAGCACTATCGCGCCCTTTTCCAGGCGCTCAAAACACTGATTGATCAATCCGAACCTAAGGACGCTGCGTCATGACAACGACTACGCTCGAATGCCTGGAACTTGAAACCGGCCCCAACCCCACCCACTCCGTGATCTGGATGCACGGGCTGGGCGCCGACGGTCACGATTTCGTGCCTGTTGTTCCGGAGCTGCGCTTGCCCGCCGCCCCGTCCATTCGCTTTATTTTCCCTCATGCGCCGGTACAGCCCGTAACGCTGAACAACGGCATACCCATGCGGGCGTGGTACGACATTTACCTGCCCGCCCCCGTACGCAAGGAAGACGAAGCCGGGCTGCGCCAGTCAGAACAGCGCATACGCAGCCTGATTGCCAAAGAAAACGCCCGGGGCATTCCCACCCGCAACATCGTCCTGGCCGGTTTCTCGCAAGGCTGCGCCATGACGCTGCAAACCGGATTGCGCCTCGAAGAATCGCTGGCCGGCATGGTGTGTCTGTCGGGGTATCTTCCGTTGCCCGACAAAACCGACAAGGAGCGTCGCCCAGAAAACCAGCGCACCCCCATTTTCATGGCGCATGGCACGGCCGACCCCATGGTCGAACTTGGGCGGGCGCAGGCGGCCTGCCAATGGCTTACCGAACGCGGGTACGACGTTCAGTGGGAAACCTACCCCATGCCACACTCCGTGTGCATGGAAGAAATCGTGGATATCAGCGGCTTTCTGCAGAAGGTGCTGAAAGGCTGACGCCGCGGGGCTCACACGCCCACCGGGCGGAACGCCTCAGGCTTGGGTCGTTTCCCCCAGATCAAGCCATACCCGGCGCATGCCGGGATCTTCTTCGTCGATATCTACCTGGAATCCCAGCGAGATCATCAGGTGAAGCATAGGGCGGTTGGTCGCCAGCACCAGCCCGTCGATGTAGGTTAGCCCCTGTGCCTCGGCGGCCTGAATAAGCCCGCGCATCAGCTGGCTGCCCAGGCCGTGGCGTTGCCAGGCATCGGCAATGACCAGGGCGTATTCGGCCCCCCGGCCGTCGGCGTTACGCAAGTAATGGGCGAAACCGATAATGACCTCGCGAGGATAGCCCCGGTTCTCGGGGTTCGGCTCCTGAACCGTGGCAATCAGCGCCAGTTCCCTGTCGTAATCAATGCGGGTGTAGCGCGCCAGCATGCGCGGAGTGAGTTCGCGCAGCATGGACACAAAACGCATATCGCGAGACTCATCGGACAGATCGCGCACAAAGTTTTGCAGGGGCTCGGCGTCTTCCGGCCGTATGGGGCGCAGCATCCAGGCACGCCCGTCG
>JBFWLP010000026.1:0-35511 GCA_050252075.1 Burkholderiaceae bacterium | reverse complement strand
TCAAAAAACCCTGGAACGCGCCCTGGGCGGGCCAGACAACACCATGACGGCCTACCGCGCCTGGCAAACGGCGGAAGAAACTTCAGAAGCTGAAATGTCGGGCGACGATATCGCCATGGCCAAGAAGTGGCTGGCCGCAGCATCCCGGGCCCGGAATGATGGGTTGCGTGATCTCGGGGAAACCGAGGCGTGGTTCGAGGTTAAGGTACGGTAGCAAGAAGATCGCCCTCCGCAAAAAACAGCTTTGGTCGTCCAATTCAATGCCGCCTGGCAGAGCGACTACAATGAGAAGCTTACCTAGGAGCATTATGTTGAAACTTCAGCCCGGCGAACGGGCGTACCTTACGGAAATCAAAGCACTCTCAACCGACGAAAACGGCAACGAACGGTTCGTCGGACTCACACCACAGGAGTCAGTCTGGTATCAGGACTATCTTCAAGCATCTTTTGACGGAACGGCTGATCGAGCCGGCGTGTCTGAGGCAAAGTATTTGGCCTTGCACGACAGGCACGAAGAAATGCGAAGAACGGTCTTGGCCGGCGATTCGCTCATGCGATCTCACATCGCCTGAATGTAAAACTGGACCTCCCCAAGGCGTCGCGCCAGGTCACGTACGCCAACCTCGCCGGCGCCCTGCTACACACCACCCCGAACACCCCAACTTCTATATACTTGGGGCAACTTGGGGGTAGGCATGGAATCGGAACTGATTTCCTTTGAACATCTTTTCGAAGAATACTGGCCGCATCTGGCTTTTGCACTGGGCCTGATAATCGGCAGCGTTGCCGCCGTACACGCGGCGATGACAAAAAACGACGTTCGTGCCGCCATCGGCTGGGTGGGCGTGATCCTGATGTCGCCGCTCCTGGGCCCGTTTCTTTACCTCATTGCCGGCATCAACCGCATACGGCACGACCAGATCGCAGAACAGCGCAATACCAATTTGCAAGACTACCTGCCAAGCACTCGTTCGGGACAGGCGGGGGGTGTTGAACCCGACGATGCCATCGCGCCGGAATTGCTGTCCCTGCGCACACTGGGCGACAAAATAGCCCAGTTTCCACTGCGCAACGGCAATCGTGTGCAGCTGCTGCGCAGTGGTGATGAAACCTACCCGGCCATGGTTGCCGCCATCAACAGCGCACAACGCACCATCGCGCTGCAGTCGTATATTTTCGACAATGACCGGGTCGGCCGGGAAATGGTCGATGCTCTCGATCGCGCGCAGCAGAGGGGCGTGCAAATACGCGTACTCATCGACTCGGTCGGGTCCAAGTATTCGCGCCCACCCATCACGCGCGCGCTGCGCAAATGCCGCATTCGCTGCGCCCTGTTCATGACCAACCCGCTGGGGGTCATGCGCATGCCTTACGCCAACCTGCGCAGCCACCGCAAAATTCTGGTCATCGACGGCACCGTGGGATTCACCGGCGGCATGAATATCCGCGAAGGCTTCGTGTCGGCGCTGGCGGGCGCGGCAACGGCACGCGACACCCACTTTCGCGTCCAGGGGCCCGTGGTCACCCAATTGATGTCCGTATTCGCCCACGACTGGGAATTCACCACCAAGGAGCACCTGCCGTTCTCGGTATGGTGCCCTGACACCCAAACGCCTGTCGTCGGGCCGCTCGCCGTCGCTGCGCGATGCATCCGGTCGGGGCCCGACCGGCACCTGGGCAACACCCACAACATGCTGCTGGGGGCATTGGCCGTGGCTCGCCGGCATGTACGCATTCAATCGCCCTATTTCCTTCCCGACCAGGTGTTGTTGGGCGCCATCAACACGGCGGCGCGGCGGGGTGTGCGGGTCGATATCGTGATCCCGGGCCGGAACAATTTGCGGTTGGTCAATTACGCCATGACGGCACAACTGGATCAGGTGATCCAGAGCGGATGCCGTGTATGGCGGGCATCGGGCACCTTCAATCATGCCAAACTGGCCACGATCGACGGGTTGTGGAGCTATGTGGGGTCATCCAACCTGGACCCGCGCAGCCTGCGCCTGAATTTCGAACTCGACATGGAAGTCTACAGCCGCGACCTGGCCGAAGAGCTCAACGGCCTGATCGATCAGGAAATCGCCGGCGCCGAACCCGTGACACTGGAATCGTTGAAGGGCATACCGTTTCGCAAGCGCCTGCGCAACCGCGTGATCTGGCTGGCCAGCCCCTACCTGTAGGCGGCTAGGCGCCGAACTGCTTGCGCAATTCGTTTTTTTGAACCTTGCCCATGGTGTTTCGGGGTAAATCGTTCACCACATGAATGGCCTTGGGCACCTTGAAGTTGGCCAGACGCTGTTTCAGCTGAGCCGTCAGGGCTGCGGTATCAATTGCGCTGCCCGCCCGGGGCACCACCACAGCCGTGACCGCCTCGCCAAAATCAGCGTGCGGAATGCCGATCACGGCCGACTCCTGCACGCCGGGCATGGCGTCGATGACCTCTTCGATTTCCTTGGGGTACACGTTGAAGCCGCCGGAGATGATCAAATCCTTGCTTCGGCCTACGATGGACAAATAGTCATCGGGAATGCCGTCGCCGCCGAATCTGCCCATGTCACCTGTACGGAACCAGCCATCGGCGGTAAATTCCTGCTGCGTTTTTTCGGGCATGCGCCAGTAGCCGGCAAACACATTGTCGCCCTTGACCTGAACATGGCCGATATCACCCGCCGGCACGGTGTGGTCGTCGTCGTTGACGACACGCACGGCGACGCCCGGCAAGGCGCGCCCGACCGTGCCACCGATGCGCCGCCCATCCTGCGTATGGAAAGGATTCGAGGTGAGCATATTGGTCTCGCTCATACCATAGCGTTCCAGAATGGTATGGCCGGTACGCTGCTGGAACTCGACAAACGTTTCGGTGAGCAGCGGCGCCGAACCCGATACAAACAAACGCACACCGGCACACACTTCCCGTGAGAACCGGTCGTCGGCCAACAGGCGAACATAGTAGGTGGGCACACCCATCATCAAGGTACAGCGCGGCAGGTGGACCAGGGTGTCATCGGCGTTGAACTTGGGCAGCCAGACCATACGAGCCCCGGCATACAAGGCGCCATTGGCCGCCACGAACAAACCGTGCACATGGAAAATGGGCAGCATGTGCAACAGCACATCGCTGCCTGACCAACCCCAGGCTTCGTGCAAGGCCTGGGTATTGGCCAGCAGGTTCTTGTGCGACAGCATGGCGCCTTTGCTGCGCCCCGTGGTTCCCGAGGTATACAGAATGGCGGCCAGATCGTCGGGGGCCGATTCCACTGTGGCAAACTCGGCGGGCTGCGCGCGGGCGGCGTCCATCAGCGTTCCCTCACCGTCCGCATTCAGGGTGAGCACATGCGCCGTTCCGGCGTTGCGGGCCTGCGCACCAACCCAGTCGGCGTTGTCGGGATCGCACACCACCACGGCAGGTTCGGCATCGTGCAGAAAATAGCTGATTTCCGATTCGCGGTACGCTGTGTTCAATGGCAAATACACCAGGCCGGCACGCAGCGCCGCCAGGTAGACCATGAGCGCCTCGGGCGATTTTTCCACTTGCGCCGCCACCCGTGCGCCCTTTCCGGCACCCAGCGACACGAACAGTGATGCCAGCCGGCCGCTCAGACGGTCGATATCCGCCCAGGTGTACGTACGCTGGGGCGTTTCAATGGCCACCCCGCTTTCCGGTTGAGGAAAGCGCGAGCGCAACTGGGCATAAAGATTGGGGTTGGCGGTCAAAGAGGGCCTCCTGTGCAACGAAACCGACTGGCGCGGCAGGAGGGTCTCGAACCCCCGACCTCAGGCTTAGAAGGCCCGTGCTCTATCCAGCTGAGCTACTGCCGCACGCATGTCAGGGCGCATTTTAGCCTGTTGTCGCCGAAAGCCAAGTTGCCCGGACAGCGCCAATGCTAAAGTTGCGCCAGAACCATCCGCTTTCGGCCAGTTACTGTCTTTGTTCTTCGTGCGCCATGCCCCATCCTGCCTTTCGCTCCACGCTTCGTCTGTTTTTTGTACTTGCCATGCTGTTCACGGCCCCGGCCCACGCCGCATTGCATTATGTGCTGGAAAGCGCGCACGCGTCCCCCCTGCAAGCCTTGCAAGTGAAAGGCGTGCTGGTGAATGACAGCCCCAGTGCGATGCACTGGAAGCCTCCCACTGAACTTCCCCTGGTGTGGACTGCGCCGGATGGCCAGGAATTCAGAACAACAGCCACCCTGGTCAACGTGCCCGACCGCGTTGATTTGCCGGTGAACAACTTTGCCACCCTGCACTGGGAAACCACGGTGCCGGCGCAGGCGGCTGGCCAATACACGCTGGCCATCGGCGACTCGGCATCACGATGGGCAATCCAGATCGGCAATCCCCCCGGCACATCGCCCGCTGCAGGCTCCGGCAACGTTCGCCCGGCATCGCCAAAGACGCCCCCGGTCCCGACCACAGAACCCAGCCGCCGGGAAAACCCGGCATCCACACTCGCCACCTTTCAAAGCGCGATCTCGCCCTATGAGCCCATTTACTTCGATATAGGCAACAAGGGCGGACGCAATGCGCGCTTTCAGGTCAGCTTCAAGTATCGGCTGTTCACCCCCACAGACCCTGCCAATCCGGGAGTGATGGATTCGCTGTATCTGGGTTACACGCAAACCTCGTTATGGGATCTGGAATCCGATTCCCTGCCCTTCGTCGACACCTCATTCAAGCCGAGCATTTTCTGGCGCCGTGACTCATTGTGGGGAACGGCCGACGGGCAGGCCTTCCTAGGGCTGGCCACCGGCGTGGAGCACGAATCCAACGGCAAAAGCGGCGACGATTCCCGATCCATCAATTTCGCCTATGTGCAACCCGAATTCAACTACCGTATGTCGGGCGGAAGCACACTGACCTTTGCTCCCCGCATCAAAAGCTATTTCGGAATGGGAAATAACCGCGACTACACCGATTATGCGGGCTATGTCGACTGGAAACTGCGCTGGGCGCAAGATAACGGCCTGGTGCTTAGCGGGCTGTACCGGCACGGCAGCAATGGCCGCAGCACCACGCAACTTGAGGCCGCCTGGCCCTTGCGGCGTACCTTTCTGGATATGAACGGCTACCTGCATGTGCAGTATTTTCAGGGGTATGGTCAAACATTGCTGGGCTACGACCGCAAAAGCGATCCCCAGGTTCGTCTAGGGATAGCCCTAGTGCCCTAGGATAACGTTTTACCTTCCGGCCCAGAACTCCTAAACTTAGGGTTACCCAAGACCACAAGCCACAGGAGACTGCCACTATGAACGCCCCCCTTGATCAGGCGGTGCTTTCGGCGATCGCCAAGGTATCCCTTGACGACAAGTACACACTGGAACGCGGCCGCGCCTACATGAGCGGCACACAAGCTCTGGTGCGCCTTCCCATGCTGCAAAAAGCCCGCGACAAACTCGCCGGCCTGAATACCGCCGGTTTTATTTCCGGCTATCGCGGCTCCCCGCTGGGGGCCCTGGACCAGGCTTTATGGAAAGCCAAAGTCCACCTGAAAGAAAACGAGATCGTCTTCCAGCCGGGCCTGAACGAAGACCTTGCCGCCACATCGCTATGGGGTACACAGCAGGTCACCATGTACCCCTCAGCCACCCACGATGGCGTGTTCGGCATGTGGTACGGCAAAGGCCCCGGCGTGGATCGCTGCATGGATGTCTTCAAGCACGCCAACGCGGCGGGCACAGCGCGCCACGGCGGCGTGCTGGTGCTGGCCGGCGACGACCACGGCGCCAAATCATCCACGGTGGCACACCAGTCGGAACACGATTTCCAGTCGGCCGGAATCCCGGTGCTGTATCCCTCGAACGTCCAGGAATACCTCGATTACGGCCTGCACGGCTGGGCCATGAGCCGCTACTCCGGCTTGTGGGTGGCCATGAAATGTGTCACCGAAGTGGTCGAGTCCTCGGCCTCGGTCGACATCAATCCCGACCGCGTATCCATAGTCGTGCCCCCCGACTTCGAGCTTCCGCCCGATGGCCTGAATATCCGCTGGCCCGACCCGCCGCTGGTTCAGGAAGCGCGGCTCATGGACTACAAATGGTACGCCGCGCTAGCCTACGTACGTGCCAACAAACTGAACCGGGTGCTGATCGATTCGCCGCGTCCGCGTTTCGGCCTGCTTACCGCCGGCAAGGCGTACCTTGATACACGACAAGCGCTGGCCGACCTGGGCCTTGACGACGCCACCTGTGCACAGATCGGCATACGCCTCATGAAAGTGGGCTGCGTGTGGCCATTGAACGCCCTAGACGCGCGCGAATTTGCAACCGGCCTCGATGAAATTCTGGTCATCGAAGAAAAGCGCCAGATTCTTGAATACGCACTGAAGGAAGAACTGTACAACTGGCGAGACGACGTTCGTCCGCGCGTGTACGGTAAATTCGACGAAAAGAACAACGCAGGCGGCGAATGGTCCGTCCCGCGCGGGCAATGGCTGTTGCCGGCCCGCGGCGAGCTTTCTCCGTCGGTGATTGCCAAGGCCATTGCCACCCGGCTGGAAAAAGTCGACCTGCCCGACAACGTGCGGGCACGGATAGAAGCCCGCATCGCCGTCATCGACGCCAAGGAGCGCGAGCTCAAGACGCTTACCGTCACCGCCGAGCGCAAGCCGTGGTTTTGCTCGGGCTGCCCGCACAATACCTCTACCCGGGTTCCCGAGGGTTCACGGGCACTGGCCGGCATCGGCTGCCATTACATGGCCATCTGGATGGACCGGAGCACCGAGACATTCAGCCATATGGGTGGCGAGGGCGTAGCCTGGATCGGTCAGGCGCATTTCACCCGCGACAAACACATTTTTGCAAATCTGGGCGACGGCACCTATTTCCATTCAGGCATCCTGGCCATACGAGCGGCCGTGGCCTCGGGCGTGAACATCACCTACAAGATCCTGTACAACGACGCCGTCGCCATGACCGGCGGCCAACCCGTCGACGGCACACTGCGGGTTACCGACCTGATTGCGCAAGTGCACGCCGAAGGGGTGCGCAAAATTGTGGTCGTCACCGACGAGCCCGAGAAGTTCAAGGGTGTGTCGCTTGCCGGCAACCCGCCCGTTTACCATCGCGACGAGCTCGATCGCGTACAGCGCGAGCTGCGCGACATTGAAGGCACCACCATTCTGGTCTACGACCAGACCTGCGCCACCGAAAAACGCCGCCGCCGCAAGCGCGGCACCTACCCCGATCCCGCCCGTCGCGTGTTTATCAACGACACCGTCTGCGAAGGTTGCGGCGACTGTTCCGAAAAATCGAACTGCCTGTCGGTAGAGCCTCTGAGCACCCCCCTAGGCACGAAGCGCAAGATCAACCAATCGTCGTGCAATAAAGATTTTTCCTGTGTCAACGGCTTTTGCCCCAGCTTTGTCACCGCCGAAGGAGCCCAGGTTCGCAAACCTTCTGCCCCGGCTGCCGGGGCGGGCGCACAGGCACGCCTGCCCGATCTGCCGCAACCCGGGCTGCCCGGCATTACCGACACCTGCGGCATACTTATCACCGGTATTGGCGGCACCGGTGTGGTTACCATTGGCGGCCTGCTCGGCATGGCGGCCCACCTTGAAAACAAAGGGGTCACCGTACTCGATATGGCAGGGCTGGCACAGAAAGGTGGGGCCGTTCTTAGCCATGTCCAAATCGCCGAGAAGCCCGAGGACATCCATTCCACCCGCATCGCCACCGGCGAGGCCGAGCTTATTCTGGGCTGCGACCCCATCGTAACCACGGCCTCCGATGTTCTGTCCAAAGTGAATTTCGGGGTTACCCAGGCGGCGGTCAACAGTGCGAAACTGCCCACGGCCGAGTTCATCAAGAACCCCAAATGGCATTTCCCCGAAGACGCCGCCGCCCGGCAACTGCACTCGACCATTGGCGAAAACTGCGAGTTTCTCGATGCCAACGCCCTGGCACTGCACTTTCTGGGCGATGCCATTTATGCCAACCCCCTGATGCTGGGGTTCGCCTGGCAAAAAGGCTGGATTCCCCTGCACTATGAAAGTTTGTGCCGGGCCATTGAGCTCAACGGCGTCACCGTTGAAAAGAACCAGCAGGCCTTCGAATGGGGTCGCGCCATTGCCCACCTGGGTGTATCCGCCGTGGCACCCGACACCCTGCAAAACCGCGAGCCGGCGCGTGTGGTTGCCATGCCCGAATCGATCGAATCGCTGGTGGCGCGCAACATGCGCTGGCTCACCGACTACCAGAACGACGCCTATGCGCAACGGTACCGGCAGGCGGTGAACCGCATGCAGGCCAAAGAACAGAGCCTGGGCGCGGCAGGCCAGCGCCTTCAGCTTACACGCACGGTGGCCAGGAACCTGCCCAAGCTCATGGCATACAAAGACGAATACGAAATCGGCCGGCTTTACTCCGACCCCGCGTTTCTGGACAAGCTGCGCGACCAGTTCCAGGGTGAGCCCGGCAAGGATTACCAGCTGCACTTTCATCTGGCCCCACCCCTCATTGCCCGGCGCAACGACAAAGGGGAGCTGGTCAAGCGCAGTTACGGGCCCTGGATGATGTCCGTATTTCGCATGCTCGCCAGGCTCAAGGGCTTGCGCGGCGGTCCGCTGGATCTGTTCGGCCGTACCCACGAACGACGGCAGGAACGGGCGCTGGTGGCCCAGTACTTTGCCCTGCTCGATGAGTTCGAGGCGCTGCTCACCGACGAAACCCTGGCGATCGCCATCGAGCTGGCCGGTCTGCCCGATGACATACGCGGCTTCGGCCATGTCAAAGAGCGCAACGTACAGGCGGTCATGCAACGACGCGACACCTTGCTGGCCCAGTTTCGCGGTGGCTCGCCCATTACCACCGCCTCTGTACCGCTGAAGGCGTCCAACGCCTGATCACCCGCTCTCCGGCTGCGTCATGTTGCGTCGCAAAAAGACCACACCATGACGCTGCTGTGCCGCAGCAATTTGCGTTTTCCTAGGGTAAACCCTAAAATAAGGGTAATCCCCTAGGAACACTGCAAAGAGAGCTATCATGATGAAGATCGACGAAAATTTCCGTTTGACCGATGAACTGGAACGTCAACTAATGCTGGAAGCCATCGAAGAGCAGTTTCGTTTCAAGCCGATGCAAGCGCTGAAACAACTGTTCGCGCGCCTGGCCCCCAAAGCCAACGGCACCTCGCGTCGGGTGAATGTTGGCACCACGCTGAAATCGGCCAACTGATCCGTTTCCGTTTCCAGCGCCGGCCGCCTGTCAGGGCGGCTTTTTATTGGGCGGCGTTTCTCGGGCCATCGCTTCTTGGGCCATAATACGGGCTTTCGCCTGTTACCACGGCGAGGGCGCCATGTCCTCACACCCTATGACTGCATCCACTGCTACTGATTTTTCCACACCCGGCCGCTGGCGCCGCTTTGCCTGCATGATGTACGAAGGGGTTTTACTTTTCGGCGTGGTGTTTCTGGCCGGTTATTTATTCGACACTCTTACGCAAAGCCGCAATGCGCTCGACCTTCGCCACATGCGTCAGGCCATTTTGTTTGTGGCCATCGGGGTGTATTTCCTGGTGTGCTGGCACCGTCGCGGGCAAACGCTGCCCATGAAAACCTGGAATATCAAGCTGGTTGACCAAAACGGCAATGTTCCATCGTTTGGCCGTCTGGTGCTGCGTTATGTGCTGATCTGGCCGTTGCCTTTGCTCGGAGCGCTTTTGGTTCTGGCCGCGTCGCGGGTGACCGGCTACGGCTCCACCGATCTGTTCATTGTTTTTACGCCCTTCACGTCGTTCATCTGGACCTGGTTCGACCCGCAGCAGCAGTTTCTTCACGACCGCTTGCTGGGCACGCGGTTGGTCAATGCGCCCAATCCGAAACGCAAGTAAGTGTAAACCCGCAGTCTCCGGGCTTTATTCCTTCAGGGGATTGCGCGGTAACGGTATGTCGTTCATGCTTTAGGGTGAAAGGCGCAAAGTCACGACCCGCCCTTGGTGAACCCATAATATGAACGATCAGTATCCCGAGCTGTACGCGTCGTACCGGTGGCTTGTCCCCCCACAATTCAATATTGCCCAGGCGTGTTTGTATCGCTGGGCGCTGAACCCGGCAGAAGGGCGACGGGCGGCCATCGTGCACGAAACCAGTCACGGCGCCCAGCAGGTCTGGACCTACGCTCAACTGGCCGAAACTACGCACCGCCTGGCGAACGGGCTGCAGAAAATGGGCGTGGCACCCGGCGACCGGGTAGCCATCATCATGGGCCAGCACCCGGAAACCGCGATCGCGCTGTTCGCCATCCTGAGCCTGGGCGCCGTGGCGGTACCACTCATTCCCGCCATGAGCACCGAACAGCTGGCGCAGTGCCTGAACAATGCCCAGGTACGTGTTGCCATTCTTGATGCCGCCTCCATCGCCAGCGTACTGCAGTTGCAAAGCCACTGCCCGCAGTTGCGCCAGCTGATCGGCCTTGACCTCGAGCACGAAGCCACCATCAGCTGGCGCACGCTGCTGGCCCGTCAAACGGCGGCATTTACACCGGTGCAAACCCGCGCCACGGATCCGGCCTTGCTGCTGTATGTCCGCAAGGGCGAAAACTATGCCGGCGTCGTGCTGGCACACCAGGCGCTCATTGGCAACCTGCCCGGCTTCGTGGCGTCGCAGAACTGGTTCCCGCGTCCTGGCGATGTCTTCTGGACGCCCCTCGACTGGCGGCTTTCCAGTGGCTTGCTATGCGGTCTGCTGCCAACACTGTATTTCGGCAAGGCCATCGTCAGCACGCTGGAACCCCTGTCACCGCACTCGGCGCTCGATCTGCTGATGCGGTACCGGGTAACAAATGCCTTGCTCACCCCCTCCATTCTCGACCGTCTGTTGCAGGTCTGCCAGGAAACGCCCGTGAACACGGCGTTGCGCGCGGTGGCGTTGCTGGTATCGGCGCAGCATCCGCAAGCGCCCCTGCAAGCCACCCATGCGGCACTGGGTGTACTGCCCAACGTTGTTTTCAACTCGGCGGAAACCGGGTGCATTGTGGGAATGAGCCACGAAAAATGGCCATCTGACAACGCCAGTATCGGTCGCCCCTTTCCCGGCCACCGGGTTGATGTGCTGCAACCCGATGGCACACCCTGCGCTGCCGGAAAAACCGGCCGACTGGCGGTCAACCGACACGATGCAGCACTGCACCCCGATCCGGCGCTGTTTCTGGGTTACTGGAAAGGCGACGGGTCTCTTCTCGACACCACCGACGCCCAGGGCTGGCACGTTACGCCATTGACCGTCTGGATGGATAAAAACCGGCAATGCTGGCTGGGCCGCCACGAGGGTGATCGCAGCGATATCGGCTAAAATCGCCCGTATGAGCGATCTCTTCAAAAAATACTTGCTGCCCGACCACAGCACCCGTATCCAAGTCGTACGGCTTACCAATGCCTGGAAAACCGGGCTGGCCCATCAACATTACCCGGCATGCGTGCAAACCCTGCTGGGGGAACTGGTGTCCGCCGCCGTCCTGTTAGCCTCGAACCTGAAATTCGACGGCTCGCTGGTGTTGCAATTGCAGGGTGACGGGCCGATCGCCCTCATTGTGGTCGAATGCTCCAGCACACTGGCCATACGCGCCACCGTCTCGCTGCGCGATGATCACGACATCCCTCACGACGGCACGTTGCAGTCGCTGCTCAATGCCAATGGCAACGGCCGCTTCATCGTGGTGCTCGATCCGGAAAAACGCACGGCCGGCTTTCAACCCTACCAGGGCGTCGTTCCGCTCGAGGGGGATACCGTCGCCCAGGTTCTTGAGCACTACATGTTGGGGTCAGAGCAACTGCACACCCGCCTCTGGCTGGCGGCCGACGGCGAACGTACGGCAGGCCTGCTGCTGCAGCGCCTGCCCGATCACGGGGGCAACATGGCCGACACTACAGACACCCCCCCCGAGGAAACCTGGGAACGCGTCGTTCACCTGTCATCCACCCTGAAACACAGCGAGCTCCTGGAGCTCGACTCCGACGCCATCATTCATCGCCTGTTCTGGCAAGAAGATCTTATAGCCTTCGACTCTGTCACGGTTCAGTGGTTTTGTCCGTGCACACGCGAACGGGTGGCCGGCATGCTGCACAGCCTGGGCCAGGCTGAAATCGACAGCATTCTGGAAGAGCGCGGCGTGGTCGACATCGTCTGCAATTTCTGCGGTAAACCTTACCAGTTCGATCCTATCGATTGCGCCCGACTGTTCAAGGACAATTTCGGTACTAGCACCGGCGACTCCAACGCCGTTCATTGATACCCATACCGGGCCTTTGTGTCCGGCCAGGCAGTTTCCACAATCGCGCTCGCCCGGCGCCGGCGTCATACTGCTGCCATGACGCCCGCCAACATCCTTCGATTTCGCGCCCGCAGCCGCCCCCAGTGCGGCATGGGCAGTATCGAATTCATCGTGGCGGGCATTCCGTTGCTGCTGCTGGGGCTGGCCACCCTGGAAGCCCTGCACGCCTACGCCGTGCGCCAAACGGTGAATTTCGCGCTGGCCCAGGCCGCCCGCGCCGGCAGCCTGCACCACGGCCACCCCGATGTCATTCATGAAGCCTTCGAAAAAGGGCTGGCACCCTTGTTCGGCGGTCGCTCGGCCGATCGAATCCAGGCCACGCAATCGGCCCTCGACCGTCGCCGCCAGGCACTGGGTCGCCCGCCCTGGCAACTCCACATTCTGTCTCCATCGAAGCAAGCCTTCGCGCAATTTCCGGCACCCTATCTGCGCATAGCCCAACAAACCGGGCTACCCGCCATCGACAATAACTACCTTCGCGAACAGCATGCCGCGGGCAGCGCCACGGGCGCCGACGCCCTGAACAGCCCGGATATTTTCCATGCCAATACGCTGGCGCTGAAGGTAATTTACGCGCACAAACCGCTGGTTGCCGTCGTGGCAAGCTTGCTTCGGCCCTTGGGTCGCGAATACGGCACCTACCGGGAACACCTGCTGGCGCGCGGCTACTTGCCCATCCAGCAAAATGTATCAGTCGTGATGCAATCGCACCCGGTGCTGTGGTCCGGTGCTTCAAGCGCATGGGTGAGCCGTCCGCCGGGCCCGCCGGTTGATGATCAGGTGCTTCAAAGCGGCCGGCCGGCCAACGGGTTTTCCCCGGACGCGCCCCTGCCGCCGGCCTCTGCGCCGGGTTGGCTACCCCCGGCGGCGCCCTTGCCGGCCGATTCACCGCCTCGGATCATTGATGCCAACGGCTGCTTTGCCGGCTGATTCACCCGGGGCCTGGCGCACAGGCGCCGGAGGGCCGATGAATTCGACAAAAATTTCGCCGTCGCGAACCAGACCCAGTTCGCCCCGGGCACGTTCCTGAACCGCATCGGTACCCGACGACAGGTCTTGTACCTCGGCCTGCAGGGCGTTGTTACGCGCCTGAAGCGCCTGATTGATCTCTTGTTGTTCCAGCGCTCGTTGCTGCAGCTCCTGCACATGCAGCCAACCGCCCTTACCCCACCAAAGCGGGTATTGAATCGAAAGCGTCAAAACGACCAATACAATAAAAAAAAGCCGCATGGTGGCAGAAGAAAAAGTGCCGGCCTGTTCAGGCCGGCAGCACAGTGAGACTAGCGAAGGTTGTAGAAAGCATCGCGCCCGGGGTAGGACGCCACTTCCGCCAGTTCCTCTTCGATACGCAACAACTGGTTGTATTTCGCCATGCGGTCGGAACGCGAGAGCGAACCGGTTTTGATCTGCATGGCATTGGTGGCCACGGCAATATCGGCGATGGTGGAGTCTTCGGTTTCGCCGGAGCGGTGCGAGATGACGGCGGTATACCCGGCACGCTTGGCCATTTCAATGGCGGCGAAGGTTTCGGTGAGCGTGCCGATCTGGTTGATCTTGATCAGGATCGAGTTGGCAATTCCCTGGTCAATGCCCTGCTTCAGGATCTTGGTGTTGGTAACGAACAGGTCATCGCCCACCAGTTGCACTTTCTTGCCCAGTTGGTCGGACAGCAGCTTCCAGCCATCCCAGTCGTTTTCGGCCATGCCGTCTTCAATGCTGATAATGGGGTATTTGTCGCACCAGGCGGCCAGCAGGTTGGAGAAATCCTGGGAGCTGAGGGCGACACCGCCTTCGCCTTCCAGATGGTACATGCCGTCGCGGTAGAACTCGGAACTGGCGCAGTCAAGGCCCAGGGCAATTTGCGAACCGGCTTCGTAGCCGGCGGCATCGATGGCCTGAAGAATGAGCTGGATCGCCGCTTCGTGGTTGGGCACGTTGGGCGCAAACCCGCCTTCATCGCCCACTGCGGTAGACATGCCCTGCTTGTTGATAAGCTTTTTCAAAGCGTGGAAAACTTCCGCCCCCATGCGCAACGACTCGCGAAAACTGCTTGCCCCGATCGGCAGGATCATGAATTCCTGCATGTCGAGCGAGTTGTTTGCATGGGCACCGCCGTTGATCACATTCATCATGGGCACAGGCATTTGCAACGGGCCGCTGCCGCCGAAATAGCGGTACAACGACAGGCCGGAATCGTCGGCGGCGGCACGGGCGACGGCCATACTGGCCGCCAGCATGGCGTTGGCACCCAGACGGCTTTTGGATTCGGTGCCGTCCAGATCAATGAGGGTGCGATCAATAAAGGTTTGTTCCTGGGCATCGAGACCCATCAGGGCTTCGGATATCTCGGTGTTCACGTTTTCGACGGCACGCAATACACCCTTGCCCAGATAGCGGGCCTCGTCACCATCACGCAACTCGATAGCCTCGCGTGAGCCAGTGGAAGCGCCGGAAGGCACCGCCGCGCGCCCCATGGCGCCGGATTCGAGCAATACGTCGCATTCGACGGTCGGGTTGCCACGGGAATCGAGAATTTCGCGTCCGATGATATCTACGATTGCACTCATGATGGTGTGTGTCCTGCCTGAAGGGTGAAGAGGTTTATCAACTATAAACCGTGATTGTACCTTTGCTCGGCACAAACACCACCTATTGCATCGACCCGCCCGGCCCGTCGGCCGGGTTTTTTTTCGACTGCGCCAGGGCCAGGTCGGACAACAAATGATTTTCAAGCTTTTGCAGCAGGGAAACCAGCGACGCGACTTCGTCGGCCGATAAATCGCCAAAGGCATTTTCAATGAACGCCGAGCGCCGGGGAAAGGCTTCCCGGAACACCGCCCAACCTGCCTCGGTAAGCTCCACGTTGGTCAGGCGATTGTCTGCAGCGTCGTTGGCACGGCGCACCCAGCCTTGCTGTTCCATGGCTTTGATTTGACGGGTCAGCGACGCTGGGTCAAGGCCGAGATCCCTGGCCAGCTGCTTCTGAGAAAGACGGCCTGCCTGGGACAATCGCAGAAAGATACGCCAACGCGGCATGGAATGGCCTATCGTTGCCTCGAACGCCTGCAGAAAGACACGATGAGTGCGTCCGATCTGCTGGATAGCCAGAAGCTGTGGAAGATCGTTCACGGCTACTCCTGTGATTTCGGCGGCACCGGCGGTGCAGGCGGCTGGCCAAACTGCAGCGGCGGCATGCGGTAAACCCACACCAGCCCCACCAGGGCAAACAACAGCACTACCCCCAGGCCAATGTGAATCGAGGTGATCAGGGCATCGCGCGCCGCAAGCAGGAAAGGTTCGCCATGCAAACCCAGACGCTGCATTTCAGCCACGAATTCGCTCTGGTTCGTCTGGTTCACCAGTACCTGGGGGTCTTGCAACCTGGGCAGCCAGCGGTCGGCCGCTTCGCCCTGCCCCAGGGCCTGGACGAAATAAATGTAGCATTGCGCCACGACCGTACCCACCAGGGTGGTACCCACCATGCCTCCCACCATACGTATCGACTGCAGCACGGCGGTAGAAATACCCAGCAGCGTGCGGCCCGCCATTTCCTGAACAAAAATATTCAGGTTGGGCAAAATAAACCCCAAGCCGATGCCGGCTCCCATCAGCACCGCCACCAGCACCGCCCGGTGGGTTTCTTCATCGACGATCATCAGGCCCACGCACGAAACCACCAGAAAGGCAAACCCGGCGTAGAGAATACGGGTGGGGTGCGACATGCGCACCACCATGCGGCTGTTGGTCATGCTGCCCACCGTAATGCACACCACCATTGGCGTGATCAACACCCCGACCTGCTGCGGATTCAGGCCAAATCCGCCTTGCAGCAGCAATGGCACGTAGATAAGCAGGGAAAACATCACCAGGCCCATGCAAAACGACAGTATGAACATGATGGCCAAGCCGCGATGGGCAAACATCGACATGGGTATCAAGGGGTTATCCACCCGCCGCTCCCAAAGAATCAATGCAAAAAACATGAGCACGGCCGTCACGCCGCAAAACACGGCCAGCCATCCGGTATCGCTTCGCGGCACGAACTCCAGGAAGAACTGCAATGCCGTGAGCCCGATCGCAATCAGAATGGCGCCTCCCCAATCGAGCCGCACCCGTGCGCCGCTGACCTGGCGTATGTAGGGCAGGTAACGCCACACCATGTACAGGCTGACGAACCCCAGGGGCAGATTGATCAGAAACACGGACCGCCAGCCGGTGTGTTGTGTAAGAAACCCGCCGAAGGTTGGCCCGAACGCACTGGCAATGCCGTACGAAGCGCTCAGTAGTACCTGCCAGCGCAGCCGGGTGCGGGCATCGGGGAAAAGGTCGGGCACGCAGGCAAACGCCGTGCCGATCAGCATGCCGCCGCCCACCCCCTGCAGCGCACGGGCCGCCACCAGCATTTCCATGGATACCGCCGCCGCACACCCGACCGATGCCAGCGAAAAGATCAGGATGGAGGCAATGACGAACGGCTTGCGACCGTAGTAGTCACCCAGGCGGCCAAACACCGGCACCGTAATGACGCAAGTGAGCAAATAGGCCGTGGCAACCCAGGCGTAAAGTTCGAAGCCTTTGAGATCGGCAATGATGGTGGGCAAGGTGGTGCCCACGACGGTTTGGTCGACGGCGACCATCATCATCAGAAAGCACAGGCCGGAAATGGCCAGAATGGATTCTTTTCGCGAGCGTTTTGTTTGACCGGATTCCGACGGTGCGGGACTGCCGAGGGCCATGGATAAGCAGTTAATGGATTAATCAATTATTGATATGTCAATAATTTTAGCCCAACGACAAAAACCCGGCAACTGATGCCGGGCGTTTTTCATGGAACAGGGAATGCAGGCGGGCCTAAACCGGGATTTCGTCGGTCAGGGTACCGCTTTGCTTGACACAACGGTCGATAGCCACAAGGGAAGACAGCAAGGCTTCCATTTGATGGAGAGGCACGGCATTGGGGCCGTCGGAAAGGGCCTGGTCGGGATTGGGGTGGGTTTCCATGAACAAGCCCGCAATACCCACCGCCACGGCCGCCCGCGCCAGCACAGGCACGAATTCGCGCTGCCCGCCCGAATGGGTTCCTTGCCCGCCGGGCAACTGCACGGAATGGGTGGCGTCGAATACGACGGGGCAACGGGTTTCGCGCATGATGGCCAGCGAGCGCATATCGGACACCAGATTGTTGTAGCCGAACGACGCCCCGCGCTCACACACCATGATGTTGTGGCCGTCTCCCCCGGCAGCCAGAGCGGCGGCACGCGCCTTGGCCACCACTTGCGCCATATCGTGAGGCGCCAGAAATTGCCCTTTCTTGATGTTCACCGGCTTGAGCGTGGCCGCGCACGCCTGAATGAAGTCGGTTTGCCGGCATAGAAAGGCGGGAGTCTGCAGAACATCGACCACCGCGGCCACAGGCTGCACCTGAGCCTCGTTGTGGACGTCGGTCAGCACGGGCACCTGCAGCTGTTCGCGAACCTCGGCCAGAATGGCCAGGCCTTCGTCTTGCCCCGGCCCCCGGTAAGAGGCTCCGGAACTGCGATTGGCTTTGTCGAACGAACTTTTATAGATAAACGGGATACCCAGACGCTGTGTGATTTCCTTCAGGCGTCCGGCGGTGTCGAAGGCCATTTGCCGTGACTCGATAACACACGGGCCGGCGATCAGAAAAAACGGGTGGGTTAATCCGACGTCGAATCCACAAAGTTTCACGATGCTTCCCTGATTGACGGCTGCGCGGCATTGCCTTGCTGCATGCGCTTGTCATGCTGGGCAATGGCCGCCTTGATGTAGCTTGTGAACAGCGGATGCCCGTCGCGCGGTGTAGAGGTGAATTCGGGATGGAATTGCACCCCCATGAACCACGGGTGGTTCGGAAGCTCCATCATTTCGGGCAGGCTTTCGGTGGGTGTACGGGCACTGATCACCATGCCGGCCTCTTCGAGGCGCGACACATAAACGTTGTTCACTTCAAAGCGATGCCGATGGCGCTCGTTCACTTCAGCACCGTAAATTTCGGCCGCACGGGTACCCGGTTTTACCGGACAGCGCTGCGCGCCTTTGCGCATGGTGCCGCCCAGGTCGGAGCCTTCATCGCGTTTTTCGATTTTCCCTTCGCGGTCCTGCCACTCGGTGATCAGGGCCACGACCGGGTGCGGCGCCGAGGGATCGAATTCGGTGCTGTTGGCCCCGCCCAGACCCGCCACGTGACGGGCGAATTCCACCACTGCGAGCTGCATGCCCAGGCAAATACCCAGGTAGGGAACACCGTTCTCGCGCGCATACTGAATGGCCTTGATCTTTCCTTCGGTACCCCGTTTGCCGAACCCGCCAGGCACCAGAATGGCGTCGAACTGCGCCAGGCTGTCGGTACCTTCGGCTTCAAGCTGCTCCGAATCGATGTAATCGATGGTGACTTTGGAACGGGTGTGGATACCGGCGTGCGTCAGTGCTTCGGTCAGCGACTTGTACGATTCGGTAAGGTCGACATACTTGCCCACCATGCCCAGGCGCACTTCGTGCTGGGGATGCTCGATTGCATCGACCAGGCGGTCCCACAGGGTAAGATCGGCAGGCGGCGGATTCAGGGCCAGGGCGTCGCAGACCAGGTTGTCCAGCCCCTGGCGATGAAGCATGGCCGGAATTTTATAAATGGAGTCGGCATCCCATACCGAAATGACGGCATCTAGCGGCACATTCGAAAACAGGGAAATTTTGGCGCGCTCGTCGTCGGGGACAGGACGGTCGGCACGACACAGCAAGGCGTTCGGATAAATGCCGATTTCGCGCAGTTTCTGTACCGAATGCTGAGTAGGCTTGGTTTTCAGTTCGCCCGCCGAGGCAATGAAGGGCACCAGCGTAAGGTGAACGAACGCCGAGTTGTTGCGCCCCAGGCGCAGGCTCATTTGCCGGGCGGCCTCGAGGAAGGGCAGCGATTCGATATCGCCGACCGTACCGCCGATTTCGACAATGGCGACGTCGGCCGCACCGTCCCAGGCGGATTTTGCCCCGCGCACGATGAAATCCTGGATTTCGTTGGTGATATGGGGAATCACCTGCACCGTTTTCCCAAGGTAGTCGCCCCGACGTTCCTTGCGCAGCACCGATTCGTAAATTTGACCCGTGGTGAAGTTGTTCACCTTGCGCATGCGCGCCGAAATGAAGCGCTCGTAGTGGCCAAGATCCAGATCCGTTTCGGCACCGTCTTCGGTGACGAATACTTCCCCGTGCTGAAACGGGCTCATGGTGCCGGGATCAACGTTGATGTAGGGATCGAGCTTGAGCATGGTGACACGCAGGCCACGGGACTCGAGAATGGCCGCGAGCGATGCGGCGGCGATGCCTTTGCCTAACGAAGAGACGACGCCGCCGGTGACAAATACGTATTTGGTCATTGTGTTACGTGCCCGGGGGAAACGGGCAGGAGCCTGAAATTTGGATTATAGCCGCGAACGCATGGAACTAGTGCAGCGGCTCGGTGCGAAGAAGGAGCCAGTCGCGGGCCCGGCCCGCCACCAGCGGCAGCAGGCGTTCACGCACTACGGCATGGT
Organism: Burkholderiaceae bacterium; assembly: GCA_050252075.1. Taxonomy (GTDB): domain Bacteria; phylum Pseudomonadota; class Gammaproteobacteria; order Burkholderiales; family Burkholderiaceae_B; genus JAAYGT01. The sequence continues at coordinate 15,701 of JBFWLP010000026.1, read as the reverse complement.
AGGCGTTCAGCCATGCCTGTTCTGCGGCCGTCAATGCCCCGGGTTCGATACACCGGGTGTCAATGGGGCACAGCGTTAGTGTCTCGAAGGCCAGAAACTGGCCGAATTCGGTTTCCTGCGCGGGAACGGCCAGCACCAGATTCTCGATGCGTATACCCCAGCGACCGGGACGATACAGGCCGGGTTCGTCGGACGTAATCATGCCCTCACGCATGGCCATATCGGCCGAATGCGACGCCCGATAGGCGATGGATTGGGGCCCCTCGTGAACGTTCATGAAATACCCCACGCCGTGGCCGGTACCATGGCCGTAATCGGCACCCACCTGCCACAGGGGGGCACGGGCAATGGCATCAAGCACCGGCGCAGCCATGCCTTCGGGAAAAACGGCCGTGGCCAGGGCAATCATGCCTTTCAGTACGGCGGTGTAGTCGGCTTTTTGTTCGGCCGTCACCTGCCCCACCGGAACCACACGCGTGATATCGGTGGTGCCGCCCAGGTATTGCCCGCCGGAATCGATGAGCAGCAAGCCGTCGCCCTGGATGACCGCATGCGATTGTTCGGTGGCGTGGTAATGCGGCATGGCGCCGTTCGCGTTGAACGCCGCTATCGTGCCGAAGCTGGGCGATACAAAATGGGGCTGACGCGCGCGCGCCGCCGTGATCATTTCATCGACGGTGAGCTCGGTAAGGCGCTCGCCCGCCGCCAGGGCCTGTTCAAACCAGGCGAAAAATTCGCATAGCGCTGCGCCATCGTGCGCCATAGTTTGACGAACATTATGAATTTCGGCGGCGTTTTTGCAGGCTTTCAGCCGCTGGCTGGGGTTCAGGCCCTCTGTTTTCTTCACCGACTGCGCCGCCTGCAATGTGCCGACAGTGGTACGAGCCGGATCCACCCAGAGCGTGTCGGTTTCGGCCAGCCCCGCCAGGGCCTGGGCGGCCTGCCCATACGGCTGCACCACCACCCCGTCGGCAGCCAGCGCCCGGCGGCAGTTTTCGGGCAGCTTGGCCGGGTCGACGAATAGCTGCACCCCGGTCAAACCTACCAGGGCATGGGCCAGAAATACCGGATTGAACGGGACATCGTTGCCACGCAGATTCAGCAGCCAGGCAATGTCGTCAAGCGATGACAGCCACAACCATTGCGCTTGCCGGGCTTGCATGGCGGCGCGCACCTGGGCCAGGTTCTGGGCCCGGGTACGGCAGGCGAACGGCGGCTCGTGCGGGAAGACCGTACCGGCGGGCAATGGCGGCCGGTCGGACCAGATGTCGGCCAGCGTGTCGAACCCGGTCAACAAGTCGATACCGGTGTCGCGCAGCGTGTCGTGCCATTGCCGGTGGCTTTGCACCGATAGCACCTGGCCGTCGATATTGACCGACTGCCCCTGGTGAAGGTGTTGCGCAACCCACTGTGCAGGCGTGGGAACCTCGGGCGCACCGGCACGCATAAGAGCAATGCCCGTGCCCGCCAGATCGGTTTCGGCCTGCTCCCAGTAACGGCTGTCGGTCCAGAGGCCGGCGAACGAGTCAGTAACGACCAGCGTGCCCGCCGACCCTGCAAAGCCGCTTAGCCATTGCCGGCCCTGCCAGTGTTCCGGAAGGTATTCGGACAGGTGGGGATCGGCGGTTAATGCGACATAGGCATGAACGCCCCGCGCCTGCAGGGCATGCCGCAAGCGCTGGATGCGATCGGTAACGTAGGACCGGGACAATGGGCTCACCTTCAGTTAACGCTAGGCAACGGCGGAGACGTCGAGCCTGGCCTTGGTTTTCGCCTGGACTTCCTCGACGGTGACGCCGGAAGCCAGCTCAAGCAGCCGCAGACCGTCGTCGGTCACTTCCATGACACCCAGATCGGTAATGATCAGATCGACCACGCCCACCCCGGTCAGAGGCAAGGTGCACTCGGGCAGCAGCTTGAAATCTTCGGTACCGTCTTTCTTGCGTGCCACGTGGTCCATAAGGACCACCACACGGCCCACGCCGGCCACCAGATCCATGGCGCCGCCCATGCCCTTGATCATTTTGCCCGGAATCATCCAGTTGGCCAGATCGCCTTTTTCGGACACCTGCATGGCGCCCAGAATAGCCAGGTTGATCTTGCCGCCGCGGATCATGCCAAACGATTGCGATGACGAGAAAATGGAGGATCCCGGCAGGGTTGTTACGGTTTGTTTGCCCGCATTGATCAGATCGGCATCGACCTGGTCGTCTTCGGGGAAGGGGCCGATGCCCAGCAGCCCGTTTTCCGACTGCAGCCAGACCTCGACGCCGGGCGGAACGTGGTTCGCCACCAGCGTAGGCATGCCGATACCCAGGTTCACATAAAAACCATCTTTCAGTTCACGCGCCGCGCGCGCTGCCATTTCGTCACGATTCCACGCCATGATCAAGCTCCCTCGGAGTTACGGGTAGTGCGTTTTTCGATACGCTTTTCGGGGTTGGAGTTCAGCACAATGCGGTGCACGTAGATGCCGGGCAAATGGATGTTTTCCGGATCCAGATCACCCACATCGACGATTTCCTCGACTTCCACGACGGTGATCTTTCCGGCAACGGCGACATCGGGATTGAAATTACGTGCGGTCTGGCGGAAGATCAGGTTGCCTGAACGGTCTGCCTTGTAAGCCTTCACCAGCGAGACATCGGCCACGATGGCGCGCTCCATGATGTAGCGCTCGCCATCGAATTCGCGCTCTTCCTTGCCCTCGGCAATTTTCGTACCCACACCGGTTTTCGTGAAGAAGGCCGGTATGCCCGCACCGCCCGCACGCAGTTTTTCGGCCAGGGTACCTTGAGGCGTAAATTCCAGCTCCAGCTCGCCGGCCAGATACTGGCGTTCAAACTCTTTGTTTTCACCCACATAAGACGCGATCATCTTGGTGATCTGGCGGGTTTCCAGCAACTGTCCCAGGCCGAAGCCGTCGACGCCGGCATTGTTGCTGACGCAGGTCAGATTCTGAACCCCGGAATCACGCAGCGCAGCGATCAGTGCCTCGGGAATGCCGCACAGGCCAAAGCCGCCCACGGCAATGGTCTGGCCGTCGGCAACAATGTCTTTAAGCGCTTCTGCGGCACTTGCATAGACTTTATTCATCACTCCATCCTTTTTCAATACGACTTTTCGATTCCTTGTGCGATGCACAAAGCCGGTTAAAGGTACCACAAACAAAGAACGATTCGGCAACTGTACACCAGGCAATCACTCTGAATGGATCATGCCTTCCAGCGCCTGGCGCTGATGGACTGTCCAGGGCATGGGCTGGCCCGATGCGGCGTTGGCACAAACCAGCACGTAGCGCGCCTTGGCCACGGTAATGTCGGGCGCCGTATCGCAGGCCAGCTCGACATCAACGTCGAGGCTGGTACGGCCTACCCGGTTGACGAGCTGGGTAACGATGATGCCTGCCGGGTAAACCACCGGCCTGAGGAAATCGCACGAGGTGTGTGCCAGTACGCTGACCCGCTCGCCGTCGCGGACACCGCCGATACTGTCGAGCATCTGGATTCTGGCTTCTTCGATAAACCGGAAATAGACCACGTTGTTCATGTGATTCTGGGCATCCATGTCGGCCCAGCGCATGGGAAGGCAGCACCGATGCGCGACCCGGCGCTGGTTGTCATTCTGCCCGTTTGAATCCCGGTATGCCATTCGAATTACCCCGTAAATATCACCCTGTACTGTAACGGGAAGTATACCTTGGGCCCCTTCCCGGCCGGGCCCGCCGGGCCTGCCCGGGATCGTTGCGCCGGCCAGACTGCACTACAATGTCGAGGTTTAAAGCAATGTAATCAAGTGAACAAATAATCACAGTCTGGGAGATCACAACAATGTCTGAACGCGAATCCATGGAATACGACGTGGTCGTGGTCGGTGCCGGGCCAGCCGGCCTGGCCGCCGCCATACGGCTTAAACAGCTTGCCGCGCAACGCAATCAGGACATCAGTGTGTGTGTACTTGAGAAAGGATCCGAAGTTGGCGCGCACACGCTGTCCGGCGCCGTCATGGATCCCCGGGCACTGACCGAACTGATTCCCGACTGGAAAGAAAAAGGCGCGCCGCTCACCACCGAGGTCAAGGAAGACAAGTTCCTGTTCCTGTCGGAAAAAGGTGCGCGGGCCACCCCGCAGTGGCTGTTGCCCGACTGCTTCAAGAACCACGGCAACTATATAGTGCAGCTGGGCCTGGTGGTTCGCTGGCTGGGTGAGCAGGCCGAGGCCCTCGGGGTTGAGATTTTCCCCGGTTTCGCCGCAGCAGAGATCCTCTACACCGACACCGGGGCGGTCAAGGGGGTGGCCACGGGCGACATGGGGGTCGCCCGCGACGGCAGCCATACCGAACATTACCAGCCCGGCATGGAGCTGCACGCCCGATACACCCTGTTCGCCGAAGGTTCGCGCGGGCATCTGGGCCGCCAGCTGACTGAAAAATTCAAGCTCGACGAAGGCCGCGACCCGCAAAGCTACGGCATCGGCATCAAGGAAATGTGGGAAGTCGACCCGTCCCAGTCGCAACCCGGCCTGGTCGTACACACGGCCGGATGGCCGCTCGACTCCGACACCTACGGCGGCTCCTTCCTTTATCACCTGGACAACAACATCGTGGTGGTGGGCCTGGTGGTGGGTCTGGATTACGCCAATCCGTGGCTGTCGCCGTTTGAAGAGTTCCAGCGCTACAAAACGCACCCCGCCATCCGCCCCACCTTCGAAGGCGGCAAGCGAATTGCCTATGGCGCCCGGTCACTGACCGCCGGCGGCCTGCTCTCCATTCCCAAGCTGGTCTTTCCGGGCGGCGCCCTGGTGGGCTGCGAGGCGGGCATGCTGAACGCTTCACGGATCAAGGGCAGTCATTCGGCCATCAAGTCGGGGGCCATGGCCGCCGACGCCGCCTTCGATGCCGTTGTGGCCGACCGTCGGCACGACGAGCTGCAAGCCTACCCAACAGCATTCGAGGCCTCGTGGCTGCACGAAGAGCTGAACAAGGCGCGCAATTTCAAACAATGGTTCAAGAAGGGCCGCACCGTGGCCACCTTCATGACCGGCATCGAGCAATGGCTGCTGAAGGGCAAAATGCCCTGGACCATCCATCGCACCAAGCCTGATCACGCCTGTTTGCAGCCGGCAGCCGAATGCGCGCGCATCGATTACCCCAAGCCCGACGGGAAAATCACCTTCGACCGCTTGAGCTCGGTATTTATTTCGAATACCAATCACGACGAAAACGAGCCTGTGCACCTTACGCTCAAAGACGACTCGGTGCCGGTGTCCGTCAATCTGGCCAGGTTTGGCGGGCCCGAAAGCCGCTACTGCCCGGCCGGGGTTTACGAGTTCGTAAAAACCGAAACCGGCGAAGACAGGCTGCAGATCAACGCACAGAACTGTGTCCATTGCAAAACCTGTGACATCAAAGATCCCACACAGAATATTGTGTGGGTTACGCCCCAAGGTGGCGAAGGCCCGGTCTACAACGGCATGTAAACCGCTTCAGGCCCGCCGCATCCAACAAAACAGCCCACCTTGCAAGTGGGCTGTTTTGTGAGTGCCGCAAGGCCTGCCTGATACCGGGGTACTAGTAGGCTTGCGACAACTGCTCCAGAATGGCGGGATTTTCCAGTGTGGAGACATCCTGGGTGACCTCCTGACCCTGTGCCACCACACGCAGCAGGCGACGCATGATCTTCCCGGAGCGGGTTTTGGGCAGGTTCTCGCCAAACCGTATTTCCCTGGGCTTGGCGATAGGGCCGATTTCCCGCGCCACCCAGTCACGCAACTGGGCCGCAATGGCCTTGGCCTCGTCGCCTTCGGGCACCGCCCGCTTCAGCACGACATACGCCACAATGGCCTCGCCGGTGGTGGGGTCGGGCCGGCCGACCACGGCGGATTCGGCAACCAGTTCGTGCGACACCAGCGCCGACTCGACTTCCATGGTGCCAAGGCGGTGACCCGACACATTCAGAACGTCGTCGATGCGGCCCATGATCCAGAAGTAGCCGTCGGCATCGCGCTGCGCACCGTCACCGGCCAGATAATAGCCTTTCATTTCCGGCGGGAAATACGTTTTCTTGAAGCGCTCGGGATCGCCCCAGATAGTGCGTATCATGGCCGGCCAGGGCCGCTTGATCACCAGAAAGCCCCCTTTGCCGTCGGGAACGTCGGCGCCGGTTTCATCGACGATGCCGACATCGATGCCGGGCAGCGGCAACGTGCACGAACCCGGTTTGAGCGGTGTCGCCCCGGGCAGCGGCGTCAGGATATGGCCGCCGGTTTCAGTTTGCCACCAGGTATCGACAACCGGGCAACGCTCCTGGCCTACATGGGTGAAATACCACATCCAGGCTTCCGGGTTGATGGGCTCGCCCACCGAACCGATAATGCGCAGCGAGCCTAAGTCGTAATTGCGCGGATGCACCTGGGCGGTGCTTTCGGCCGCCTTGGTCAGTGAACGAATGGCGGTGGGCGCCGTATAGAACACGGTGACCTTGTGCCGCTGGATCATTTCCCAGAAGCGGCCCGCATCGGGGTAGGTTGGCACACCTTCGAAGATGATCTGTGTCAAACCCGCCGCGGTGGGGCCGTAGGCGATATAGGTGTGGCCGGTTACCCAGCCCACGTCGGCGGTACACCAGAAGACGTCGGTGTCTTTCGCATCGAATGTCCATTTGACGGTTAGCAGGGCCCACAGCAAAAACCCGGCCGACGCATGCTGCACGCCTTTGGGTTTGCCCGTAGACCCCGATGTATAAAGAATAAACAGAGGATGTTCGGCGTCGACCGGCACAGGATCGCAGCTGGACGGCTGGTTCGCACACACCTCGTGCATCCAGCGGTCTCGCCCCTGCACCCACTGCGTAGGGCCGCCGGTGCGCTGGTACACAACCACATGACGAACCGCCTCGCAACCGCCCTTTTCCAGGGCTTCGTCGACCGCAGGCTTGAGCGGCATAGTCTTGCCGCCACGCACCTGTTCGTCGGCCGTAATGACCAACGAGGCGCCGACATCGACCGTTCGTTCGTGCAGGCTTTTAGAGGAAAACCCGCCAAAAACCACCGAGTGGGTAATGCCCAGGCGCGCGCAGGCGTGCATGGCAACCACGGCCTCGATGGACATGGGCATGTAAATAATGGCACGCTCGCCCTTTTTGTAGCCAAGCGCTTTCAGCCCGTTGGCAAACCGGCAGACTTGGGCATGCAGTTCGCGGTAGGTGACGCGGGTGACCCGGCCGTCGTCGGTTTCAAAAATAATGGCGGTTTTATCGGCCGTAGGGGTGGCCAGGTGCTTGTCCAGGCAATTGGCCGATACGTTCAGCTGACCGTCGTTGAACCACTGATAAAACGGCGCATTGGAGGCGTCGAGTACTTGTGTGAACGGCGTGTCCCAGACCAGATTCTCGTTTGCCAACCGCCCCCAGAAGGCGTCAGGCGAAGCCTGCGCTTCGTCGCACAGCTTCCGGTAGGCCTGCATACCCGCGATGGTCGCGCCCTTGGCAACGGCCTCAAATGGCTGAAAGACGCGATTTTCAGTCAGGACCGATTGAATCTCGTTGGACATGCTCACTCCTTGATGGTTTCATTGTGATACATAGTATCGCGCAGCGCGGCACCGCGCGCAAAGTTCAAATAACGCAGAACAATAAGGCCGGCGATGAAAAATATACCTGTACACAATAGCGCCAGGCGATGGTTTCCATCTGTCAGCCACGTGACACTTCCGTAAAACAACGGGCCCACGACGGCTGCCAGCTGCGTGGCAAAGGCCCATAATGAGTAGAACTCGGCAAGACGCCCCGGCGGTGCCAGCGCGCCGACCATAGCCCGCCCCGCGCTCTGACTGGTGCCCATGCACAAGCCCGCCACGGTGGCGGCAATCCAGAACACCCATTCTTGCACGGCAACGACTGCCAGGGCGACCATCACCAGCCAGCCGAAAAGGGTAATGGCGAGCGCCTTTTTGTGACCAATGGCATCTTGCACATAACCAAACGCCAGGGCCCCGACGGCTGCCGCGATGTTGACCGTAAAGATCAGCAACATGGTCTGGGCCATGGAAAACCCCATGGCCTGACTGGCATATACGGCAGACAAGGTAACGACGACCGATATGCCGGCGTGGTAACACGCGCCGCACACAAGCAGCAACCGTACGTCGGGAAAATGGCGGGAGACATCGACCCAGGCATCGCGCAGGCGACGCAGGGGACTGGAGACCGGACGGTGGTGCGCCGGACTGCGTTCACGCAGAAAAAGGAAGGACGGCAAGGCGGCCACGGCAAAAATGGCGGCGGTGAGCAGCATAACGTAGGGAACGTATTGATGCGCCTGCCACCCTCGCGCCGACGCCCAGGAGACAATGGCCAGCGACACACCCAGAGTGAGCATGCCGCCGAAATAGCCAAACCCCCACCCCCACCCCGATACGCGGCCCAGGCCTTGCGGTGTGGCAAGTTCGGGCAAAAATGCCGCTACGATCGACTCACCCACGCAATAGGCATAGTTCGACAGCCCCAGAAACAACAGAGCCAGCACGATGTCGTTCGGACCGGCGGCCGCCAGGGCGGCAGTGGCGGCCACGCAAAATACGGTACTGGCAAACAAAATGCGCCGTTTGGCAGCACGTGCGTCGGCACGCGCGCCCAGCCAGGGCATGGTAAGCATGACCAGAGCATAGGACACCGACAATGCCAGGGTGAAGGCAAAGGTGGCCCAGGAACGCCCCTGGGCCACCACACCGACGAAATAGGTGCTGAACACTGTGGTCAGTACCACCGTGGTGTAGCCGGAATTGGCGAAATCGTACATTGCCCACGCCCATATCTCGCGGCGTGTGACGCCGGGCCGAAGCGCCGACGACGCAAAGCGTGTAGCCGTACCGGAGGGCAATGCAGACATGCCGAATGGCCGTTATGCGTCAGGCCAAAGCGTCAGGCCAGACCCAGCGCGGCAATACCCGCGCGCGCGATTTCAACGTCTTCCGAGGATTTCACCCCCGATACGCCCACCGCGGCGATGACCTGGCCGTCAACGACCACGGGCACCCCGCCCTCGAGCAGACCTTCAAGCCCCGGAGCCGACAAAAATGCCGTACGGCCCTGATTGATGATGTCTTCATACGATTTCGATTCACGCTGCCCCAGCGCCGAGGTACGTGCCTTGGCCGGCGCAATTTGCGCGGAAATGGGCGCCGCGCCATCCAGACGCACCATACCCAGCATATGACCGCCGTCGTCAACCACGGCAATGCTGACCGCCCAGTGGTTCTTCACGGCATGCGCTTCGGCGGCGGAAAGAATGGCCTTAACATTTTCCAGTGATAATATTGGTTTGGTTTTCATGCAAAATTCCTATATACAAAGAATGTAAGTGCTGTTACGCGACATCAACTATACTTCAGCCCTGAGGTAAACTTATCGACTATCGGGTTTTCACTGCTTTACCGGTTTTGCCAATATTTCGTAAACTTTGGTGCCGGTTAGCTACGTATTGCACTTTACATCAAGAAACAGAACGCCAACTACTATGCCGCCTCAGGGAATTCAGTCGCCTATCCAACGAACGTCACTCTTCGGGCATGGTTGCCTTTTCCGTGTATGCCGCCTGGCGCTGGTAGTGTCGGTTGCCGCCCTGGCAGGGTGTGCCACCACAGGTCAGGGGCCGCAGCAAGCCAGCTCAACTTCCAGCCTTCAAAACAACCAGTATCTGGTTTCCACGCGATCCGACCCGCTAGGCGCCTTCCTGCGTTCACGTGAAGGCGGCCTGCAATCCGGCCTGCACTCCGCACCCCAGGGCAGCACCAACCCGGCGCTGGCCAGTACCGCGCTCAGTGTTCTGGGTATCAAGTACCGTTTTGGCGGCGAAGCGCCCAGCACGGGCTTTGATTGCAGTGGCCTGGTAATTTATGCCGCTGAAAAATCATTGGGGCTGAAGCTGCCCCGCAAATCCCGGGACATCGCACGGGAAGGTATTGCCGTCAAGAATCACGAACTGAAAAAAGGCGACCTGGTGTTTTTCAACACCCGCGGCCACCGCTTTTCCCATGTCGGTATTTACCTGGGCAACCGCAAGTTTGTCCACGCCCCCCGTTCCGGCTCGGTCGTACGCATTGAAGACATGGACATCGGCTACTGGAAAAAACGCTATAACGGCGCCCGTCGCTTGGTGGCATCCACCGGGCAGGCTTCGCAGTAACCGCACTGGTTCAAGGCCTGCCTAAGGCTGCACACCGACCGCCTGCAGGCCAGCACTTTTATGCCCGCACGCTGGGCGGCGGCGCGGAACGTCTTCATTACGTTGTGCCCCAGAAAATCCGTCAACAGTATCAACAGCTCGGTGCCCGAGGGTAACTGCAGCGTTTTCTTCTGATGCGACGGATCCCTTCCGCTGATATGGTGCCGCACCGCAATATTATGGCCTTTCAGCACATCGGGAATATTCCCCAAACGATCCGCTCCGACAATCACCGCATGCACGACCTGAGACATAATTGGCTCCGTTGAATTTTAACGAAAACAAACAATAATCATTCTCATTTGCGTTGTCAACTGTGGGCTATAAAAAACCGGCTTGCGCCGGCTTTCAAGACTGAACAGATAGTGACTGGCGCACCTGCCGTCAGGCAGCGAGCGAATGGGTTCGCCCCTCGATGGCGTCCTGAACCACATCGCGGGTAAGTTCAGGCGCCAGCATTTCCAGCATGACATACACGTAATCGCGCAGGAAAACCCCGGATTTGACCGCCACGCGGGTGGTGTGATTTCCGAACAAATGCCCCACCGGCAAGCCGATCAGCCCTTTATCGCGGCGCGGATCATAGGCCATGCCAGCAATAATGCCGATGCCCAGCCCCACGTCGACATAGGTTTTAATGACATCGGCGTCGATCGCCTCGAGCACGATGTCGGGACTGATGCCTGCCCGTTCGAAAGCAGCGTCGATGGCACCGCGCCCGGAAAATGCATGGTCATAGGTGACGATGGGATAACGAGCCAGTTGGGCGAGCGACAGGTTGCGGGCTTCGCTGGAGGTCAGTTCCGCCAGGGGATGATCGGGACGCACCACAATGACGTGCTCCCAGGTATACACCGGCAGAGCCGCCAAACCCGGCGTTTGCGCCAGCGTTTCAGTGGCAATGGCGATATCGGCTTTTTCATGCAATACCAGGTTTGCCAGGTGCGGAGGGCTACCTTCGGCCAGCGACAGGCGCACTTTGGGGAAACGCTCGCGAAAGGCCGGAATGACCCGAGGAAGAATATAACGCGCCTGGGCATGGGTGCAGGCAATCACCAGCCCGCCCTCGTCGCGCCGGGCAAATTCGTCGCTGACCTTCCTCAGGTTGTCAACCTCGCGCATGATGCGGTCAACCACCTGGGAAATAGCTACGCCGGGCTTGGTCAGCCCGCGTATACGCTTGCCGTGGCGCTCGAAAATCTTGATGCCCAGTTCGTCTTCGAACTCGATAATGGCTTTCGATACGCCCGGTTGCGACGTGAACAGGCTGCGCGCCGCATCGGTAAGGTTGTAATTGCTCCGAATGGTTTCCCGAACGAAACGAAATTGTTGAAGATTCATAAAAATAGCCCTCGTGTGAGGGCTATTATATGGAATAAAAACGCAAAACTATATAGTTTTGCGATATAAGCTTACTTCATGGAGATCGTGGTGTTCACACCGGCGGCATGGGCCGACCAGCGGGCCGTGATGGTTTTGGTTTGTGTCCAGAAATGCACTGCCTGCTTGCCGTTCGGCCCAAGATCGCCCAGCTTGGAGCCACGCGAACCGGTGAAGCTGAACCATGCCACCGGCACGGGAATGGGAATGTTGATGCCCACTTGGCCCACATCGATGTTGTTCTGGAAGTAACGCGCCGAACCGCCATCCTGGGTGAACAGAGCCACACCGTTGCCGTTCGGGTTACCGTTGATGAACTCCACCGCCTGTTCGAGCGTGTCAACACACACCACACACAGCACAGGCCCGAAGATTTCGTCTTTATAGATGGTCATGTCGGCGGTAACACCGCTGAACACTGTTGGCCCGACGAAATTGCCTTTCTCGTAACTGTCGACCACCAGATTGCGGCCATCGAGCAGCAACTGGGCACCCTCTTCCACACCTTTCTGGATCAGGCCTTCTACGCGGCGTTTCGCATTGGGCGACACCAGCGGGCCCAGATCGGCCTGACGGTCGGTACCCACATTGACTTTCAGCTTCTTGGCACGTTCGACGAAATCAGGCAGCCAGTCTTTGGCGCTGCCCACCATGACAGCCACGGAAGTGGCCATGCAACGCTGGCCGGCGGCACCGAAAGCGGCACCCACCAGCTGGTTCAAGGCAACCTCGCGGTCGGCGTCAGGCAAAATGACGCAGTGGTTCTTCGCGCCCATCATGGACTGGCAACGCTTGCCGGCGTTCGAGGCGCGGCGATAAATTTCGGTACCCACGTGGGTGGAACCAATGAAGGAAACCGCCTTGATATCGGGATGCTCGCACAAACCGTTGGCGATATCGGGGCCGCCGTGCACCACGTTCAGCACACCGGGGGGCAACCCTGCCTCCAGGGCCAATTGCGCCAGCATGAGCGACGATGTGGGGTCCTGCTCGGACGGCTTCAATATAAAGGTGTTCCCGGCCGTCACCGCAATAGGGAACATGAACGACGGCAGCATGACCGGGAAGTTGAATGCGGTGATCCCGGCGCACACGCCCAGGGGCTGGATCAGCGTGTAAACGTCGATGCCGCTGGCGGCATTTTCGGCATACTCGCCCAGCTGCAGCGAGGTCATCGAGCAGGCGTGTTCAATCACTTCCAGACCACGACCCACCTCGCCTTCGGCGTCGGGCAGCGTTTTTCCATGCTCGCGGGTGATGGCTTCAGCCAGTTTGGCCGTATTGTCGCGCACCAGCTTCTGCAGGTTCAGCATGACACGGGCACGGGCGCCCTGGCTGGTGTTGCGCCATTTCTGGAACGCTTCCTTGGAGTTGGCCACCGCCATGTCCAGTTCTTCGCGTGTGGCGAAGGGCACCTTGGCGATAACTTCCTGCGTGGCGGGGTTAATCACATCGCGCCATTCGGTGGTTTTGGATTGAACCAGTTCACCGCCGATCAGTAGCGGTATGCGAGGTACGTCGGACATTGAGAGTCTCCTGAAATAATTGGGGCGCGCGTCGCGCGGGACGGGCAAAAGAAAAGCCGGTATTCATCTGAGCCAGCAGAACAGATCGAGTTTAGTTGTGTAAAAAACATATTTCCATGAAAATAAATGCACATTGATTGCTAAAAAATGCACAAACATGCTCAATTGGGACGATCTGCGGTATTTTCTGGAAGTGGCCCGAACGCAGCGGGTCAGTGCCGCCGGTATACGTCTGGGGGTGCAGCACAGCACTGTCTCGCGGCGCATACACGCGCTGGAACGCGAACTGGATACGGTGCTGTTCAATAAATCCACGGCCGGCGGTTTCACCCTGACCGAGGAAGGTGAACGCTTTTTCTCGTATGCCGAACGGATCGAAGGCACGGTCATTTCGGCCCGCGAAGAAATACTGGGACAGGCACAAACCTTGTCGGGCCACTTGCGCATTGGCTCCACCGAGGGCTTTGGCAGCTATGTGCTGTCGCCCTTGATGATGGATTTCCAGCGTCGCTACCCCGACCTGACGCTCGATCTTATGCCCGTACCGCGCTTCATCAGCCTGTCAAAACGCGAGGCGGATCTGGCCATTTCCCTGGAGCGTCCGCAACGGGGGCCCTACTTGTGCACCAAATTGCACGACTATGCCCTGAAACTGTACGCCCATCGCGACTATCTGGCCCAGGCTCCCGCCATACGCAAGGTTCAGGATCTGACCCGGCACCGGCTGATCGGTTATGTCGAGGAGCTGCTTTTCAGCGATCACCTGCGCTATCTGGAAGATATTGTCGACAGCCGGCGCGTGAATTTCCGCAGCACTAGCGTCATCGCCCAGTATCATGCCACCCTGCAAGGCCAGGCACTGGCCATTTTGCCGTGCTTCATGGCTGCCCAGGACGCGCGCCTGCAACCGGTTCTGGAAGACCAGATCGCCATCACCCGCAGTTTCTGGATGTATTGCCACGAAGACTTGCGCCACTCGCACCGGGTGATGACGCTCTGGAATTATCTGAAGCAAGCCGTGCAAATGAACGGCCCGCTGCTGCGCGGCGAAACCAGCAATCTGAATTACCCGCCCTGAGGCCGCCCCGATGGCGGCACCAGGCAATCAGCGCGCCGCGCCCGCAGCCAGGGGCGCCGGCTCTTTGGGCGCCTTGACCCGCAACTTGCGCCACATCATGTAGGCCATCAGGCCGGCAAATATCACATGAACCAGCCACACGCCCACGCCAAAACCCAACTGGCCGCTTCCTATCCAGCCACGGGACAGGTTGATCAGGTTCATATACAGCAGCCCCACCAGCCCGGCGATAAGAAAATCGCCCGAACGGCCCAGACGCGGATTCACCGCCCCCAGGGGAATGGCCAGCAAGGCCAGGTTCAGGGCGGCCAGCGGCAAGGCAATGCGCCACATGATCTGGGAGCGCGCGTGGTCGTTGTTGTCGACAAACAGCTGCCATGTTGGTCGGGCCTTGATACTGGTTTCCGCAAGGCGCCGAACCGCTTCGGGTGAGGTTGCCTCGGCCCGGTTCTCCAATCGTATTCCGTAGCGCTCGAAATCGACCATGCGGAACTCCGGCAGCCCGGGCTTCAGGTCGTAGCGATGGCCGCGGGTCAGCACCAGAAAGCGGTCCCCGTTGGGCTGATCTTCGATATGCGCGCCCTCGGCGGTGACCACGCTCAACCATTCCTTGTCGATCACCCGCGCAACGATGTCGCCCATTTCTTCGTCATCGCTCTCGGGGCCCTCGGCGAAAAAGACCCGGGCGCCGTCGTCGGTTTCAATGAACTGCCCCACCGTCACCTTGGCAAGATCGGAGCGCTGTTCGTAGCGTTGCCGGTATTCGCTGATCTGGCGATAGGCCCACGGCGAGGCAAAAAGCGTAAGAAGCGCAATGCCCACCGCAAAAGGTACGGCGCACCGCATTACCGGCCCGATCCAGTCGCGCAGCGACAGGCCGCTGGCAAACCACACCACCATTTCCGATTCGCGAAAACTGCGGGTGACCGTGGTAAGAACGGCGATGAACAGCGAGACCGATAAAATAACGGGCAAGGCGGTAATGCTGGAAAACGTGGCAAGGCCGAAGACCACGTCGGCACCAATGTAGCCGCTGGCTGCATCGCCGAGCAGGCGCACAAGCAGTACACTCAGCCATACCACCAGCAGGGTCGAGAAAACCACACCCGCATGGCTCAGTATTTCTGAGACGACGGAACGCTTGAATAGTGACATAACCGGATTTGCGGGATAATCCCTGCCATTGTTTGATGATTGAATCGGGAATTTCGAATGGAATTTAGCACACAGACCAGTGCCTCATTGCACCAACTGAAGACACCGGCGCTCGCCGTGGGTGTTTTCATCGACAAACAGCTCTCCGACGCGGCGGACATCATTGACCGCGCCGGCAATGGCGCAATCCGCCAAGCCATCGGGGCGGAATTCAGCGGCAAACCAGGCAGCACATTGGTGCTGCGTGCGGTTCCCGGCGTCAGTGCAGAACGCATTGTACTTGTCGGGCTGGGCAAGCAGGCCGATTATTCTGCAAAAACCCACGCCACGGCGGAACAGGCC
>JBFWLP010000025.1:0-36233 GCA_050252075.1 Burkholderiaceae bacterium | reverse complement strand
GTGTCCGGACTGCTGTACACCCGTGCAGTCGCGTTGCTGGGTGCGAGCACTACGGCCCTGTTCACCGCTGCTGTTCCGTGCATCACGGCGCTGGCGGGTATCTGGCTGCTGGATGAAATCCCCTCGCCGATGGTCTGGACGGGAATCGCCTGCGTCACGGCGGGCATGATGGTGGCCATGTACTTCGGCAAACCCGCCGCCCGAAAGCCCGTCCCCAAGCAAGCACCTGCAAAGACACATTCAACCTGACAGACCGGATACGCTGTCCAGGCAATTGAAATAAGACACTTTTGCAGCAATAATGGGACAAAACCCAACTTGAACAGGCCATTGCCGTGAAACTGGAATCTCCCTGGAATCCCCATCTGTCTGAATCCGACGGTCTCATTCATGAACGACTGGTGGTTGCCATTACGCAGGACATCCTTGCGGGAAGCATTCCCACGGGGGCCCGCCTGCCCACACACCGTCAGGTGGCAGATCAGCTGGGCGTCAGCATCGGCACCGTTACTCGCGCCTACGCCACACTTCAGCGCCAGGGGCTGGTCAAATCGGAAAAGGGCCGTGGCATGTTTGTCGCGTCGCAAATCCGCCGAGCCGAGCGCCGGCTCGATCTCAGCGTGAACGCGCCTCCCCCGGTAGTCACCGGCCGCATGCTCACCGACGCCATGAACAAGATCGGCACAACTGTCGATGCCGACTTCTTCACCCGTTACATGCCCGCCGCAGGCCTGCCCGAACACCGCCAGATGCTGGCGCGCATGATTGCCCAGAACCACGGGCTGTCGGTCGAGCCGTCGCAAATCATCATGACCAACGGCGCGCAGCAAGCCTTGTTCCTGGCCATGGCGGCTTCCCCCAAAGGCCCGTTGGCTATCGAGCAACTGACCTACCCGGGCGCCTTGCGGGCAGCTCGTCAGCTGCAGCGCCCCCTGGTTCCTCTGGCCATGGACGATCAGGGCATTCTTCCTCAGGCACTGGAAGCGGCCCTGGCAAGCGATACCCCGCCATCCTTGCTGTATCTGGTGCCCACCATCCAGAACCCTACGGGAGCGGTCATGGGGATCGAGCGCCGTCAGGCCATTGCCGATATTGCCAGGCGAGCCGACCTCACCATCATTGAAGACGATGTCTACTCGGTGTTCGCACCGGCCAAGTTGCCACCCATCGCCCGGTTTGCGCCCGAGCACGTGCTGTACGTGGGCAGCTTGTCAAAATGCCTGGCGCCGGGTCTGCGTGTCGGCTACATCGCTGCACCGCAGCGCCTGCTCGACGACGTCAGCCAATGGTTGCTGGCTACGCAAACCATGGCCACGCCCTTGTCGGGCCTGCTCATGGCCTACTGGCTCAGCGAGGGCCTGGTTGAAGCGATTGCACAATCCATACGGGCCGAAGCCACGCGCCGCAACAAGCTGGTGCGCTCAATGCTGGGCCAGTGGCTGTCGCCCATGCGTGGCGATGCGCTGCATGCCTGGCTGCCCATGGAAACCGCCCGCGCGCGCGACATCGTGATGGCCGCATCGCAATCCGGCATCACGTTGGCGCCGCCCGAAGCCTTCATGGCGAATCCGAACCTTGTCGAATCAGGCCTGCGCATTTGCCTGGGAGGCCTTGACGACGCCGAACTGAAGGGCGCCCTGACCCGGCTGGACGAGCTGCTGGCGGGTGCGGGTTCTTCGCCATTGACCATGGCCGGCATTGTTTAGCGCGTAGCTGCACCGTACCGCATCAGCACAGGTCAGCCTTATCCACTCCCAGATGACGCATCAGGTGACGCATGGGCGATGACAGGTCTTCCCAGGCCCCGAAGCACACGCGCAACTGACGCCGTGCCCAGTCATCGTTCAAGGAAAGCAGACGATAGCCGCATCGTCGCCGAAGGCGGCGGGCGATACGGTCGGGCACGATTCCCAGACCCACGCCATGGGCCACCATCTGGCCAAGCCCCTCAAAGGTTTTCATGCGAATGCGCACATCCAGCAGACGTCCGTGAGCGCGCGCGTGCGCCTCGATGTGATCCTGCAGGGCATTGCCATGGGCCAAGCCCACAAAAGGCTCAGCCAGAACCTCCGCGAAATCAATGGCGTGGACGCCTGCCAGACGGTGAGCTTCAGGCACGACAAGCGCCAGATGATCCTTGGCAACATTCCTGACGTGCAGACCGGGCGCTGACACGGCACTTGAAATGATGCCGGCTTCGGCCAGCCCCCCGGCAATCAGGCTGACAATTTCCTCGCTGGTGCGCTCTTTCAGGTCGATGCGCAAGCCCGGGCGTTGCGCGAGCCAGGGAGCAAGACGTTCGGGAAGAAAGTCGGTGAGCGCTGCGGTGTTCGCATAGAAGGTCAGCGTGCCGCGCACACCCGTGGCGTAATCGCGCAGCTCGTCTTTCATCAGGGCGCGCTGTTGCAGGATAACGCGGGCATGATGGGCCAGCGCCTCGCCCGCCTGCGTCGCGCCCACGCCGCGCGGAAAGCGTTGAAGCAGCACCAGGCCCAGGTCATCTTCAATTTTACGCAGGCGCTCGCTGGCCGCCGCCAGCGAGAGGTTCGCCCTGACTGCCCCCTGCGTGATGCTCCCTGCCTCGACGATGGCAAGGAAAAGCTGCAAATCGGCAAGATCGAGTCGCATGATGTCGGCACACTGCAGAGCCTTCGGCTCAACCGAAGGCTCTTGGATTGAAAACCGCATTGTGCGCGTGAGTGGCCGCGGGTTCAATACCTGACATGAACGAACTTCTCGAACTTGCACTGCCGCTCTCCCTGATCTTCCTCATTGCGGGACTGGTCAAGGGGGTCACGGGCATGGGGCTTCCAACGGTTGCCATGGGATTGCTGGGATCGATCATGTCACCACTGGCCGCAGCGGCGCTGCTGGTCATCCCCTCCCTTGTCACCAACGTCTGGCAACTGTTTGTCGGGCCATCATTGTCCACGGTGCTGCGACGCTTCTGGCCTGCCATGCTGGGCATTGTCATCGGCACGACAACGGCAACGCAGTTTCTTGTCAGCGTTGACCCTGTGGCCTCGAGGGTTGTCCTGGGCGTCGCGCTGATCGGCTACGCGGTGTATGCCCTGCTCTCGCCATGCCTGTCGCTCGCGCCAGGCCACGAGCGCTGGATGTCGCCATTGGCAGGGCTGGCCACCGGCGCCATTACAGGGGTCACGGGTGTCTTCGTGATTCCGGCAGTCCCGTTTTTTCAGGCGCTGAACCTGGACAAAGACGAACTGGTTCAGGCCCTTGGGCTCTCGTTTACGGTTTCCACCCTGGCCCTGGCGGCCGGACTGATGATGCATGGCGCCTACATGCCTGACACGATGGGGCTTTCGATGGCTGCCGTACTACCGGCGCTGGCCGGCATGTGGTTGGGACAAAAGGTGCGTGCTCGAATCAGCCCGGCGATATTCCGTCGGTGTTTCCTTCTTTTCCTGCTGGCCCTGGGGTGTGAATTGGCTATCGCGTCAACAACAAGGAGTGCAACTCATGAACCCGACGACACCGGCAGCGTTGAACACCCTACCGGTCATCGACTACTTGCGCAAGTACCTGGAGAACAGCCTGACTGGCGCAGACTGGACCCACTTGCGTTACCCGACCGCCATTTCGCAGCTGCTCGGTTTTCGGATCACGGAGATTCAACCGGCAGGCGCCGTTCTTGAGTTTGATGCCGATGCGAGCCGGCACGGGAATCAACAAGGAACCGTCCACGGCGGCATGCTGTGCGAGCTTGCCGATGCTGCCATCGGCACTGCGCATTCCACGATCATCAATGAAGGGGAAAGCTTCACCAGCATTGACCTGAAAGCCACCTTCCTGCGGCCTGTCTGGCAGGCCAGGCTGCGCGGTGATCGGGCCCAAGGCCGCTGAGCGCCTCCCGGCCATCTCATATCGGCCAAGGTGCCCGCCAAGACTCATCTTTAAGCCCTCATCACTGAGACCCCTGAATGCCCGGATTGTGCGCACCGTCAAAAACCAAGACCCTTGTCGGGCTCTGCCTTCTTGAGTTCCTGAGCTGGGGAATTCTCTTTTATACCTTGCCCATCAGTTCAACGCGCCTGGCCAACGAGAGCAACTGGCCGGCGACCGTCGTACCGACGGTCTACACGTTGTCACTGCTGTGCTCCGGCTTGGCCGGGCCATTTGTCGGCCGCCTGATTGATGCGGCAGGACCTCGTTGCGTGATGTTCTGGGGCGCAGTCCGGGGAGCCCAGACACTGGCCATTGCCACCACCGTATCGGACCGATGGGGAAAGGAATCGTACGCAACCATCTACGGAAAATTCAATTTCCCCATCGCCATCTGCATCGCCCTGAGCCCTCTGCTTGGCGAGCTTGTTGCAAGTGCCCTGGGGTCTTATCAATACGCCACACTGGTATTTGCCTGCGCATCAATGGTGGCCGTGCTTCTGGAACGCCGAACCTGATCAACACTTTCTGCACCATAAAAAGGAGAGCACCATGACACCACAAAACCCCGTGGTAATCGTTACCGGCGGCACGCGCGGCATCGGAAGATGCATTGTCGAACGACTGCATCATGACGGCTTCAGCGTCATCTTCACGCACTCAAGCTCCCCCGAAGACGCCGGGGCCCTTGAGCAAGCCCTGGCAGGATCATCCGCGCAAGTAAAGGGCATCCAGCTGAATGTGACTGAGCCAGATTGCGCCGGACAGCTGTTTGACCAAGCAGCGGCCATCGGGGAAGTGACAGGCCTTGTGAACAATGCGGGCGTGACCGGAAAGCTCGGGCCAATAACCAGTTTGACCGACGGGGACCTTGACAGGGTCATCGCAATCAACCTGACGGCAACCGTTCGACTGTGCCGTGAAGCGGCCAAACGCTGGACAAGCGGATGCACTGACATGCCACGCTCAATCGTCAACATTTCATCGGTAGCGGCACGAACAGGCTCGCCCGGTGAATATGTGGCCTATGCAGCGACGAAAGCCGCCGTCGAAACCCTGAGCATCGGCCTTGCCAAAGAGCTTGCCGGCTCAGGCATACTTGTCAACGCCGTTTCGCCCGGCACGGTAAACACCACCATTCATGCACGGGCGGGCGAGCCTGAACGGGCATTTCGCGTGGCAGCCAAAATTCCACTACAACGCCCCGGGCGTCCAGAGGAAATCGCCAATGCGGTTGCCTGGCTAATGTCGAGCGAGTCGAGCTACGTGACTGGCAGTGTCATGAATGTGGCAGGCGGGTTGTAATACCTGGGTGACTGAATCCCGCCGGCTTGACGGATACCGGCCAGGCCGTGATGCCTGGCCGCCGGCGCCATGTGATCTACAACCAGGAAAAGCCATGTACCGAATCTTTGGTGACGTCAATTCAGGCAATTGCTACAAGGTCAAACTGCTTGCCACCCAACTGGGTGTACCGTTCGAATGGGTAAACGTCGACATCCTCCAGCAAGAAACCCGGTCCGCCGGGTTCCTGCGAATGAACCCCAATGGAAAAATTCCACTGCTTGAAATGCCGGACGGCCGTTATCTGGCAGAGTCGAACGCCATCCTTCACTTCCTGGCAGAGGATACGCCGCTGTTGCCCGACGATCGCTACGAACGGGCCAAAGTGCTTCAATGGTTGTTTTTTGAGCAGTACAGCCACGAGCCCTATATAGCGACCGCCCGTTACATCGTCCGTTACCTTGGCCTGCCGGCAGAAAGGGAAGCGGAGTTTCAGTCCAAGCAAGCCCCCGGCAACCGGGCACTTGACGTAATGGAAGAGCACCTTCGCCACGAACCATTCTTTGTCGGCAACCGCTACACCATCGCAGACATCGCCTTGTTTGCATACACCCACGTGGCTGAAGAGGGAGGGTTTTCGCTTAAAGCCTATCCTTGCATACAACAATGGCTCGGGCGCGTGGCCTTGCAACCGCGATTCATCAAACTGGGGTAATACCGGAAGGATCACAACGCTTCAGATTCGCTGGGCACAGGCCTTGTGCCGGGCGCTGCAAAACGCGCCGCCGGGGGCGGAACCGGCGAAGACGGCGTCGTCAAGGCCTGACCAACATCTTAGATAGGCGCAAGCACTTGCAGATGCTAAAATCCAGGCATTAAGCTAATTTTCAGCTCTCAAGAAATTAGTGCAACGAGCAGCCAACCACCGACCAAGTGAGCAAACAGTTCCGCGCCCTTCTGCTGTTAATCGTCATGAGTTGGCAAACCCTCTCATGGGCGATGCCTTTTCAGGTCAACGAGCAGGCCGAACAAATCGCTCATTCCATCGTCCACAGCCAGGAAGTCGGCCATCACCATCATGCCGACCAGTCCCTGCATCTGGATGCGGAATCGGAATCCTCGTCTCATCACCATGTGAACCAAGGTGTTCAGCCTCCGGCGCTTGAACCCTGGTTTGTCTGGACGCCCGCTGACCCTCCCTCCTCCGCTCCTATTCTCTTTCTGGACAAAGACTTCACGTCTATAACGCCAGAAGGGCTATTGCGCCCACCTCGAAGCTAGCCTCCTCGCCTGTCGTCGTGCCGTTGTGAACCAACTGCCTGGGTTTCGTGCGCTCCGCGCACGGGCTGCGGCATGGCAGCCGCGTCTTGAACGCAGCTGCCCAGATTGGCTTTGCCCAACGCACAGGCCACGCCCAAACACCTGCAACGCGCAAAACACCTGACATCAGCCCGGCTGCTGATCTGTCGAAGGCTTGTTGTCGCCACGCATCTGTATTTCCTTGTTTTTCTGGATTGCTTGAACAATGACTCATTTTTTCCATCGTCGATGGCTTGCCTTGATTCTTGGCCTGGTTCCCCTTCTCGCCTGGGCTCACGGCATTTCCGAAGAAGACCGTCAGCGCATGCTCGACGGCAGCTACCTGCAATACGTGGGGCTGGGTGCCTCGCACATGCTCACCGGTTACGACCATCTGCTGTTTCTGCTCGGTGTTGTCTTTTTTCTGAAAACTTTCAGAGACGTCGCCAAGTTTGTGACCATTTTCACGGTCGGGCACTGTATCACCCTGATCTTTGCGACCTTCTATGGCATCACCTGGAACTACTACCTGGTCGACGCCATCATCGCCATCAGCGTGATCTACAAAGGGTTCGACAACAACGGCGGATTCCAGCGAATGTTTGATATGAAGTCGCCCAACCTGATGTGGGCGGTTTTCTTCTTCGGGCTGCTGCACGGCTTTGGTCTATCCACACGCTTGCAGCAACTGCCACTGGGCGATGACCCGATTGCCATGCTCTGGCGGATTCTGAGCTTCAACCTTGGCGTGGAAATCGGCCAGATTGCCGCACTCTCGGTGATGGTGGCGCTGCTGGCCCTGTGGCGCAAACGCCCCTCCTTCACCCGGTTCAGCTACGTGGCCAACCTGGGGTTGATCTACGCCGGCGTGTATCTGCTGTTCATGCAACTGCACGGCTACCAGCACGACGTCGCACCCGACAGCTTCCGCTTCCCTACCGAAGAGCACCAGCATGTTCATGAAGACATGAACATTGAAAACACCTTTGACGAAAGTCGCAACGCCCTTTAACGCCCCCCCACCCCAAGGAGTAATCATGAAAAAACTCATTCTTTTGGCTTCGCTCGTTTCGGCCTCCGCGTTTGGCCCTGCAGCCATGGCTGCTGAAGGCGGATCCTGCCACTTCCACGGCTCCAAGCCCGCCAGTGAATCTGTGGTGGTCGGTTGCGCCATGGATCGTAAACAAGCCTTGGTCAAGCAAGGAAAGCTCGACGCATCGTGGGCCGATGTCAAGCAAGACGAGGTACGCGTTGTTGAGGGCAAGAAGGGCAAGGAATGGCTGCTGACCTTCAAGAACCCGACAGCCTCGGATGCCTCCAAGCAAACGCTGTACATGTTCTACAGCATGCCGGGCAACTTCATTGCCGCGAACTACACCGGTAAGTAACACACCAAGGCGCCGGCCTGGTTGCCAGGCAGGCAACCAGGCCGGCGCCTTATCCAATTAACTGAATGGCATTCCGCACTCACCCAAGAAGATCAACTCCAAAGGGCGCAAGGACTCGGGCAAACAGCGCGAAACACACAATGGTCAGCACCACCGACGCCGCGATGGTGCCCCAGAACCCAAACCTGCCAAGCATCCAGGGAAACGCAATAAACATGGGTAAAGTGGGTATGACATACCAGAACGTGTAGTACGCGTGGTTGGCAATTTTTTCATGGCCCTGGTTCTCGAAGTGCAACCAGAATAGAGTCAGCAGCGTCACCAGGGGCAACGAAGCCACCAGGCTGCCCAACCGGTCGCTTCGTTTTGCCACTTCAGAAATCAGCACGACCAGGCCGGCTGTCACGAGATACTTCGTTGCGATCCACAGCATCTGTCAGTTCCTTGTAGCACCCGCAGCAACGGCTCAATTATTTACCACATGGAATAATCGGCGTAGTGTTCGATAATTAGTTGATCAGCCGCATTATACTATACCCCCCTACCCTATTTTAGATGCACAACATGAGCCACACCATCCGTGAAAAGACAAAGCTTCTGTCAAGGGTGCGCCGCATCCGGGGACAGATTGAAAGCCTGGAGCGCGCACTGGATACCGAAAAAGGGTGCGCAGAGATACTTCACCTGATCGCAGCCACACGCGGGGCCATGAACGGACTGATGAGTGAGGTGCTGGAAGAGCACATCCGCACACACATCGTGGACCCGGCGATTACCGATGAAGCTGAGCGCACCCAAGGCGCGCAAGAGCTGATCGATGTTCTGCGCGCCTATATCAAGTGAGAAGCGCCATATTCGCGTACACGATAATTCAGTGAATACAATAATGAGCGTAGACTCTCTTACTGCAGGCCGTCTCCGGCGAACCTAAACGCGGCAGTTCAAGGCGCAAATGGTGGCGCGATGTATGCAGGGCAATCGCAAGGCCAGTCATATACCCTGGTAGCCACACCACTCAAGGTGCGTCTCGCCTGATACGATACCGCTCTGGCTGCACTTGAACTGAGAAGGAAGCTACCATGGCACACACCATTCACGCACGCCTGACGACAGTGGCAATGGCTTTTTTCACGGCATTGTCGTTTGCCTGCGCAAGTCTGTTCAGCTTGTCGTCATTCTCATTCAAAAACTATTACGGCGATAGCAACGAGACGATCCCCACGGGTGCGACAACACACCGTGGCACCTTCGCACAAGCAGCTCCCCACTGGAAAGCCTGGTTTGACCAACCGTAATGCCGCAACTGCGGCATCAACCGCCGCACCCCGCGTTCGAGCATGGAATAAACCGGCGTGACTATCCGTATACCGTATGCAACACCCCAAAACCCCTACGGAGAAATCGATATGAAAGCTCGTTCACTACTCGCTGGGCTAGTGGTTGCCGTACTGGCCGGCCCGGTGTGGGCTGCCGGTGCCCCTGTAAATACCGCCAACGGCATCCTGACCGGCGAAAATGGCAAGTCACTCTACACGTTTGACAAAGATGTCGCCGGCAGCGGCAAGAGTGTCTGCAATGGCGCCTGCGCCACTAACTGGCCGCCACTGACCGCCGGCGGCAATGCCGCTCCAGCAGGTGATTACAGCGTCATCACCCGCGACGACGGCTCAAAGCAGTGGGCCTACAAAGGCAAACCGCTTTATTTCTGGATCAAGGACAAAAACCCCGGCGACAAAACCGGCGATGGCGTCAATGGTGTCTGGAAAGTTGTCAAACCTTGATGTGCCGTGAATAGCCGCGACGCCGTCATTGCTGAAATTCCCCGTCTGCGCCGCTATGCCCGGGCGCTGACGGGAAGCATGGATGCGGCCGACGACCTTGTACAGGCAACCTTGGAGCGGGCCATGGAAAAATGGAGCTCCTGGCAACGCGACCGCGATTTGCGTCCCTGGCTATTCTCAATTATGCACAATCTACATGTTGATCAAGTACGGCGCGGAAAACACATCGACTACTGCGCCGAAGAGAGTCTTCCGGATATTCCTTATCGCGCAGAACAGTTAGATAGCCTGGAGATCCGGGATCTGGACCGCGCTCTGGCACTATTGCCGGTGGAGCAACGGGAAGTATTGCTGCTGGCAGGCCTTGAAGGGCTTTCATACAAGGAAGTCGCCGGCACGCTGGGAATCCCTGCGGGATCGGTAATGTCGCGTCTGTCGCGCGCACGCACGCGACTCAAAGCCATATTGGCCGGTAATGATGCTCCCCATCTGCGGGTGGTCAAGTTATGAGCAGGCCTATCCTGGAAGACGACCTGCAAGCCTATGCCGACGGCCGGCTCGATCCGTCACGCCTGACTCAGGTCGAGGCCTGGCTGGTTTCGCACCCCGAGGAGCGAAACCGGATCGACGAATGGCGCGGCCAGTCAGACAAGCTTCACCGTGCGTATGACGCCGTGCTCGACCTTCCCGTTCCGCCCCATCTTATGCCGGCAACCACGCCCGCCCGCCGCATTCCCGTACGGCGCCTTGCCGCCGTTGTCTGGCTGCTTGTGGGCGGCCTGGCCGGTTACGTGCTTCGCGCACAGGTGGAGCCCCCATTCATCGTCGCGCAGACCCATGAGTCTTTGCCACGCCTGGCGGCTGTGGCTCATGCAGTCTATACCCCCGAAGTGCGTCATCCGGTCGAAGTGGGCGCCGACCAGGAAGCCCATTTGGTTGCATGGCTGTCAAAACGGCTCGGTGCGCCATTGAACCCCCCGAACCTTGCGGATGCCGGATATACACTGGTCGGCGGACGGCTGCTACCCGGAGGAACGGGCGAAGTCGCCCAGTTCATGTACGAAAACGCCGGGCGTCAGCGGCTGACACTGTATGTTCAGCCCAAGTCAGCCGATACACACGACCTTGCTTTCCGCTATGCGAATGAAAACCACATCGATGTTTTCTACTGGATAGAGGGCCGTTTTGGCTATGCACTTTCCGGCACCACCGGCCGCAACGACATGTTGCGTCTGGCGACCCTGGTTTATCAGCAACTGTATCGCCGGTAAACCGGCCAACAAGGGCTTTCGCGGCACAGGCCGTTGCTTCGTCAATCAATCGGTCACCATTGCACGGCGCATGATCTTTTGCGCGTCGGCCTGCGAAACCGTTGAAGCCAACGTGCCGAAATGGGAGCCCCAGGAGCCGGGCATCGCCGGGAAGCGCGTACTCAAGAATACGTCGACCACTTCCTTTGGGCTGTGCCGGACCATTTCCGCCGCTTGCAACGCGCGCGCAACGGCTTCGGTCATGGGTCGGGCAAAGAACTCATCGCTGATCGCTTCTCGAACCAGCCGCTCGGTCGATTGAACCAGCGCCTTGAAACGACCGTCCTGGCCGGCCAACGGCCTGAGCTCGTCAAACAGGGCGTCTACCGTGCGAGGCTCCTTGATCATGGCCCGGCGCACATCCATGCACATCATGTTGGCCGTGCCCTCCCATACACTGTTGAGCGGCGCCTCACGATAAACACGGGCCATTGGATTCTCTTCAATAAACCCGTTACCGCCATGGCATTGCAACGCCTCGTTGGCAATGGCCGGAGCACGCGAGCAGTTGAAGAATTTTGCTGCAGGCGTCGCGATACGGGCCAGCAGCCTCTCGTGCTCACTGCTTTGCATCAGATCGGTGGCCCTTGCCACACGCAATGCCATCAGTGTGGCCGCCTCGACTTCCAGAGCCATGTCAGCCAGCACGTTGGTCATCATGGGCCGGTCGGCAATAGTGCTGCCGAAAGCATTGCGTGTTGTCGTGTGACGCAGAGCCAGCGTCAGCGCCTGACGCATCAGCCCGGCAGAGCCGACCGCAAAATCCATACGGGTAAGGTGCGCGTGAGACAAGATCTCGCGAAGCCCGCGCCCTTCTTCACCAACACGGATAGCCATGGTTCCTGCGTACTCGACCTCGCTGGACGCATTCGACCGGTTGCCCGCCTTGTCCTTGAGCCGCTGAATGAAGAAACGATTGTGACTGCCATCAGGCAATGTGCGCGGCAGGAAAAAGCAGGTTACCTCGCCACTGACCTTCGCCAATGTAAAAAAGCCATCCGACTGGGGTACTGAACAGAACCACTTGTGTCCGGTGAGCTCGTACCAATTCGCCGCGGCACCGTGGTAATCACTGACATGCGAAAAACGCGCAGTGGTCTGTGTCTGGCGCAAATCGGAGCCGCCCTGCTTCTCGGTCATGGCGTAACCGATCACCACGGAAGGCTTGTCGGCGACCTCACGGCGGCTGAACTCATACACTGTGCCCCGGGACTTTTCCCGCCAGATGGCCAAGGCAGGTTCGGCCTCGAACCCGGCATAGGCAGCGTAAGCCATGCCGGTAGGGCATCCGGTACCCTGCTCGACCTGGTTCCAGAGATAGGCCAGAACAGCGCGCGCAAGGTGACCATGCTTCTCGTGGGTGCGCCAGGAAAGATTCGGAACCTCATGTTTCCAGGCCAGCGACATCAGCTCGTGCCAACTGGGATGGAACTCAACCCAATCAATCCGGTTGCCAAAACGATCGTGCGTCTTGAGCTCGGGAGCATAGCGATTTGCCAAACGGGCAAGCTCCTGTATGCCCTCATCGCCGGCCAGCGCGCCCAACGACTCACAACGGGATTGCGCCCACGGAGCATCGCGTTTGACGGCCTCATAGACAACGGTATCTGCGGTAAAGGCATTGAAGCCGATGGCCGGTTTTGCCTGATTCAGCACTGTGTGCGTGCTGTACCGATCCGCCCGCTCGTGAAAGATATCGACAGAAACAGGTTTGTTCATCATGGTCTCCTGGGAAGTTATGGAGTGATGGCGGCCGGAGTCGCCACGCTGGCGCAAGCCATCGTGGCAATCTGATCGGCCAGCATGGCCACTTCGCGCTGGTAATTTTCACTGTCCTGGTGTTGCTGCCGGCTAAGCGGCGAAAGGGGGCCGATAAGGCCTTCCATGAAACCGCCAACAATCACCGACGCGGCAATATCGGGCTGAACGTCGCTGCGCATCTCGTGGCCGGATTGCCCCGACGCAATGACCGAACGAACGACCTGACTGATCGCCGCCCTGTAGGTCAGGCGTGCCTGGTCGATTTCCTTGTCACACGGCTCGGCGATCAGTGCATAGGCAAGCCGGGGGCCGCGCATGGCTCGTTGTACGAATGTGGCCACGATGGAATGCAGGCGATCGCCGGCCGAGCCGTCTGCCTGGGCAATCGATGCCAGCACATCGACCTCGCGCTGAGAGACGCTGGACAAGACCTCAACGAACAGTTCTGCTTTTGACGGGAAGTAACGATACACCGTACCCGTCGCGATGCCCGCCGCCGCCGCGACGCTGGCCACCTGCGCTTCGCGCCAGCCCCCCTCACCCACGAGCGCTCTTGCCGCATCAAGAATACGGCTTCGATTGTCTTTCAGACGCGCTTCTACTGCAGGTGTTTGACGGTAGGCCATGGAAGAAATGAATACAGATTCATTCCAATGAATTCTGATTCATTTCTTGCCGGCATGCAAGGTTTTTTTACAAAGCTCGGTGAACAGCACATAACCCGGGTGAAAGACGCCGCTCAACGATGCGGGCTAGAATGGCGCACTTGGCCGTTAGCCCCTTCTCACGCCTAATCCTCCGTCATAATCGCAACAATGCTTCGATCCATTTTTCGCGTCGACCTGCGACACCTCATTCTGTGGATGAGCCTGTTCTTCGTCCTGCTGGCTCTGGGGAATGGGCTGCATGCCGCTTACCAGGTTCAGTACGGCGTATTGCTTGACCACAACCTGGAAACAAACCGCGCCTACGCCGAGGGTCTGGCGCAAGTGACTGATTCCTTCCTGCAGTCTTCGACACATGTGCTTGAAGCCGCCGCGTTGGATATCATGGAAAACAATCTTGACCCCACGGCTACGCAGAACGAACTGGATCAGCTTGCCAGTGTGACCAACGCGTTTGTTGCCGTGTTTGCAGTTGATGCCTCAGGAAAAATCTTCGCTGCGCAACCGCAAGACGGCTTTAAGGTGGGCACAAGTTTGGCATCGAACCAGGCCTTGCGCATGTTCAACGGAAGCGGTGACATCGCCGTCAGCAGTCCGTTTCAAGGGCCAAAGAACCGATGGCTCAGCCTGATTGCCCGCCCCCTGTTTTCGTCTGAAGGGCAACCCGCAGGACTGGTTGGCGGTGTTGTACATCTTGAAAACGACAGTGCGCTGCAAAATGCCTTGAGCAAATATCATTACCAGGAAGGCTCCTATTTTTACATTATCGACAGCCATGGAATGGTCGTTTACCACCCGGACCGCAACCTGATCGGCACATGGCTGAACGACTCTGCACCCGTCAAGGCGGCGCTGCGCGGCGGCGTGGGAACGCAGCAAACCGGTGAGAACACCGCTACCGACGAAATCATCAGTTTTGCGCCTATACCGTTTGCTAACTGGGTGGTGATATCACAACGTCCTACCGACGTCGTGCTTTCTCCAATCACCAATTTGTTTTTACAAACAGCCTATTATTCCTTGCCCTTATTCATCGCAAGCCTGCTGGCGATCTGGTGGTCTGCCCGGCTGATTGCCCAACCTTTGCATGAGCTGGCCGATGTTGCGGCCACCATGGATAACCAGGCCAATTTCTCTCGTATCCGCTTTATCAATGGTTGGTATGTCGAGGCAGCCCTCATCCAGAAAGGTCTGATGGAGAGTTTTTCGGTCATTGACAACCGCATGCGCAGGCTGCACCGTGAGGGATCAACGGACCCATTGACGGGGGTTGTCAACCGCCGGGGCCTGGACGCGGCGATCGATGCCATGAAAGAACAGGTTCGCGAGGTGGGGGTGGTGATGCTCGACATTGATCACTTCAAGGCCGTCAACGATAATCACGGCCATGCGGCTGGAGACGATGTACTCAAGTCCGTGACCACATTGATCAGAGCCGAGGCACGCAGAAAGGACATTGTTGCGCGCATGGGAGGCGAGGAGTTCGCCATTCTGTTGCCCGACACAGGCCTGGAGTCGGCGCGGCATTTCGCCGAACGCCTGCGGGCCCGCATCGAACAAACATACATGGAAGGCGCCGGATACGTAACCGCTTCTCTTGGCGTTGCCTGCTACCCCCTGCATGGCGTCAGCATTCACGACTCGCTGAATCAAGCGGATGCCGCTCTTTACCGCGCCAAGGATGCCGGCCGAAACTGCATTTGCCTGGCTTGATCAAGGGCAAGGAAACCGCCTTCACGAACCCGCACCGCCAGACGCAACCTATGACATGCCGCAAAAGTAACATGGCGACACAGCCCCTTTTGCGAAGATTACCGAGCGAGGAGCCATTTCATTGAGCGGTCAATTGGATCCTTTTTCCGCCTGCGTTGCGTATTTCTCCATAATTTGCCCCATAGCCTGCATCATTTCGGCGTGCATCTTCATATGCTGCTGCGGCGTCAGCACACCGGTCATTGCCCCCATCATCGGGCACCCCGCCATCATGGCGCCCATACCATTCATCCCTGGCCGCCCTCCCATCATCATGCCCGGCATCTGATCACCCAAAGGCCCGGTCATCATTCCCGGCATGGGCCCGCCCATGGCACCCGGCATGCCGGAAAAGGGTGTGCCCGGTGCTTGCCTGTCCATGGGCATACCGGGTTGAGCCGCTGCGCTCACACCCGCTACCGTCATCAGTGAAACCAGCAAGGAAGCCGCGAGTACGCGTCGATTTTTCATGCGATTCTCCTGAAATAAAGTCAGAATAGTCGTTGGTCGACAGAGCCCCACGTAAACGGCGGGCAAGTGCTCCGCCCAGGCGGGGGCCAACCAACGATGCTGATCAACAGCACAACTTAGCCTAATCCAAAACTTGCCCCGGCAGTACCGACATTCGTCAGATATGACGCAAATGTAATCGGCCGGTCATTGAATGGTCAGCCAGGCGTTAATTCACCCTCACCTTGCCCACCATGCCCGCCTCCATGTGGCCTGGAATCAGGCAGGCAAAATCCACCGTACTCGCCTGGTCGAACGTCCACACCAGGCCTCCTCGCTGGCCGCCGTTCAGTGTGATCATGTTGGGCTCTACGTGCTGCATGCCGGGCATTTTCTTCATTTCCTCGGCATGGGCTTTCAGGTCGGCAAGCGTGCCGATGACCATTTCATGCGGCAGCTTGCCCGTATTCTTGATGAAAAAACGAATGGTTTCGCCCGCCTTCACATCGATCTGTGCGGGGGTGAACCGCATCGCGTCATCCATCACCACCTCGATGGTTCGGCTCACCTTGGCCGGATCACCCGGTTTACCGATGCCGGACATACCCGACATGCTGTGACCACCCATGCTGTGGTCGCCCATGGAATGCCCTGCCGCACCATGACCGCCCGAATGCTGGCCGGCCGCAAGAACCCATGCAGGTGCACACGCCAGAACCAGCGCCGATACAAATTTCTTCATACTGTTTACCCTCGAATCAATGAATTTAGAACCAGAAACTCACGCCAGCCACGAAACGGGTTTCCTGCCTTGCCGAACCGGCGTCGCGTGCCATATCGGCTGTTTTGCCGAACTTGCCTGACCACTCCACGCCGATGTAGGGCACGAACTGACGGGTCACCTCATACTTCAGCCGCAGGCCTACCTTGCCGTCCGACAAACCCTGCCCGATGTCGCGCTCGGGGTCATCCTTGCCATAGAAATTCACTTCCATGGCCGGCTGTAAATACAGCTTTTGGGTCAGCAGCAAGTCGTATTCAGCGCTGAACCGCAAGGCCGTACGGCCACCCGAGCCCACATACACCGTGGCATCGAGTTCGAACCAATAAGGGGCCAGCCCTTGCACACCAAACGCCAGCCACTGGCGCGAAGGTTCCCCGCGACCATAATCGAAGCGTGCACCCAGTTGGGTGTCCCAGTACGGGCTGACGGCACGGCCCCAGAGCACTTCGGTGCGTGATTCATGCATCTTGCCGTCCGCAAGCTCCCCTTCACCCTTGAGCACCAGACGGTTGAAGGTACTACCGAACCAGGCCTGGCCTTCATAGGCGCCCCATTCCTCACCCTTGGCCCGCACGTATTCAAACTTATCCATGCGCAAGCTGGCAAACAGGTGCTCGTCGGACATGTGCAGGCGGTGGCGCGGATCCAGTGAGAACTGTCCTTCGTTAC
This sequence comes from Burkholderiaceae bacterium, assembly GCA_050252075.1. Lineage (GTDB taxonomy): Bacteria > Pseudomonadota > Gammaproteobacteria > Burkholderiales > Burkholderiaceae_B > JAAYGT01. The sequence continues at coordinate 19,187 of JBFWLP010000025.1, read as the reverse complement.
GCTTGAAACCGCCGGAGTACGCATCCGGATCGCGGGCATCGTGAGACTGGGCCAGTGCACTGAACGGCATAAGCCCGGCAGTGAAAAGAACAAGCGCTGCGCGCTTTACCTGCGTGGTCATGTTGGCGGTACCCTTTGACATATCCGTTGTTCTCATGCGATCACCACTTCACGGAACATGCCCATATCCATGTGGAACATCAGGTGGCAGTGCCAGGCCCAGCGCCCCAGGGCGTCGGCCGTAACCAGAAAGCTGATGCGCTGAGCCGGCTGCACCGGAATCGTGTGTAATCGTGCCTGAAAGGCACCCTCGGGCGTTTCAAGCTCACTCCACACCCCGTGCAGGTGCATGGGGTGGGTCATCATGGTGTCGTTGTGCAGAATTACCCGAACACGCTCGCCATAGCGCAAATGCACCGGCGTCGATTGCCCGAACTCCACACCGTCAAACGACCAGCTGTAGCGCTCCATGTGGCCTGTCAGGTGCAGCTCGATCTCACGCTCTGCGCCACGCGGGTCCATCGGGCCACCCACGGTATGCAGGTCGGCCAGGGTCAACACCCGGCGGCCGTTGTCACGCAGGCCAATACCGGGGTCATCCAGGTTTGTTCGCGGGGTATCCACGCGCATGTCCACGCTCGGACCATACTCGGTTCGCGCATGCCGCACGGTTTTTCCCGGCTCCGCAGAAGCGGATGACCCGTGTCCCATGGCCGCATGACTCGTGTCGCCGTGGCTCATTGCACCATGCCCCATGGCACCATGGTCCATACCGCCCATATCACCCATCATGTCGGTCATGGTCAGCCACTGCACCGGGTCCAGGGCGGGAACGGGTGCCGTCAGGCCCTCGCGCACTGCCAGGGTGCCGCGTGCGTACCCCGTGCGGTCCATCGACTGAGCGAAAACGGTGTAAGCATCGTCCTTGGGCTGCACCACTACGTCATAGGTCTGCCCCGGGCCAAAGCGGAACTCGTCGACGGTCACCGGTTCCACATTCTGGCCGTCGGCCTGCACCACCGTCATCTTCAGGCCCGGAATACGCACGTCGTAGAAAGTGTTGGCTGCCCCGTTCACGAACCGCAGGCGGACACGTTCGCCCGGACGGAACAGGCCCGTCCAGTTGCCGGCGGGCGTCGTACCGTTCATCAGGTAGGTGAGCACGTCGGCGGAAAGATCGGCCAGGTCCGTCGGGCTCATGCGCATCTCGTTCCACATCTGGCGCTTCTCAAGCGCGGCGCTCATCCCCATTTTGGACACATCGCGATAAAAGTCGACGACGGTGGGTTTGTTGTAGTTGTAGTAATCGCCCTGCGCTTTCAGCTTGGACAACACCCGCATCGGATGCTCGTCTGTCCAGTCGGAAAGCTGAATGATGTGGTCACGATCAACGCGAATGGCGTCGGCATCGCGCGGCTCGACAATAATGGCACCGTACATGCCCTGCGCTTCCTGCATGCCCGAATGCGAGTGGTACCAATACGTACCGCTTTGTTCCAGCTTGAATTGGTACACAAAGGTTTCCCCGGGGGGAATACCCGGAAAACTGATGCCTGGCACACCGTCCATCTGATACGGCAGGATGATGCCGTGCCAGTGAATGGATGTTTCTTCCTTCAGGGTGTTCTTCACCCGTATCGTCACCGTGTCGCCTTCACGCCAGCGCAGCGTGGGTGCGGGCACCGAACCATTGATGGTGAACGCCATGCGCGGGTTCCCGGTGAAGTTCACCGGCGACTGCCCCACCTCCAGGTTGAACTCGGTTCCGGTAAGCACGGGGGCCGTGCCTGTGCGAGCCAGGGAAGATACGATGCCTGCCGCATGGGCAAACGGTGACAACCCCAGCATCACGCCGCCGGCGGCCAGGCCCTGAACGAAACGGCGACGCGGCATGTAGGGGGGAAAACCCGTGCCTGTAGGTCTCACGTGAAATTCATCCTTTAAAAATGATCTGAATCATTGCGCTACCGGAAAAATCCGATGCGTTTTTGCAAGCTGTCACTGTAGCGAGCACCAGCTGTCAATGGCATGACGCCCTAATTACATTTTTGTCATCATTCAGTAATGACGGCGTCAGGCAGTGGGCGTTACAGTAAGAATTCGCGGGAATTCTCACGCACGCCGGGCACTAGCGGCACGGACACGGACGCCATACGAATGAAATTGCTGATTGTTGAAGACGAGGTCAAAACCGGAGACTACCTTCGGCAGGGGCTTGCCGAAGCCGGCTTTCAGGTGGACTGGGTGCAAACCGGCCTGGATGGCCACCACCGGGCGCTTACCGAGGATTACGACCTGATCATTCTGGACGTCATGCTTCCCGACGTAAACGGGTGGAGCATCGTACAAGCCCTGCGTAGCGCACAATCGGCCACGCCCGTACTGTTTCTTACCGCACGCGACAGTGTGGAAGACCGCGTCAAGGGCCTGGAACTCGGCGCCGACGACTACCTGGTCAAGCCCTTTGCCTTTTCCGAGCTGCTGGCGCGAGTACGCACCTTGCTGCGCCGCGGCGCCATGGCTGTTCTCAGCGAACAGATACAAGTGGCCAATCTGGTGCTGGACATTCCACGCCGCCGGGCCATGCGGGGTGACGTACGCATCAACCTGACCAACAAGGAATTCGCCCTGCTCGAATTGCTTGTGCGCCGGCAGGGCGAAGTGCTTCCCAGGTCGTTGATCGCATCGCAGGTGTGGGACATGAATTTCGACAGTGACACCAACGTGATCGATGTCGCCGTGCGCAGGCTGCGCGCCAAGATCGACGATGCCTTTGAACCGAAGCTGATCCATACGGTACGAGGTATGGGTTACATGCTCGACGTTCCCCAGTCCGTGTGAAAGCATGCGCGCGCTGCTGAAATCTCCACCCTCGCTGGCACTGCGCCTGACGTTTTCCATCGGAGCAGGCATTACGGCGTTGCTATTATGCTTTGGCTGGCTGGTGGAACGCTCGATCAACGCCCACTTCGTGGAACAAGACATCCATGAACTGAATGCAGCCAGAACGTCGATAGAAGCCACCCTGCGGCAATTTGACAATACCAGTGATGCCAATGCCCTGAAAGCCTACTTCGACAGCACGCTGACCGGCCATCACAGCGCGGAATTTCTGGTCGCCGACGGCGACGGGAAGCTGCTCTACGCCACCCCCGGCGCCAACCTGGAAACGGCACGTGAACAACTGCCCGTGGTCGATGTCATCAATGAAAGGACCGTCGCGTCATGGCAGCATCAGGGCAAGGTCTTCCGCAGCGCACAGGTGCAGGTATCCGTCGACACAGCCCGCGAGGCCCGGCCATTTACCGTCGTTCTGGCCACCGATATCGACTTTCACCTGCATTTTCTGAACAGCTTTCACAAGTACCTGTGGTGGCTCACGGCGTTGGCCTGCCTGATCGCCATTGGCGCCACCTGGATCGCTGTTCACCAAGGCCACGCCCCCATACGACGCATCAGCCAGCAGATCAATCGCATCAATTCAGAGCAGCTGCACCTTCGACTGGACTCCACCGGTGTTCCCTCGGAGCTTACACCCATGGCCACCGCCTTCAACCAGATGATTGACCGGCTGGAGGATGGCTTCAGGCGGCTGTCGAATTTTTCGGGGGATATCGCTCACGAACTGCGAACCCCCGTCACGAACCTGACCACCCAGACGCAGGTGGCGCTGTCCCGAACCCGTACGGCGCGGGAATACTGCGAAATACTCTATTCAAATCTTGAGGAGTACGAGCGCATGGCCAAGATGATTGGCGACATGCTTTTCCTGGCCAAGGCAGACAACGGCCTGATCGAACCCGACCTTTCAACCGTCTCATTGGTCACCGAACTGCGCGAGCTGGCCGACTTCTTCGAGGCTTGGTCGGAAGAGCGCAAAGTTGCCATAGCAGTCACGGGTGACAAAAAGCTGACAGCCGCCGCCGACCGGGCTATGCTGCGCAGAGCGCTCTCCAACCTGCTCTCGAACGCCATTCGCTACACCCCGGAAGGAGGCACCATTCAGGCAAGTGTGCACGACGACGGCGATGTCGTAAGAGTCTGCGTTACAAACCCCGGGCCCACCATAGCACCGGCACACCTGGCGCACCTGTTTGAACGCTTTTATCGCCCTGACGCCTCCCGGCATCGCAATGGTGAAGGCGCCGGACTTGGATTGGCCATTGTGAAATCAATCGTGCAGGCACACGGCGGCCATGTCGGCGCGGCATCTACCAACGGCGAAACCGTCTTCGAGGTTAGCCTGAGCAAGTTACGTTTAAAGGAGACACTATGAAGCTACGCGGCCTGGCATTCGATGCCTACGGAACCCTGTTTGATGTTCATTCCATCGCCCGGCTGGCTGAACAGCTGTTCCCGGAATCGGGCACAAAGATATCGATGTTATGGCGCCAGAAACAGATCGAATACTCACAGCTGATTTCCTTATCGGACCCCGCACCTGGCGGCAGCCGCCATTACCGTTCGTTTCGGGAGCTGACCGAGGCGTCCCTGCGATACAGCCTGCAACGCCTGAACCTGCCCTTTACCGATGGTCAGGTACAAACGCTGATGGGCGGTTACGATCGGCTGGACGCCTACCCGGAATGCATGGGTGCGCTCGAACACATCAAATCGCTGGGATTGCCCACCGCCATTTTGTCCAATGGCTCGCCCGACATGCTGAAAGCGGCCGTGACCAGTTCGGGGCTTGCCCCGTTGCTGGATCATGTGATCTCGGTTGATCAGGTGAAACAGTTCAAGACCCACCCGGCCTGCTACGACATGGGGCCGGCCACCTTGCAACTCAAGCCACAGGAAATTCTGTTTGTATCGTCAAACGCCTGGGACATTCTTGGGGCCACCTGGTACGGCTTCACCACGTGCTGGGTTAATCGGCAAGGAGTGCCGTTCGAAACCATAGGCCGGCAACCCCATCATACATGTACCGCTCTGTCGGCATTGGCCGAGATCCTTCATTCGAACGCTTAAAAACACCCTTCAACGCACAAAACGGGGCTAAACCTATGCTGGCAATTATCGGTGGTACCGGCCTGTACAATCTGCCCGGGCTGACACTGGACGAAAGCACGCACATAACGACGCCGTTTGGCGAACCCTCGGGAGCCGTGCAGCGCGGCCGGGTACATGGCAAGCAAATTCTGTTCCTGGCGCGCCACGGCAGCGGGCACAAGCTGCTGCCGCACGAGGTGAACTACCGCGCCAATATCTTTGCCCTGAAGCAAGCCGGCGCCACCCAGGTATTGGGCTTTTCAGCGGTCGGCAGCCTGAAATTTGACTATGCGCCCGGCGACCTGGTCATGCCTGAGCAATATTTCGACTGGACGCGCGGCAAACGCGAACACACGTTCTTTGGTGGCGGCGTAGCCACCCACGTATCTACCGCTACGCCAGTCAGTCGCGCGCTGGTGGACGGCTTTGTGCAGGCCGCTGCCGAGGCAGGCATTGCAGTGCACCGCGGGGCCACCTATGGCTGCGTGGAAGGACCTCGCCTGGGTACGCGGGCGGAAAGCACCTTCCTGCAACAGGCCGGTTGCGATCTGGTCGGCATGACCAATATTCCGGAGGTTTTCCTTGCCCGCGAAGCGCAACTGGCCTACGCCACCGTGGGGCTGGTGACCGATTACGATTGCTGGCTGGACGATCCGGCACAGCACGTTAGCGCCACAGGAATTTTTGAACTTTACGGAAGGACGATGGAAAAAGCCATGCGCGCACTCGACACATTCCTGAAGCAACCGCCACCCGAGCCCGAGCCCGCCATACGCGAAGCCCTGAAAACGGCTATGCTGACACCCGATAACGCGCTGACAACGGAGCAGCGCTCGTGGGTCAATGTGTTGAAGCGCTGATTGCGCGGGGCGGTGCTACCAGCGAATAGGAACCCTGACCTGACGACCCAACGTGCAATTGGCACCAGGTGACACTATGGTTTTCCGTTGAGAAGAGATGGCAATGTCCGACTTTATTCTGGTCAACGAACCCGTCATCCGGATTCTGGCTTTCGTTGTGCTATTGGGCGTCATGGTGGTTTGGGAGGTCGTTGCGGCCCGACGCCGCCAAACCATCAAACGCCTGATACGCTGGCCAGGCAACCTGGCGATCGTGGTTCTGGACACTCTGGCCGTACGGCTGGCCTTTCCCCTGGCCGCTGTTGGCGCGGCAGTCTACGCATCAGAACAAGGATGGGGGCTTCTGAACCAGGTCCAGGTGCCAAACGGCGTGGCCATTATTTTGTCCATGCTTGTGCTTGATCTGGCTATCTATTTCCAGCACCGGCTTTTCCATGCCGTGCCCTGGCTCTGGCGGCTGCATCGCATGCATCACTCGGATCTGGAATTCGATGTGACCACCGGCTTGCGCTTTCACCCTTTCGAGATCCTGCTGTCCATGGGCATCAAAATGGCAATCGTCGTACTCATTGGCGCCCCGGCAGTGGCAGTGCTGGCGTTTGAAGTGCTGCTGAACGCCGCGTCGCTGTTTAATCACGGAAATGTCGGGATTCCCCCACGCGTCGATCGATGGCTGCGGCGGATCGTAGTCACACCCGACATGCATCGGGTTCATCATTCCACGATCCGGTGTGAAACCGACAGCAACTTCGGCTTCAGCGTACCGTGGTGGGACCGGCTGTTTGGAACCTATCGTGCCCAGCCTGAAAAAGGCCATCTGGACATGACCATCGGCATTGAAGACTTCCGCACGATACGCGACCTGCGACTGGACCAAATGCTGGTCCAGCCCTTTCGCTGCACCCGGACGCGCTAAAAATATCCAAAGTAGCAGCCCGATAGCCCCGGCAACCTTGCCACAGCAGCAGACCCCTGTAACTTTCCGCCGCCTCGCAACGAATTCATTGGCAAGCAGTCGGCCAAAGGAGACATTGATGCCCCAACACCGCCCGGGCGGCATACACAGCTACAACATACTGTCGGTCGTACAACCCTCGGGGTGTGCGGCGCTACTTGTGTTGTTGATCTTGGCAGGGTATCCAATGGTCAACCTTGGACAAACCTGGCAGCCGCCGCAGCACGTGCCCGCAAGAGTGGATTCCGGATCACTTCTTGACACTCCCGGCGACTGGCAACATGTACGACTGGACGAAAAGATTCCTGCAAACCGGTTTGAAGCGACGCTTCGTGATGGGCAACCGGCCGTGAAAATCCACTCCAGTGCCAGCATGTCGTTATTGGCCCGCCCTATCAACGTTGATCTGTCGCAAACGCCGGTGCTGTGCTGGCGCTGGCGGATTAATGCCCCGCTGAAATCAGCCGACATGACAACGAAACAAGGCGACGACTACGCTGCACGGCTCTACATCAGTCTGGCATTGCCGGAATCGGAAAAAGGGCTTTTCCTGAATGCACAACTGGCCATGGCACGCGCCATCTGGGGTCCGCACGTTCCGGACGCCGCTGTTAATTACGTCTGGGACAATCGCCATCCCATCGGTACCGAGCGCCCGAATGCCTACACTGACCGCACCACCATGATCGTCGTGCGAAGTGGGGCTGCGTATGCCGGTCGCTGGGTTGGCGAATCGCGCAACCTGCGCAGCGACATTTCAAGACTGTATTCTCCAAACGCCAGTGCCGTGCAACTTGCCATCGCGGCCGACACGGACAATACGGGCGAAACAGCCACCGCCGAATTTGCAGATATCCATTTCGCAAAAAATGCGGATGGATGTCGTTTCCAATAAGAAAACCCAATAAATCCACAGGAATTTCGCATGCGACCTACTCTGCCTTTGCTGCTGAACACCGATTTTCCGGCGATCAAACGCCACACCCTGGACACATTGCAGGTGAACCTGGGCTACAAATGCAATCAGACCTGTTTGCATTGCCACGTGAACGCCGGTCCGAACCGTACCGAGATGATGTCGTCCGAAATGGTGGACAGGGTGCTGCAAGTGCTGCGGGCACAGGGTATAAAAACTCTTGATCTGACCGGCGGTGCGCCCGAGCTGAACCCTCATTTCCGCCGTCTGGCGGCATCGGCGCGCGCGCTGGGCGTGCGGGTGATCGACCGCTGCAACCTGACGATTCTTTCCGAACCCGGCCAGGAAGATCTCGCGCAATTTCTGGCTGAACACCGTGTCGAGGTGACAGCGTCGCTGCCCTGTTACTCGCCGGCCAACGTGGATCGCCAGCGCGGAGACGGCGTATTCGAACGCAGCATTGCCGGCTTGAAACAGCTGAACGCGCTAGGTTATGGCTTCGATGATTCGGGCCTGGTGCTGAACCTGGTGTACAACCCGCAAGGCCCCTCGCTGCCCCCGCCCCAGGAAGCCCTGCAGGCCGACTATAAACGCGAACTCATGCAGCACTTCGGGATCCGCTTCAACCAGCTGTTTGCACTGACCAACATGCCGGTGCAACGCTTTGGCAGCACGCTCGTCAGTAAAGGCACCTTTGCCACGTATATGGCGCTTCTGAAACAGTCGTACCATCCCGAAAACCTGGACACCGTCATGTGCCGCAGCACGGTCAGTGTGGACTGGCAGGGAGACCTGTACGACTGCGACTTCAACCAGATGCTGGGGCTGCGGCTGACGCTGAACGAGAACCGCCCGGCTCACTTGAACGACCTGTTGAATGCGGCGCTGGACGGCCTGCCGATTCGCGTTGCCGACCATTGCTACGGCTGTACGGCCGGCCAGGGCAGCAGCTGCGGTGGTGCCCTGGCTACAGACGCCGAAAAGGGCACCATGCCGAGCGGAGCCCGCTAATGCCCAGGGGCAAGACAGTAGCCGTTTGGGCGGGTGTTGTTACGCTGGCCGTCGCACTGTTCCTGGCCTACAGGTATTTCAATCCAGGTCAGTGGCTGACCCTTGAAACGCTGAAACAAAGCCGACAGGCCTTACAGGCCTGGCATGGTGAAGCACCCATATCGTCCACGCTCATCTTTTTCGCGGTATACGTGGTCGCCACGGCGCTCTCAGTGCCAGGCGCACTTATTCTCACGCTGGCGGCCGGCGCCATTTTCGGCTTCGCAACCGGCCTGCTGGTGGTTTCCTTTGCATCATCCGTTGGCGCCCTGTTAGCGTTTCTGGCGGCCCGTTACCTGCTGCGTGACGCCGTGCAACGCCGTTTCGGCAAGTCGCTGGCGCGCATCAACCAGGGCATGCGTGAAGACGGCATGCTGTATCTGCTGACACTGCGTCTGGTACCGCTGTTCCCCTTCTGGCTGGTCAACCTGCTCATGGGGCTGACCCCCCTGACTGCCACCCGCTACTACGGTATCAGCCAGCTGGGCATGCTGCCCGGCACTGCCGTATATGTGAACGCCGGTACGCAACTGGCCTCCATTGAGTCCACCGCACAGATACTCTCTGCCGAATTGTTGGGCAGCCTGATTTTGCTGGGTGTTTTTCCGCTGCTGGCCAAGGCCGTCACAAACGCCCTGCGCCGCCGCAAACTCTACGCCGGCTGGGATCGCCCAAAAACCTTCGACCGGAACCTGATTGTGATTGGTGCGGGGGCCGGCGGGCTGGTGTCGGCCTACATTGGCGCCACCGTAAAGGCCAGGGTAACGCTTATTGAAGAACATCTAATGGGCGGCGATTGCCTGAATACCGGCTGCGTGCCCAGCAAGGCACTGATCCGCGCAGCGCGGGCAGCTAAAGCATTGAAACGCGCCAAGGAGTTCGGTATTGACCATGCCGGCGGGCAGGTAAACTTTGCAGCGGTCATGGCCCGGGTGCACCGCGTGATTCGCGACATTGAACCGCACGATTCCGCCAGGCGTTACCGGGGCATGGGTGTGGATGTGGTCCAAGGCAGGGCAACGCTGATAACGCCCTGGGAAGTGCGAATCGACTTTCCCGACGGCTCACAGCAGCAGCTGACGGCAAAGAAGATTATTTTGGCCACCGGGGCTGCACCCATTGTGCCCAACATTCCCGGCCTGAAGGAAGCGGGCGTGTTGACCAGCGAAACCCTTTGGCAGCTGAACAGTCTGCCCCAACAGTTGGTGGTGCTGGGCGGCGGGCCGATAGGCTGCGAACTGGCACAAAGTTTTGCTCGTCTGGGCAGCCGGGTAATCCTGGTGGAAATGGGGCCTGCCCTGCTGCCTCGCGAAGATGCCGACGCCGGCGCGCTCGTGGCACAAGCCCTGAAGGACGACGGTATCACAGTGCTTACGCGGCACCAGGCCTTGCGCGTGGAGCTGCATCCGCAGGGCAAGCGGCTGATCGTTCAGCACGAAGGACAAGAACATGCCCTGCCCTTCGACCACATTCTGTGTGCCGTCGGGCGTGCCGCCCGAATATCCGGATTCGGCCTGGAAGCGCTGGGTATTGCGCTGACCGAGCGCAATACCATAGCCACCAACGCCCTGCAGCAAACCAGTTTGCCGAACATTTATGCGGTAGGCGATGCCGCCGGACCGCTACAGCTTACCCACGCCGCCGCCCACCAGGCCTGGTATGCCGCCGTGAACGCCTTGTTCGGCCGCTTCAGAAACTTTCGCAACGAACATGCCGTGATTCCCTGGATAACTTTCACCGACCCGGAAGTGGCCCGGGTCGGCCTGTCGGAAACCGAAGCCAGGGAAAAAGGCATCGCCTTTGAGATTACTCGTTACAGCATCGATGATCTGGACCGAGCCATCACCGACGGTGCCGCGCACGGCTTTGTGAAAGTACTCACGCCACCGGGTAGCGACCGGATTCTGGGCGCCACTATTGTGGGCGAGCATGCCGGAGAAATGCTGGCCGAGTTTGTTCTGGCCATGAAACATGGCCTGGGCCTGAACAAGATACTGGGCACGGTGCACACTTACCCCACCTGGGCCGAAGCAAACAAATACGCGGCCGGCGAATGGAAAAAAGCCCACGCGCCGCAATGGCTGATGCCCTGGCTGGAGCGCTACCACGCCTGGGAGCGGCGGCGATAAGCGGCGATAAGATAGGGAACACAGACAGGGAGCGCGCCGCGTGTATCGGGCGCCCCTTGCCACGAAACGTGGGCTAACAGGTAAGCTGGGAGCTGGCATAAATGCCCTGAGTTGACGATAATTCAGGATCAATTTCGTTAACCAAATTTCGTTAACCGTTTAGCACAGCCATGAAACTGCCGAAGCTCTTGCTTCTTTTAAGCCTGTCACTCGCCACATCGGTTGCAATCGCCCAGCATAACCATGCTGCACACAGCAGTTATGCCGGCATGCAGAACCGTGCAATCAAGTCTCTGTCGGACGCCGACATCCAGGAGCTTCGTCGCGGCGGTGGTTGGGGGTTGGCGCTACCTGCCGAGCTGAACGGTGTTCCAGGCCCGGCTCACCTGCTTGAGCTTCAAGATCAAATTCCCCTGGCACCCGAACAAATCAAAAAGACTCAGGCACTGTTCCATGCCATGCAGCAGGAAGCGATACCCGTGGGTGAACAACTTATTGCGGCCGAGGCGGCAATCGAAGCGGCATTTTCCTCTGGAAACGTAAACGAAACTGCGCTTCGCCGGCTGTTGGCAGACGCCGAACGAGTACGTGCTGAACTCCGATTCATTCATCTGTCCCGTCACTACCAAACCCTGCAGTTCCTGACCGCGGAACAAATCCAGCGCTACAACGTGCTGCGCGGCTATACCGTTGACCCATGTGCAAATATTCCTGAAGGCCACAACCCTGAAATGTATCGAAAGCACATGGGCTGTCACTGATCACCCCTGAACCGATGGATCACCCCGATACGCATTACCAAGATCAAGAACAAACCCTCCGGAATCATCATGCAAAACCACTCGCGTACCGGCATTGTCACGCCGGTGCTCATTGCAGGCTGCCTGATCATTATGGTCAGCTTTGCCATTCGCGCCGCATTCGGCGTGTTTCAGCTGCCTATCGCCCAGGAATTCAACTGGCCACGCGCCGAGTTCTCGCTGGCCATCGCCTTGCAGAACCTGGCCTGGGGCTTTGGCCAGCCCTTCTTCAGCGCCATCGCCGAACGCTTCGGCGACAGGCGCGCCATTGTGCTGGGGGTACTGGCCTACGCCGTCGGCCTGGTGCTGTCCTCTGCCGCGGTCACTCCCCAGGCCCATCAGCTGCTGGAAATTCTGGTCGGCTTTGGCATCGCCGGCACCGGCTTCGGCGTGATTCTCGCGGTGGTCGGCCGGGCCAGTTCCGACGAGAACCGCTCCATGTCACTGGCCATCGCCACCGCCGCCGGATCGGCCGGCCAGGTGTTTGGCCCGCCCCTTGCCGAATGGCTGCTGGCCAGCATGCCCTGGCAGTCCGTATTCCTGGTATTTGCCGCCGCCATCGTGGCCGCGCTGGGCGTGCTGCCCATGATCAAAGCGCCCCCCGCCCCCAGCGCACCGCTGCTGGCGCACGAACGCATGGGCCATGTGCTGGCCAAAGCGCTTAAAGACCCCACCTTTGCCCTGATCTTTCTTGGCTTTTTCTCGTGCGGCTACCAGCTCGGGTTCATCACCGCCCATTTCCCCGCCTTCGTGACCGAGCTGTGCGGCCCCATTCAGCCAGGCAGCCTGCTGCACTCCATGGGCGTGCAAACCACCTCGGCGCTTGGCGCCGTGGCCATTTCCGTCATCGGCCTGGCCAACATCGCCGGCACGCTGGCCGCCGGATGGCTGGGCAAGCGCTATTCCAAAAAGTATCTGCTGGCATCGGTCTATGCCGCCCGTACCGTCGTGGCCGGCTGGTTCATTCTTACCCCCGTCACCCCCGGCAGCATTTTGCTGTTCTCGGCACTGATGGGCACCTTGTGGCTGGCCACCGTGCCCCTTACCTCGGGCCTGGTGGCACAGATCTACGGGCTTCGCTACATGGGCACGCTCTATGGCATTGTGTTCTTCAGCCACCAGTTGGGAAGCTTTCTGGGCGTCATGCTCGGCGGCTCGCTGTACGACGCCTTTGGCGACTACACCCTGGTGTGGTGGATAGGCGTGGGCGTGGGCGCCGTCAGCGCCCGCATTCACCAGCCCCTGCGAGAACAACGGTTAAACTTACAGCCCCCCAGACCACAGGAGCCAAATAGCCAAAGCGTCCCCAGTGCAGATCATCCAGGGCCGATTCGCCCACCGGCCCACACCACGCTGATGCCCCGACGGGGAAACGTGACCGGGCCGGCGTAATTCAGGACCGCTCAGCGCATGACCAATACCGGTACCGGGCTGGCACGCAACAGAGTGGTGGTAGTGCTGCCCACGATCAGCTCGCGTATACGCGAATGACCGTAAGCACCCATCACCAGCAGATCCATGCCGTTGGCGCCCACATAATCGCGCAGCACACCATCGGCGTTACCCTGACAAAGCTGTGTGGTCACTGAAAACCCGGCCTCGGCCATCACGTCGCGGGCCCAGCCCAGGTCGTGCTGATGCTTGGGCGTGTCGTCGGCCACCATCACGATGTGGCATTCCATACCTTTGAGCAACGGGCTGCCGGCCACCGTCTGCACCATCTTGCGGCCCGTGGCGCTGCCATCGAACGCAATCATGAAGCGCCCGGGCGTATGAAATGCGGCTGTGGTAATAAGCACTGGGCGCTGCAGCGTGCGAACCACCTTCTCGCCGCTCAGGTCCAGATACCATTTAGCCTGGTTTCCGGCCGGCGGGTGCTGGCCCAGTACGTACAGGCGGGCCTCGGGCTGAACGTCCAGCGCGGCTTCCACCAGCGAGCCGTGCCGTTGGCGGGTTTCCACGCTATGCAGGCCCGCATCTGTTGCGCGCCGACGGGCGGCATCCAGAATCTGCCGTCCGTGCTCCTGGGCCAGCTTGCTGCGCTGCTCGTCCAGGTCGGCCAGCTTCGACAGCAGTTGCTTCTGCGCATCCAGCTCCAGGTTCCCGCTGAAATCACTGACGGCGGCCTTCTCGGGCTCGCGATCAAGCACGTGCAGGAACTCAAGAGTGACGCCCAGCCGCCGCGCTGCCCAGATGCCATAATCGCACACCGCCTCGGTCTGGCCCGCGCCATCAATGCATGCATATACCTTGGTCATTGCCGTCTCCTGTTCTCAATGGCCCATCAGCTTGTCTATGGCCCCGGGCTTGTCGTGCACCGCGAACCGGTCCACGAGCGTCGTGCTTGCCTCATCCAGCCCGATCACTTCCACCTCGGTACCCTCGCGGCGGAATTTCAAAATCACAGCATCGAGTGCGCTCACCGCGGTAATGTCCCAGAACCGCGCACGGTTCAGATCAATGCACACTTTCTCGATCACCTCTTTGAAGTCAAATGATGCCTGAAACTTTTCCGCCGAGGCAAAGAACACCTGGCCCACCACGTTATAGGTGCGGGTGCGACCGTCATCCAGGGTGGATGAGGTAACGCGAAATACCCGGCCCACTTTATGGGCAAAGAAAATACCGCTAAGCAGTACACCCACCAGCACACCCTTGGCCAGATCGTGAGTGGACACGGTAACAATCACTGTCGCCACCATTACCACACTGGAGGTTTTAGGGTGGCGGGCAAGATCACGCAACGACGACCAGCTGAATGTCCCTATAGACACCATGATCATGACAGCCACCAGTGCGGCCATGGGAATCTGCTTCACCCAGGCACCAAGAAACACCACCATAATGAGCAGCACAATGCCCGCCGTTAAAGTTGAGAGCCGCCCTCGCCCACCCGATTTGACGTTAATAACCGACTGCCCGATCATGGCGCACCCCGCCATGCCACCCATGAAGCCCGAGGCGATATTGGCAACGCCCTGCCCGGCACACTCCCGGTTCTTGTTGCTGGAAGTGTCCGTCAGTTCATCCACAATCTGCGCTGTCATCATCGATTCGAGCAACCCCACCACAGCAAGCGTGGCGGCATAGGGGAAAATGATTTGCAGGGTTTCGAAGGTAAGCGGAATGTCGGGCAGCAGGAACACGGGCAGGCTGTCGGGTAGTTCTCCCATGTGCCCCACGGTACGGATATCCAGATCGAGCATGATCGCAACAGCCGTCAACACCACAATACATACCAACGGCGAGGGCACCGAACGGGTTATGTAGGGGAACAAGTAAATGATGCCCAGGCCGGCAGCCGTCATGGCATACACCACCCAGCTTACGTTGATCAGTTCCGGCAATTGCGCCAGAAAAATCAGGATGGCCAACGCATTCACAAAACCCGTCACCACCGATTTCGACACAAAGCGCATCAGCACACCCAGGTGCAAGACTCCGGCAAGAATCTGCAGGACACCGGTCAGAAGGGTGGCGGCCAGCAGATACTGCAGGCCATGCTCCTTCACCAAGGTGACCATGACAAGCGCCATGGCACCGGTTGCGGCCGAAATCATGCCGGGGCGACCACCGGCAAACGCAATAACCACCGCAATACAAAACGAGGCGTATAGACCCACTTTAGGATCAACACCCGCAATGATAGAAAAGGCAATCGCCTCGGGAATCAGGGCGAGTGCGACAACGATACCCGCCAGAAGGTCGCCCCGGATATTGGAAAACCAGTCTTCTTGAATTCTTTTAAGTTGCATAGGAAAAGCCGGCGGATGCGAATGAACGGCCGCAGGAAACGAAAGTAAAGAAAGAAAGCCGCGCGCACTCATGGTGGCTGGCGGGTAAAGCGCTGGACATGCCCGAAGGACATATCAGTGGCAGGAAGAGAGGAAGAGAACTTACATGGGTCTGCTTGTTGAAACGGGTCGGCTACGTTCCCCGTAGATCACTATCATATAAGACGCTGATTTGCTTGCTCACCCTACGCAGGCAAACTTACTTGGCCTTCCATCATAACCCATGGACGGCAGGCCGCTCGCTCAACACCTGCCATGAGCTCATACGACGCCATCGCTTAGAGCAAACCCCACCCTATATAGCAAAAAGAGATAAAGAGAAAAGAACAATGTAGTTCGTTGTGACAGCAGTGCGACGCACAATAGGCTTCCTGTCTTACCTGTTACGTGGGTGCCCGCCATGAAAAAATTTATCGCCCTTTTGTCCGGCCTGCTGGTGTCTGCTTCGGCAGTCGCCGCGCCCCCCTTGCTAACGCCCGCCGAGCTGCAGGCTTTGCAGGGTGATCCCGCAGTACGTGTTATTGATATTCGCGACGCAAAATCGTATGCCGACAATCACATTCCCGGTGCAGTCAATGCGCCTTACGGCAAATGGCGCGGCCCCGCCAACAGCCCCGGAGAACTTCCCCCCTTGCCCGAGCTGACAAAACTGGTACAAAGCCTGGGGCTTGACCCCACGGTTCATGCCGTGGTGGTGTCCAGTGGCGCCGATGCCACTGATTTCGGAGCATCCGCCCGCGTGTACTGGACACTGAAAGTGCTTGGCCTGAAAGAACTTTCCGTGCTCAATGGCGGAATGAAAGCCTGGGCCCAGCAACGACTGGCTCAGAATGCCCAGCCGGTTAGCGTGGTTGCCACCCGTTACCAGCCATCACTGGATCACACGCTGATTGCCACCAAAGAAGAGGTTCAGAAACGGCTGGATTCAGGCGATTCCTTACTGATCGATGCACGCCCGGCCGCCTTTTTCAACGGCGACACCCGGGCACCCACGGCCACCGTGCCGGGCACGCTGCCCGGCGCCGTAAATTTCCAGCATGACAAATGGTTTGCACCGGGCAGCTCGGTATTCGTGGCGCCTGAAAAAGCCCGCGAGATCGCGTCCTCCAGCCCCATTGATCCGTCCCGGGAAACCGTATCATTCTGCAATACCGGACACTGGGCCGCCACCAACTGGTTCGCCATGTCGGAAGTGCTGGGGCAGAAAGACGTAAAACTGTATGCCGGCTCCATGGCCGAGTGGTCGCAAGACCCGAACGGGCTACCCATGGCCAATGTCCCCAATCGGGCCAAGCAATTGTGGATCGACACCCAGATCTGGTTTGCCAAAACATTCAACTGACACCCCATGAAGCGCTTGCCTCTTGCGGCCGCACTGGCCGCTTTTTTTCTCTTTCTGGTACTGTCGGTTTCTGTGCGCCAGGCGGTACTTTTCCTGGTGGGAATAGGAATGGGCGCGGCGCTGGCGGGCGCACGCTTTGGTTTCACCACGGGATGGCGCCAGCTGATCGAACAGCGCGACCCGCGCGGGGTGACGGGCCAGCTGGTATTGCTGGCACTGGCCAGTATCGTTGCCTTGCCCATGCTGGGCGCATTCCCGGAACTTCAGGCCGCATTGGGGCCACCCAGTGTCAGTCTGCTGATCGGCGCTTTTGTGTTCGGTCTGACCATGCAGATTGCCGACGGCTGCGGCTCGGGCACCTTGTACAAGGCCGGCCTGGGTGTGCCTTTGAACATGGGAATTCTGCCCTTGTTCGCCATCGGCAGTTTCCTGGGTTCGGCACACATCGACCGCTGGCTGTCGCTTGGCCAGCTACCGCCGGTCAGCTTTACCGAAAACTTCGGGGTCACCGTAGCAGTTCTGCTCACGCTGGGTTTGTTGCTGATCGTGGCGGCCGCCATCCGCGTATGGGTGGGACCGGGAAAAACCTGGTTCCAGAAGACCTGGGTGGCAGGTGCGGTTGCACTGGCCGTGCTGGCATCATTGAACTTGCTGTTTGCGGGCCAGCCCTGGGGGGTCGTGTACGGCTTCGGATTATGGGCCGCCAAAGGCGCAGTAGCTATGGGCATTTTTGATCCGGCGACCAACGCATTCTGGAGCCAGGAAGGCAATGCCCAACGCCTGACCCAAACCGTGCTGATGGACATTACATCCATTACCAACATCGGTATTCTGGGCGGGGCCCTTTGGGTATCTTCGCGTGCATCGGGCATCGCCAAAGCACTGACCAGCCGACAGTGGGTGGTAGGCCTGATCGCCGGCTTTCTTATGGGCTACAGCTCACGCCTGGCATTTGGCTGCAACATTGGCGCCATGCTCAGCGGCATTTCCACCGGCAGCCTGCACGGCTGGATCTGGGTGCCGCTGGCCTTCATGGGCACCATGATCGGCGTGCGCGTGCGCCGGCACTACGGCTTCTAGGAGAGATACATGAGCACAACAAAACGCCTTCAGTGGGTGTTCTGGCTGGCCATGCTGGCCTTCCTGGGCTGGGACTGGTCGGCCTCGCCCTCCGTTGACCTGCGCAATGAACCCCCACTTATTGCCGCCGGCTCGGGCCAGGCGGCCAGTGGCGGGCATTGCTCGCTGGCGAACTGATTGCCGGGTTACTCCCACGCCCTACCCTTCAGGATAAGCATTCACTCGATCACTATTCCCCGGCCTAAGGCAAATCACACGGGTCGGGCTATATGTGGTGCAACAGACAGACTGAGCCAACAGCGGCGCGTAGATTTAACTAATCCGAAGCGTCGGGATGTAGTTAACTCAAAGGATCTGTCATGAAATCAAGTAAATATCTATTTATTTCCGCTCTCGTAATCTTTGCGCTCAGCGGATGCTCGGGTATGTCCGAGCAAGGCAAAAGCACAGCCATTGGAGCGGGGGTCGGCGCCGTTGGTGGCGCAGCACTAACCGGGGGCAGTGCATTGGGTACCGTGGGCGGTGCCGCAGTTGGCGGCGTTGTCGGGCACGAAGTCGGCGGCTATTAAAGCTTCCCCAGCAATCGCATGATAAGCAACACAAACAGCACGGTTCCCAGTAACCCGCTTGGCGCATGGCCTCAGTTCGCACTATGTGGCCAAGTGGGAGAGCATCGCTGGAAAGATCAGTGGCGCAAGGCCGGTGAAAGCCGATAGGCGACTCAAATAGCATCACTGAATGCCTACCGATTTTTCAGGTACGGCTGAAGCCTCAGGGATTCTTTCACGACGACGGCATAACACTCACAACTTAATCGCTCAAGCTTCGGGCGATCCAGCACAGTAATATGTCCTCGCGAGTATTCAATAACGCCTAGTTTCTGCAACTTACCGGCAGCTTCTGTAACTCCTTCGCGGCGAACTCCCAGCATGTTGGCAATAAGTTCGTGCGTCATAATCAGGCTGTTTGAGTTCAGTCGATCAAGAGACATCAGCAGCCACCTGCACAATTGCTGATCAATGGAATGATGCCGGTTGCAAACGGCGGTCTGGGACATCTGGGTAAATAACGATTGTGTGTACTTCAGCAGCAAGTGCGTCAGCGGGCCATGGATCTGGAACTCATTTCTCAAACAAATTGCAGTTAATCGATACGCAGCCCCCGCACTTTGAACAACTGCGCGACTAAGCGTGCTGATACCCCCCATAAGTACGGGAACCCCAACGATCCCATCGTTTCCTACCACGGAAATTTCTGCAGACGATCCAT